>NZ_JBFBCB010000013.1:0-144332 GCF_040682975.1 Streptomyces sp. NPDC051051
TGTCGAGCAGTTCGCGTTCGCCCCGGCCGCGCAGCAGGAGCAGGACGAACGGGTCGGCGTCGAGGAGCCGCGCGGTCTGGTAGCAGAGGGCGGCCCGCGAGCCCGGCATGATCCCGACGAGAGGCCCTAGCCGTCCGCCGACGCCTGTGCGCGCTGGGCCGGGAGGTCCGGGCGCAGGCGGGACAGCAGGCGTTCGCGTTCCTCGGCGAAGGCCGGGTCCGCCTGGTAGTCGGAGTGGCCCAGGATCGGTGAGGGCAGGGGGTGGGCGTCGGTGCGGCCGTAGGCCAGGGGGTCGGCGAGGGCGGCGCGGTCGACCTCGGGGCCGCAGTCGTCGCCGGACAACCGGACCGGGCCGCCGATCGGGTCGGTGGGGCGGTGGAGGTTGCGCCAGCAGTCGATGTCCTCGTGCAGGGCGTTCAGCGCGGCGGGGCCGAAGTGGGCCGGGAACCAGCGCCCGTAGAGGCGCTCGATCGGGGAGCCGTAGGTCAGGAGGGCGACGCGGCCGCGGTCGGCGGGGCTCAGTTGCCAGGCCGCGGCGGCGGCGAGGACGCTGCCCTGGGAGTGGCCGGAGATCACCAGGCGTCCGCCGGTGGCGCGGGTCCAGGTGGCCATGCGCCAGGTCAGGTCGGGAACCGCCCGCTCGGCGTAACAGGGAGGGGAGAAGGGGTGCGCGGCGCGCGGCCAGAAGGTGCCGACGTCCCAGAGGATGCCGATGGTGCGGCGCGCGGAGGCGTCCTTGTAGGCACGCCGGCCCCAGGTGACGAAGAGTAGGAAGCCGAGCCCTATCAGCCAGGAACCGAGTGCCTGACCGGTCTGGGCCGCGCCGTGGACGAGGGGGTGCGCGTGCTCGGCGGCCCGGTCGGGGGTCCGGCCGGTGGCGAGGGCGCCGACGAGGGCGCCGGCGCCGAGCAGCAGGGTCGCGGTGGAGGTGACGGCGACGAGGAGCGGGGCCCGGTCGGTGAGCGTGGCCATGGCACGGGCGCGGGCGATGCGCTGGGTGCGGGCCGGGTCGCCGGGGTGGACGCCGTACTCGCGGGCCACCGCGTCCCGCTCGGCGCGGGACAGCCGCACGGCCCCCCGGGCGAGCAGGCCGCACAGGGCGAGCAGCACGATGAGCAGTGCCGGGATCACGGACGCCTGCCAGGTCAGCAGCACCGGCGGTCCGGCGAGGAAGGTGCCGGTGCCGTCCAGCCAGTCCGAGACGCGCTGGGACACTCCGCCGGACATCACGCTGCCGAGGGCGCAGGCGAGCATCGCGACGGCGGGGCCGCCCAGGCCTTTCAGGGCGGCACGGCCTTGCGGGTCGCTCCCGGCCCCGCGGTACAGGACCGAGGCGACGACCGCGAGGGCGATCACCAGCGCGCCCTGGACGAGGGCGATGCCGCCGAAGGTGACGTCCCCCGGCAGACGGCCTGCGGACCGCCACGCGGGTCGTTCCCACCCGGCGTACACGAAGGTGAGGGCGAGCAGGGCGAGGGCGGCCAGCGGCAGCCGCCGTACGAGGTGGGCGTCGAGGCGGCGGTCCAGGCGGTGCTCGCTGCGGCCCCGGCGGCACACCACCCAGACGGTGGCGAGCGCGCCGGCGGCCAGGGCGGCCTCCAGGAGCCGGCCGAGGGCGTCGAGCAGCGCGGGACCGCCGGGCGCGCGGTCCTGGCGGGCGGCGGCGGTGCCGACGGCGGCGGCCACCGTGAGCAGGCCGGCCGCGGTGTGGGCCGCGCGCAGCCGGGCGACCAGACGGCGCCCGTACCAGAAGCCGGGGCGGCCGAGGGCGGTGTCGCCGAGCGCGTCCTCGGGTTCGGTCCGGGCGTTCGGCGGCTCCTGGGACTCGTACGCCCGCCAGGTGCGGTGGGACAGGTACCAGAGCAGGACGGTGAGGGCGGTCGGGACGAGGGCCGCGAGGGCGAGGCGGCGGCCGGGCAGGCTCCACCAGCCGCCGCCGGACACGGTCGGGGACAGGAAGCCCAGCCAGGTGTGCCGTTCGGCGCACGCGCGGGTGCCCGCGCACTGCCAGGCCGTCAGGTCCAGGGCGACCTCGCAGGCGGCGGCGACGAGCAGGATCGTCAGGGTCAGGCCGGTGAGCCGCACCAGCAGTCCGTACAGGCGGACCGCGCGGGTGCGTTGCCGGGCGGCGGGGCGCATCCAGTGGGCGAGGTTGACGACCATGAACGGCAGCAGCAGGAGCCACAGGGCGCGGGTGCCGTTGCCGGAGGTGAGGTTGGACCAGACGTAGGCCTCGGGGACCGGCCGGTCCCCCGGTCCGCCGGTCGTCGCGTTCTCGGCGTCCACGTCGCCCTCGCGCCGGTACACGGCGGCCGTGTCGTCGCCGGTGATCCGCACGGTGCGCGGATCGTTCAGCATCTTCTCGGGCGTGGCTCCGCCCACGCCGTGGACCAGGAGTTCCAGGGCGGCCGAGGCCGCCGGGCCGGTCGAGGCTCGTTCCTGCGCACGTTCCACTGTTCTCGCACTTCCCCCGTGACGCGCTGTCGTTCCGTGTGCGTGCGGCACAAGGATCGCCGCTGCGCGGCGCGTGCGCACGCGTTGTCACCGAATATCCCCGTTCCGTGTGGGGATCGGGACCGACGGGTGTCGTGGTTGTGACATGCCCGCGACGGGCGGGGGGTGGCACGGCCGGTGGTGGCCCGTGCGAGGATGGGACGCCCGCACGGCCGCCGACCGGCAGAATGTCCTTGTCGGGGCAGGTGCGCGGGCGTGCCGGACGGAGTGGGTCGGCTTGAGTCGAGAGGACCGGAGCGTACGTGAGTGAGAATCAGAACCTCCTCGCGGAGCAGCGGCGCGCCCTGATCCTCGACGAGGTCCGGCGCCGGGGTGGTGTCCGGGTCAACGAGTTGACCCGCAAGCTCGGCGTGTCGGACATGACGGTGCGCCGCGACCTCGACGCGCTGTCCCGTCAGGGCGTCCTGGAGAAGGTGCACGGCGGTGCGGTGCCGATCGTGGAGGCGAGCACCCACGAGCCCGGTTTCGAGGCCAAGTCGGGTCTGGAGCTGAGCGCCAAGGAGGACATCGCGCGGGCCGCGGCCGAGCTGGTCGCGCCGGGCAGCGCGATCGCGCTGTCGGGCGGGACGACGACGTACGCGCTGGCCCACCATCTGGTGGACGTGCCGGATCTGACGGTGGTGACCAACTCGGTGCGCGTGGCGGACGTCTTCCACATGGCGCAGCGCACCTCGGGTCCCCGGCAGGGCGCGGCGACGGTCGTGCTGACCGGCGGCGTGCGCACGCCGTCCGACTCGCTGGTGGGGCCGGTCGCCGATCAGGCCATCGCGGCGCTCCACTTCGACGTGCTGTTCCTCGGTGTGCACGGGATATCGGCCGAGGCCGGTCTGTCCACGCCGAACCTGGCGGAGGCCGAGACCAACCGACGCCTGGTGCAGTCGGCGCGCCGGGTCGTGGTGGTCGCCGACCACACCAAGTGGGGTGTGGTGGGCCTGAGCTCCTTCGCGGCGCTGGAGCAGGTGGACACGCTGGTGACGGACGCCGGGTTGCCGGGCGCGGTCCGCGCGGAGATCTCCGAGCATCTGCGGCGGCTGGTGGTCGCCGGTGAGGCCGTCGCGGAAGCGGACGTCTGACGGGACGCCGGTCGGGGCGGCGGACGGGCCCCGTGCGCCTCAGTCCGGCCACACCCCCGTCGCCAGCAGGGAGTCGATCGCCGCGCTGTACGGGCCGATGTCCAGGCCCTGTTCGGCGAGCCAGGCGTCGGAGTAGTACTTGTCGAGATAGCGGTCACCCGGGTCGCACAACAGGGTGACCACACTGCCCTGTCGGCCCTCGGCCACCATCTCGGCGACGATCTTCAGCGCGCTCCACAGGCCGGTGCCCGTCGAGCCGCCCGCCTTGCGGCCGATGACGCGTTCCAGGGCGCGGACGGCGGCGACGCTGGCGGCGTCCGGGACCTTCATCATGCGGTCGACGGCGCCGGGCACGAAGCTCGGCTCCATGCGGGGCCGCCCGATGCCCTCGATGCGTGAGCCGCAGTCGCAGGTGACGTCCGGATCGCCGGTGGTCCAGCCCTCGAAGAAGCAGGAGTTCTCGGGGTCGGCGACGCAGATGCGGGTGTCGTGCTGGGTGTAGTGGACGTAGCGGGCGAGGGTCGCGGAGGTGCCGCCGGTGCCGGCCGTGGCGACGATCCAGGCGGGCTCCGGGAACCGCTCCAACTCCAGCTGGCGGAAGATGGATTCGGCGATGTTGTTGTTGCCGCGCCAGTCCGTGGCCCGCTCGGCGTAGGTGAACTGGTCCATGTAGTGGCCGCCGGTGTCGGCCGCGAGGCGGGCGGACTCCTCGTACATCTTCCGCGAGTCGTCCACGAAGTGGCACTGTCCGCCGTGGAACTGGATCAGGCGGATCTTCTCGGCGCTCGTCGTGCGGGGCATGACGGCGATGAAGGGCACACCGATCAGCTTGGCGAAGTAGGCCTCGGAGACGGCTGTCGAGCCGCTGGACGCCTCGATCACCGGGCGGTCCGGCCTGATCCAGCCATTGCACAGGGCGTAGAGGAAGAGGGAGCGGGCGAGCCGGTGCTTGAGGCTGCCGGTGGGGTGGGTCGACTCGTCCTTCAGATAGAGGTCGATGCCCCACCGCTCCGGCAGCGGGAAGCGCAGCAGGTGGGTGTCGGCGGAGCGGTTGGCGTCGGCCTGGACCTTGCGGACGGCTTCTTTCAGCCAGCCGCGGAAGGCGGTGTCGCTGCGGTCGACGTCGAGGGTCGCGCCGGTCCGCAGGTGCTCGGGGGTGGTCACGGCGGGCTCCTTCGTGCGGGGCGCCGGCAGCGCCGCACGCGGCCGACGCCTCGATCATAGACACCTTCCACACGCTCCTCACCTGCATAAACGCATCTTTGAGCGTCCCAAAGGAGGCCCTGGGGACGGCGGGTTCACCGACGGGGGGCGCATTCCGCGAGTGCTCCGGGTGGCTGCGGACCGCGTGCCGCGCGCACTGGTGCTCGACGGCCCGCGCGGGCAGACTGCACCCGACGGGGCCGAGGTTCCGCACGGGGGACGCACACTGGATCACGACACGAGCTGGTTTCCGGCCCGCCCAGGAGCACGGGCCGGCACACCCACGCGCAAGGGGGCGGGGATGGCTGAGCCGGAGTTCACGGCGACGGGCGTGCGGATCGGGAAGCGACTGCGCTCGCTCACCCGGGCCGGACAGGTCCGGATCAACGACGGCAGGCTGGAGTTGCTCACCAGCTACGGCAGCGAGATCGACAGCGCGCCGGTGCAGGCGGTCCGCGCCTCCCGGCCCTGGTTCGCCCCGGAGGACCGGGCGCTGGCCGATCTGAACGGCAACCGGTACCTGCTGACCCTGGGCGACCACGACCCGGCACCCGGCGAGCCGGGGCCGCCCGCGGCACGCCGGTTCATCGAGGCCGTGCGCAGGGCTGCGGGAGGCGGGAACTGAAGGGCCGGGTGCGGAGCGGCGCGGTCGACCCGCAGTGGCCGGACGGACACCGCGAGTTGCGCTCTTCCGCCCCTTGCGCCACGCTGGTCTCACGTCACTCTGGGTTTACCGGCGATAACGCTGCGAACCAGCCCGCCGGCCACGAAAGCAGGCGGCCGCCCTAGCGCAGACGCACTGCTCCGATCGATCCGAACTCCGTGTTCTTCCGGACCTCACGTCGGGGAGTCGCAGCCGTGATCAGCAACCCAAGCAGGCACTGCACGGTAGAGCTCCAAGCCCTGCCGTCGCGGATAGGCCAGGTCCGCAGAATCGTATCGGCGCAACTGCGCTACTGGCGTCTCGATCCCCTCATAGACCGGGCGGCGCTCGGTGTGACCGAGCTGTTGACCAACGTCCACCTGCACGCCCAGCCCGACAAGACGTGCACCGTGGAGATGGAGCTGCTGCTCGACCGGCTCACGGTCTCCGTGCGCGACCGCGACCCCCGGCTTCCGGTGGTCGACGACCTCGAGGTGGTCGACTCGTTCGCCACGTGCGGGCGCGGGCTCGCCATGGTGGCAGCGGTCAGCGAGGACTGGGGCGCCCGGCCGGACGGCGAGTCCGGGAAGGTCGTCTGGTTCACCCTTCCGGCGCCGGTCGCGGCACCGGAGCGGTCCGCGCGGCCGCCGCGCCGGCTGGTCGCGGACCGGCTGTTCCCCGAGGTCGTGACGGTCGACGACCTCGGCCCCGCACACGCTCCCGCCCGGCCGGCCGTCGTCGGCTGACCGGGCGGTGATCCCTTCGCCGTACGGCGGACTCACCTCCACCATGGGGTGAATCCGCCGTACGGCGGGGTTGTGCGCCGGCGATCCGCGGCGTACGGCGCGGTCGCGTGGGGCGGGTCCGCGTACGGCGGTGTCGCGTGACGGCGGTCCGCGTACGGCGGGTTCGCGTCGGGCGCACCGCCGTCGGGGCCCCCGGACCGCGCCCGCACGGCGTCGGTGGCCCGGGCGCGGCGTTGCGCGGGATGGTGGCCGTGGCCGTCACCGGCCGGCGTTGCCGCCGAACTGCTCGTCCAGGACGGACAGCCGACGCCAGTACTCGTCCTCGTCGATCTCGCCGGAGGCGAAGCGGCGGCCGAGGACCGCGAGCGGCGAGTCGCCGGCGGGGCGGGAGGCGGCGGCCCAGGGACCGCGGTGGCCGGGCCGCACGGTGCGGCGCAGCAGGGTCACGACGCCGATCACGACGACGGCCCAGATGAGCGGGAGGAACAGGATCCACGGGCCGGGGCCGCCGTCCCAGTTCGCCAGGGTCTGCATCGCGGGTCATCTCCCAGGTAGGTCTTGCGGTGATGTGTCGAGACTCCCGCCGGGAGGGGGGCGGAGTCGTCGTACGTGCAGCGGCACTGCGCCTACCTCCCCGGGAGTACGCGCGTGCGTGCGGGCTGCTCCTCGCGCGTTCCGGCGTTCGGGCGTGGCCCGATCGTGCCGGTCTGCGACCCGCGGACCGGCTGCCGCGCACGGCGGGCGTGCCGAGGGCGGGTGGTGGCCGGGCCGCGCCGTACCGGCGTGAGAGTACGGCCCGGCCCGCGTCACGTGGACGGCTGGTCGCTGTCCTTCATCGCGCCCCAGCCGTGCCAGCGCTCGACCTCGATCCAGGCGCTGACACGGGGCCGGACCCGGTCCGGGTAGGGGTTGCCCGTGTAGTGCGAGGAGATGCGGTCGATGTCGGCCAGGCCCTCGTCGTCGTGGAAGCCGGTGACCCGGCCGATGAGGGTGACGTGGGTGTACCAGTTCTCGCCGTCCAGGACGGTCAGGGTGACGCGGGGGTCGCGGCGCAGGTGCTTGAGTCGCACCCGGCTCTCGTCGAGGCTGATGAGGACCCGGCTGTCGTCCCACACGTACCAGGTGGGGGTGGACACGGGGGTGCCGTCGGAGCGCAGGGTCGCCATCACGCAGGGGTTGGGGCGGCTCAGCAGTTCGACGGCCTCGGGCGGCAGCGGCGGCTTGGACATCGGCTTCTCCTCGGTGAGTCGGGCGGGTGGTGGCGCGCGTGCACCCGGCGCACTCGGGGCGTCGGTGTGGCCACGGGTGCCTGCGGCGTCCCCCGGGAGCAGGCGTGGTCACGTCGTGCGGCGTACCCCGGAGGCGGGCGTCGTCACGCGCGGGTGCGTACGGCGGCGCGCCCCGGGTCGGAGGCGTGGCCCGGCTCCGAGCCCATGCCCATGCCTGTGCCTGTGCCCGGGGCCGGGGCCGATGTGCCGGTCAGGCGGGCGGCTGGTCCTCGAAGCTGGCGAAGTAGGCGGCGGCCATGTCCTCGTCGGCGTGGCCCTGGGTGACGGCGCGCTCCAGGCGGTCGGCGCTCGCGGAGGCCACGTCCAGACGGACGCCGCGCTTGGCTCCGGCCTCGACGATCAGACGGGCGTCCTTGGCGGCGGTCGCCACGCCGAACTGCGGCGGCGTGAGCCGGTCCTCGATGACCAGCGCGGTCTTGGTGCGGAGGTAGCCCATGTCCAGCGGGCCGCCGGCGATCAGCTCGAAGAAGTCGTCCGGGTCGACGTCGAGGGCCTTGGACAGGGCCAGGACCTCGCCGGCCGCGGCGGTGGCCGCGATCACCCAGCTGTTGGCGACCAGCTTCAGGCGGGTGGCGCTGCCGGCCGCACCGTCCTCGCCGGTCCACACCGTGCGGACGCCCACGGCGTCCAGAACGGGACGGACGGCGGCGCGGTGGGCGTCCGGTCCGGCCGCCAGCACGGTCAGCTGACCGGCCTCGGCGGGCTGGCGGGTACCCAGCACGGGCGCGTCGAAGAACACGAGGTCGTGCCCGCGGGCGAAGGCCGCAAGGTCCTCGACGGCGTCGACACCGACGGTGGTCGACTGCACCCAGGCGGCACCGGCGCGCAGTCCAGGGGCCGCCGCGCGCATGGTCTCCAGGGCGGCGGGGCCGTCGTGGAGCATGGTCAGGACGACGTCGGCGCCGCGGACGGCGTCGGCAGGGGTGTCGGCGAGGGAGACGCCGTCGGCGGCCAGCGGCTCGGCCTTGGCGCGGGTGCGGTTCCAGGCGCGGACGGTGTGTCCGGCGCGGGCGAGGTTGCGGGCCATCGCGGCACCCATGATGCCGGTGCCCAGCACACCCACGGTCAGCTTGTCGGTCATGACGTCAACTTCCTGATCCTCCAGCGGGGTCACTGCGGACGGTACGGGACCGGACGCGGTCACTTCGACGCGGCGCGCACCAGCCCCTCCAACCAGGTCTGATGACCGTTCGGCACCGGATCGGGCCGCTGCCCCGCCGGGGCGGCGGCGGGCGCGCCGGCCCGGGTCTCCTGGGTCGGGACGCGCACGCGGCCACCGGGCAGGTCCTCCACCGGCCAGGCGTGCGGCGCGACCGGCCGCGGGTGGCGGCGGGGTCCTGGTGACCGAGGCCGGCCGTCCGCCCGTGGCGGGGCCCCTGATCCGGTCACCTGACGCCCAACGCCCCCAGCGGGTCGTCCAGTACGGGCTGCCAGGCCAGCTCCGCCGCTCCGACCAGGCTGTTGTGGTCGAGGGAGCAGGCGAGGATGGGGACGCCACCGCTGCGGCCCCACAGGCTGCGGTCGGCGACGACCGCGCGGAGCCGGTCGGGGTCGGTGTCCAGGAGGGTGCGGTGCAGGCCTCCGAGGATGATGCGATCGGGGTTGAGGATGTTCACCAGGCCGGCCAGGCCCAGGCCGAGGCGGTCGATCAGGACCTCGGTGGCCGTACGGACGACCGGGTCGGCGTACTCCTCGCGGATCAGTTCGTTGGCCTGCTGGAGCAGGGAGCCCTCGGGGCCGGGCGCGCGGCCGGCGGTGGTGAGCAGGGCCAGTGGGTCGGCCTCCACGTCGAGACAGCCGCGGCTGCCGCAGTGGCAGGGGCGGCCCTCGGGGTTGACGGTGAGGTGCCCGACCTCGAGGGCGAGGCCCGAACTGCCCGTGTGCAGGCGCCCGTCGAGGACCAGCGCGCCGCCGACGCCGCGGTGCCCGGTGGCCACGCACAGCAGATCGCGGGCACCGCGTCCGGCGCCGTGCCGGTGTTCGGCGAGGGCGGCGGCGTTGACGTCGTTGACGGCGAACGCCGGGCCGTCGACGCCGGCCGCGCGGACCCGCTCGGCGAAGATCTCCCGCACCGGCGCCCCCGCCGGCCAGGCGAGATGCAGCGGGTTGAGCGCCAGCCCTTCGGGTGCGGTCACCGCGGACGGCACGGCGAGGCCGGCGCCCACACAGCGCCGGCCGGTACGGCCCAGCAGGTCGGCTCCGGCGTCCACGGCGGCGCCGAGCACCTTGGCCGGGTCGGCGTCGACGGCCTCGCAGCTGGGGGTGGTGGCGACGATCCGCCCGCCGAGGCCGACCAGGGCGGCCCGGAAGCCGTCGGCGTGCACCTGGGCGGCCAGGACGACGGGGCCGTCCTCGTCGACTTCGAGCCGGTGGGAGGGCCGGCCCTGGGAACCGGCGGCGGCGCCGGGCCGCGCGTCGACGCGGATCAGCCCCAGCGCCTCCAGTTCCGCGGCAACCGCGCCGGCCGTGGCGCGGGTGACGCCGAGTTCGGCGGTGAGCACCGCACGGGTGGGCGCCCGCCCGGTGTGCACGAGCTCCAACGCGGGCCCGAGCGCACCGCGCCCCCGGTCCAGCCGCGCTCTCGAGGTGGTCCCTTCCCCCGCCGGCCGGGGGTCCGCCTTGCCGCTCATGAGGGCGAGTCTCCCATGATCCGCGAGGGTGTTTCCCCCGGCCCGGCCCGGAGCCGGGGGCGTCAGGTGCCGTCCGGGAAGCCGCCGACCCGCAGGGTCAGGTTCAGTCGGCCGGTCAGCCCCAGCCCGGCCGGAGCCGTTCCGGGACGCACCCGGGGCACGCCGTGGTAGGCGAGCCGGGAGGGCCCGCCGAACACGAACAGGTCGCCGCTGACCAGCTCGACGTCGGTGTAGGGGTGGGTACGGGTCTCGGTGTTGCCGAAGCGGAACACGCAGGTGTCGCCGAGGCTGAGGGACACCACGGGAGCGTCCGACCTCTCGTCGGCGTCGCGGTGCATGCCCATGCGGGCGTCGCCGTCGTAATGGTTGATCAGCGCGATGTCGTACGCCGCCCTCCGGGCCGCCTCGGGGCCGAGTGCGTCGGTCACCGCCCGGCGGCCCAGCTCGCCCAGCCAGGCCGGGAAGGGCTTGACCGGGGTGCCGTCGCCGTCGACGACCGTGCGGGCGTAGCCGTACGGATACCAGTGCCGGCCGAGGCAGACCTGGCGGGCGGTCATGGTGCCGCCGCCCGGCGTGCGGACGGTACGCAGCCCCGCGGGCGGGCGGGCCCAGTCCCGGCACGCCGCCAGCAGCTCGTGCTGAGCGGCCGCGTCCAGCCAGTCCGGCAGGTGCACGGCGCCCGGCGCGACCTCCGCGCGTTCCCGGGGAAACAGCTCGGTGTCCATGGCACCATCCTGCCCCACCGGTTCTGAGCTGCGGCTGGGCTAGCCTTGACCCACGATGAACGACCGTATGACGACGCCGTGGGGCGAGGTCGCGCTGGCCCGCCACCCCGAGGACCCGCGTGACAGGCTGCGCGCCTGGGACGCCTCCGACGCGTATCTGCTCCGCCACCTCGTCGAGCGGGGGGTCCCGCTGTCCGGCACGGTGGTGGTGCTCGGTGACCGCTGGGGCGCGCTGGTGACGGCACTGGCCGCGCACCGGCCGACGCAGATCACCGACTCCTGGCTGGGCCAGGAGGCGACCCGGCGGAACCTGGCCCGCAACGGCGTCGAGCCCGGCTCCGTCCGGCTGCTGACCACCCAGGACCCGCCGCCCGAGCGCGTCGACGTGCTGCTGGTGCGGGTGCCGAAGAGTCTCGCGCTCCTGGAGGACCAGTTGCTGCGGCTGGCTCCCTCGGTGCACGCGGGGACCGTGGTGGTCGGCACCGGCATGGTCAAGGAGATCCACACCTCCACCCTGCGACTGTTCGAGCGGATCCTCGGTCCCACCCGCACCTCCCTCGCCGAGCAGAAGGCCCGGCTGATCCTGTGCACTCCCGACCCGATGCCGGCACGTCCCGCCAACCCGTGGCCGTACCGCTACGACCTCCCCGCCGGCCTCGGGTCGCTGTCCGGGCGTCCGGTCGTCAACCACGCGGGCGTGTTCTGCGCCGACCGGCTCGACATCGGCACCCGGTTCCTCCTGCAGCACCTGCCGCCGACGCGGGGGGCCCGCCGAGTGGTCGACCTGGGGTGCGGCAACGGTGTCGTGGGGACGGCGGTGGCACTGGCCAACCCGCAGGCCGAGGTGCTGTTCACGGACGAGTCGTTCCAGGCGGTGGCCTCGGCGGAGGCGACGTACCGGGCCAACGGGGTGCCGGGCCAGGGGGAGTTCCGGGTCGGGGACGGGCTCACGGGGGTGCCGGACGACAGCGTGGACCTCGTGCTGAACAACCCGCCCTTCCACTCCCACCAGGCCACGACGGACGCCACGGCCTGGCGGATGTTCACCGGGGCGCGGCGCGTGCTGCGGCCGGGCGGCGAACTGTGGGTGGTGGGCAACCGGCACCTCGGGTACCACGTGAAGCTGCGGCGGCTGTTCGGCAACAGCCGACTGGTGGCCGGCGACCCGAAGTTCGTGGTGCTGAAGGCCGTCAAGCAGGGGTGAGGACACCGCTGATCCGCTCGACCGCGTACGCCATCGCCTCCCGTCCGACGGCGAGGTAGCCGCGCGGGTCGACCGCCTCCGGATGCGCGGCCAGGTGATCGCGGACGGCGCCGGTCATCGCCTGGTTGAGGGCCGTGCCGATGTTGACCTTGGTGATGCCGCCCGCGACGGCCGCTCTCAGCTCGTCGTCGGCTACCCCGGAGGAGCCGTGCAGGACGAGCGGCACGTCCACGCCGGCCCTGAGTCGTGCGAGCAGCCGGTGGTCGAGGGTGGCGGTGCGGGTGGTCATCGCGTGGACGCTGCCGACGGCGACGGCCAGGGCGTCGACCTGCGCGTCGGCCACGAAGGCGCGGGCCTCGGCCGGGTCGGTGCGGGCGCCGGGCGCGTGGGCGTCGCGCGCGGCCCTGCCGTCCTTGCCGCCGATCTCCCCCAACTCCGCCTCGATCCACAGACCTCGGGCGTGCGCCAGGTCGGCCGCGGCGCGGGTGGCGGCGAGGTTGTCGTCGTACGGGAGCTGCGAGGCGTCGTACATCACGGAGCTGAATCCGGCGTCCGCCGCCTCGCGGAGCAGGGCTTCGGTCCTGATGTGGTCGAGGTGCAACGCGACCGGCACGGGCGCCCGTTCGGCGGCGGCGACGGCCGCGCGGGCGAGTGGGAGGAGGCGTCCGTGGCGGAACCTCACGGCGTTCTCGCTGACTTGGAGGACGACCGGTGTGCCGGACCGCTCGGCCCCGGTGATGACGGCCTCGATGTGTTCGAGGGTGATGATGTTGAAGGCGGCGACGGCGGTGCGGGCCGCACGGGCCCGGGTGACCAGCTCAGCGGTGGTGGTGAGGGGCACGGGTCTCCTCGTCAGCGGGCTTCAGGGGGCGAGGATCACCGACCGGGTGAGGTGGCGCGGCCGGTCCGGGTCGAGGCCGCGGGCCGCGGCGACGGCCACGGCGAGGCGTTGGGCGCGCACGAGTTCGGCGAGGGGGTCCAGCGTGCCCTGGACCCACGACGCGCCGGTGCCGCGGACCTGTTCGGCCAGACCGTCGGGCGCCTCGCCGAACATCCAGGTCGCGGTGGACTCGTCGCTGACGCTGACGGGGCCGTGGCGGTACTCCATCGCGGGGTACGCCTCGCTCCAGGCGAGGGCCGCCTCGCGCATCTTCAGGGCGGCCTCGTCGGCCAGCCCGACGGTCCATCCGCGGCCCAGGAAGGTGAACCGGCCGCACCCCGGGAGGCCTTCGGGCAGCGGGTCGGCCAGCGCGGTACGGGCGTCGGCGACGACGGCGTCGGTGTGCAGGCCGAGGTGGGCGCGGAGCAGGGTGAGGGCGGTGGTGGCGAAACGGGTCTGCACGACGGAGCGTTCGTCGGCGTAGTCGAGGGCGACGGTGTGGTCGGCCGCGGTGCCGGCGGGTGTCCCGGGGTCGGCGGTGACGGCGGTGGTGGGCGTACGGCCGCGCAGCCGGGCGAGCAGGTCGACGACCTCGGTGGTGGTGCCGGAGCGGGTGAGGACGACGACCCGGTCGTAGGTCCGGTGGTAGGGGAACTCGGAGGCAGCGTGGGCGTCGGTCTCGCCGTGCCCCGCGCCCTCGCGCAGGGCGGCGGCGGACCGGGCCATGAAGAAGGAGGTGCCGCACCCGACGAACGCGACGCGCTCGCCCCGGACCGGCAACTCCCGGCGGAATCGGGTGACTTCGGTGGCGGCGCGGGTCCAGCAGGCGGGCTGGTCGGTCAGCTCGTCCTCGACGTGGGTCATGTCCCACCCCTCGCGTCGGTGATGGTTCATGCAAGATAGAGCCACCTTTCGTACAACTTCAAGCACGCGAACGGAGTCACCATGTCCCGCGACGCCCGGTGGAAGACGCTGCTGGACCTCCTCGTGGAGCGCGGGCGGCTGGACGTCGAGGAGACGGCGACCGAGCTGGGGGTGTCGGCGGCCACGGTCCGCCGGGATCTCGACCAGCTCGCCGAGCAGCAGATGCTGGTGCGCACGCGCGGCGGCGCGGTCGTGCACGGGGTGTCGTACGAACTGCCGTTGCGGTACAAGACGGCGCGGCGGGCTCCGGAGAAGCAGCGCATCGCGCGGGCGGTGGCGGAACTCGTCGCCCCCGGCGAGGCGCTGGGGCTGACCGGGGGCACGACGACCACGGAGGTGGCCCGCGCCCTGGCCGTGCGCGGCGATCTGGCCGCCGGTTCGCCGGCCCTCACCGTGGTCACGAACGCGCTGAACATCGCGGGCGAGTTGGCGGTGCGGCCCCAGTTCAAGATCGTGGTGACGGGCGGAGTGGCGCGGGCGCAGTCGTACGAGCTGGTGGGGCCGCTCGCGGACGGGGTGCTGGGGCAGATCACGCTGGACGTGGCGGTGCTGGGGGTGGCCGCCTTCGACGTGACCCACGGCGCCGCCGCGCACGACGAGGCGGAGGCGGCGGTCAACCGGATGCTGTGCGAGCGGGCCGTGCGGGTCGTCGTCGCGGCCGATTCCGGCAAGTTGGGCCGGCGCGCGTTCGCCCGGATCTGTGCGGCCGACGCGGTGGACACGCTGGTCACGGACGCGGCGGCCGACGCGCCGACGGTACGGCGGTTCGAGGAGGCGGGGATCCGGGTCCTCGCGGTGTGACGGCTGCGGGCCCGCGTGCGGCACGGCGGATCACAGCGGGCCACCGCGACAGTGGATCACCGGCGAAACACCCTACGTGACGGATCGAACTGCCCTACCCTGTCGAGGATTTCGGGATTCGAAGATTTCGTAGAGAGGGAGAGGTGAAAGTGCGCATGCCCCGCACACCTTCCAGACGCACCGTTCTGCGCGGACTCACCGTCACCGGAGCGGCGGTGGCCGGCTTCGATCCCGCCGCCCGCGGCTGGGCCGCGGACGCCTCGGGAACCGATGGGCGACTTGCCGGGATCCCCCGCCTGGACGGGACGCTGACCAGGGACGACGCCTCGCTCGACGCCGCGTCGGACGACTACGGGCACATCGTGCACCACCTCCCGGCGGCCGTCCTGCGGCCGGGCTCGGTCCGCGACGTCGTCGCCATGGTCCGGTTCTGCAACGAGCACCGCGTGCCGGTCGCGCCGCGCGGCCAGGGGCACGCGCCGTTCGGGCAGGCACAGGTGCCGGGCGGCCTGGTCGTCGAGACCGCGACGCTCGCGGACATCGGCCCCGTGGGGCCGGACAGCACCACCGTGACGGTGGGTGCGGGCGCCCGCTGGAGCGAGGTGGCCGGGGCCACCCTCGCGCACGGGCTCACTCCGCCCGTCTTCACCGACTACATCGAGCTCTCCGTCGGCGGCACCCTGTCCGTGGGCGGCCTCGGCGGCCAGGCCCACCGGCACGGCGCCCAGGTCGACAACGTCACCGGACTGCGGGTCGTCACCGGCGCGGGCGAGCCGGTCCGCTGCTCCCCGACCCGCCGCCCCGACCTCTTCCACGCCGTCCTGGCCGGCCTCGGCCAGTGCGGGATCATCGTCGAGGCCACGCTCCGCCTGGTGCCCGCGCCCGCGACCGTGCGCCACTACCACCTCGCCTACGACGACCTGGAGACCTTCCTGGACGATCAGCGCCTGCTCGTCCAGGAGGGCCGCTTCGACTACGTCGAGGGCCAGGTCACCGCGGACGCCGGCGGCGCCTTCCGGGCCTACACCCTGGAGGCGGTGGCCTACGGCCCGCCGGTCGGCCCCGCCCCGGACGACGCAACGCTGCTGCGCGGTCTGCGCCACACGCCCTCCGGCGTTCGGTACGAGGACCGCTCCTACTACGACTTCCTCGACCGGCTGGCACCCCTCGTCGCCATGCTGAAGGAGGCCGGCCTCTGGACGTACGCGCACCCGTGGCTGAACCTCATGGTGCCCGGCACGTCCGCCGCCGCCGTCAGCGCGCCGCTGCTGGACGCGCTCACCCCGGCCGACCTGGGCCCCGGCGTCGTGCTGTTCTACCCCCTGCTGCGCGAGCGGCTCACCACCCCGCTGCTGCGCAGCTCGGACGAGCCGGTGTCGTACCTCTTCGACATCCTGAGCGCGACCCCGCCCGACGACACCGCCGCCGTCGACCGCCGGCTGGCGGCGAATCGTTCCGCCTACGAAGCCGCGCTCGCGGCCGGCGGCACTCAGTACCCCGTCGGCAGCATCCCCTTCACCCGAGCGGACTGGCGGACCCACTTCGGGCCGGCCTGGCCGGCGCTCGAGGCGGCGAAGCGGAGGTACGACCCGCGGCGGATCCTGGTCCCGGGCCAGGGCGTCTTCTGAGGCGCCGCCGCACCGAACCGGTGGGCCGGGCGGGCCGGTTCGGCGTCGCACCCGTCGATGCCGCCGCCGGAGGGGCTGAGGCGGTCAGCACGTTCGCCGCCTCCGCCGGCCCCTCGGCCGGGCCCACGGATTGCCGCCCCGCCGCGCCCCCCGACCGCACTTCCTCGGGCACGGTCACCCGCGTGGAGACCGTCGAGTTCATCCGCGTCCTCGACCAGAAGGACCGCTCCCTCGCCCTCGCGGCGGGAGAGGTCGGCCGTGACCCGGAGCCGACGGCCGTCAGTCCGTCAGCATGCGGGTGAGCACCGAGCGCTGCACGGGAAGCACCTCACCGTGCAACGAGCGTCCCTTCTCGGTGAGTGCCACCTGGACGCCCCGGCGGTCCTCGGAACACATGGCGCGCTCGACGAGACCGTCCCTCTCCAGCCGGGCGATCAGCCGCGACAGCGCGCTCTGGCTCAGATGGACCCGCTCGGCGATCTCCTGGACGCGGAAGCTGCAGGCGCCGGCCGGAGCGGTTCCCGCGAGCACGTCGAGCACCTCGAAGTCGCTGCCGCACAGGCCGTGTCCGTGCAGTGCGCGGTCGAGTTCGCACTGCGTGCGGGCGTGCAGCGCGAGCATCTCCCGCCACCGTTCCACGAGCGCCTGTTCGACCTTGTCCGCCGCCATGGCGGCACCGTAGCAGAGAACCGAATTCATTGCATCGGAATTAAATGCGTTTGCATTCGATGCATGCGCATGTAATGTCTGGGGCATGACCTCTCCGCTCCCCTCCCCGGTGTCCGAGGGACGCTGGACCCCACGACTGTGGGGCACCCTGCTGGTGCTCTGCGCCGCGATGTTCCTGGACGCGCTGGACGTGTCGATGGTCGGCGTCGCCCTGCCGTCCATCGGTTCCGACCTGGGACTGACCACCTCGACCCTGCAGTGGATCGTCAGCGGCTACATCCTGGGTTACGGCGGCCTGCTCCTCCTCGGCGGCCGCACGGCGGACCTGCTCGGCCGCCGCCAGGTCTTCCTCGTCGCCCTCGGCGTCTTCGCGCTCGCCTCCCTGCTCGGCGGCCTCGTCGACTCGGGTCCGCTGCTGATCGCCAGCCGGTTCGTCAAGGGCCTGAGCGCCGCCTTCACCGCCCCGGCGGGCCTGTCGATCATCACCACGACGTTCCCGGAGGGCCCACTGCGCAACCGCGCGCTCTCCATCTACACCACCTGCGCCGCCACCGGCTTCTCCATGGGCCTGGTCCTCTCCGGCCTGCTCACCGAGGCCAGTTGGCGCCTCACCATGCTGCTGCCCGCACCGATCGCCCTGGTCGCCCTGGTCATCGGCGTGAAGCTGCTGCCGCGCAGCGCGCGCGAACAGGGGCACAACGGCTACGACGTCCCCGGCGCCGTCCTCGGCACCGCGTCGATGCTGCTGCTGGTCTTCACCGTCGTCCAGGCACCCGAGGTGGGCTGGACCTCCGTCCGCACCCTGCTCTCCTTCCTGGCCGCCGCCGTGCTGCTGACCGTCTTCGTCCTGGTCGAACGGCGCTCGCCCGGCCCGCTGATCCGGCTCGGCGTGCTGCGCTCGGGCAGCCAGGTCCGCGCCCAGCTCGGGGCGATGGCCTTCTTCGGCTCCTACGTGGGCTTCCAGTTCCTGGCGACGCTGTACATGCAGACCCTGCTGGGCTGGTCGGCGCTGCACACCGCGCTGGCCTTCCTGCCGGCCGGTGCGCTGGTGGCGCTGTCCTCGACGAAGGTCGGCTCGGTCGTGGACCGGTTCGGCACCCCGCGGCTGATCGTGACGGGCTTCGCCCTGATGGTCGTCGGTTACGCCCTGTTCCTGCGCGTCGACCTCGCCCCGGTCTACGCCGCCGTCGTCCTGCCCAGCATGCTGCTGATCGGCGCGGCCTGCGCGCTGGTCTTCCCCTCGCTCAACATCCAGGCGACGAACGGCGTGGCGGACCACGAGCAGGGCATGGTCTCCGGCCTGCTGAACACGTCGGTGCAGGTGGGCGGCGCGATCTTCCTCGCCGTGGTCACGGCCGTGGTGACCGCGGGCGCCCGGGCGGATCCCACCCCGCAGGCCGTGCTGGACAGTTACCGCCCCGGCCTGATGGTGGTGACGGGCGTCGCCGCCCTCGGCCTCCTGATCACCCTGCCCGGCCTGCGCACCCGCCGTTCCCGCGGGTCGGTCGTGATCGCCAGGTCCACCGTGGAGGAGGCGGTCCCGGAGCGGGTTCCGGTCCGCGACCAGGGCGTGTTTCGAAGGTAGCGTCGTCTGCCCGAAGGGCAGGCCCGGTGGCGTCCGGTGCGTGCGATCGCGAGGCGGAGGGTCGCCCCGACACTGGTCGCACAGGGGCGATCCCGACAAAGCGGCTGGGGGTACCCCCTCTGGGGGAGTGCGTGCCAGGCGTCGCCGGGCAGACGGGACTTTCGAAACGCGGCCCGGGCTCCTTCGTCCGGATCGGGGCGGACGGGGGAGCGGGCTCCGGTGCCGGGGCCCGCGAGCCCGGCCCGATCCGAACGGGAGGCACCAGGTCCTGTCGTCGCCTTCCCGTCGACGCCCACGGGGCGCGCGGCGATGAGACGAGAGGGCACGGGGGGGGGACGCCTCCGCGTGCGCCCGGCGGGCCGGTTGCCCCGCCGGGCGCACGCCTGTGAGACTGCCGGTATGACCGGCCACGGGGGACACCGCACGCAGGCGGAACGGGACGCGATCACCGTCGAGATCGGGTACGCGCTGTTCAGCGCGGCCTTCGCGGCGGCCGTACTGTTCGGGGCGGTCGCCGGGCCGGCGCTGCTGTTCGAACTCCCGGACCCCTTGGAGAAGGTGCTCCTCCGGGCGGGACTCGCGGTGGCCCCCGTGGTGTTCCTGGTCCGGGTGGTGAGCGTGCTCATCCGGTTCCGCTCGGAAGCCACGGCCGCCCGCACCGACGCAGCGTCCGGCGACGGCGACGGCGAGATCGAACGCCGTGGCGGTCAGCCCAGCCAGCCCGGTCTGACCAGCCCCGACTCGTAGGCCAGCACCACCAGTTGGGCCCGGTCGCGGGCTCCCAGTTTCACCATGGTGCGGCTGACGTGGGTCTTCGCGGTGAGCGGGCTGACCACCAGGCGGCGGGCGATCTCCTCGTTGGTCAGACCGATCCCGACGAGCGCCATCACCTCCCGTTCCCGCTCGGTGAGCCGTGCCAGCTCGGAGGCGGCCGCGGGCTCCTTGGAGCGGGCGGCGAACTCCGCGATGAGCCGCCGCGTCACCCCGGGCGACAGCAGGGCGTCCCCCGCCACCACCGCCCGCACGGCACGCAGGAGTTCGGCCGGCTCGGTGTCCTTGACGAGGAAGCCTGAGGCGCCGGAGCGGATCGCTTCGAAGACGTACTCGTCGAGTTCGAAGGTGGTGAGCATGACCACCTTGACGTCGTCAAGGGCCGGATCGCCGGTGACGCGGCGGGTCGCGGCCAGTCCGTCGAGCCGCGGCATCCGGATGTCCATCAGGACGACGTCCGGCCGCAGTTCGCGCACGAGCCGCACCGCCTCCTCGCCGTCGCCGGCCTCCCCCGTCACCTCGATGTCCGGCTGGGCGTCGAGCAGCGCCCTGAACCCCGCCCTCACCAGTGACTGGTCGTCGGCCAGCAGTACCCGGATCACCGGACCTCCTCGGTGCGGACGGCAGCGGGCGGCTCACCGCTCGGGCCCGGGCGTCGACGGCAGGACGGCGAGCACCCGGAAGCCGCCGTCGCCCTTCGGGCCCGCCTCGATCGTGCCACCCAGCGCCGCGGCCCGCTCCCGCATGCCCGCCAGGCCGTTGCCGCTGCCGCCGGCATCCGTGCCGACCGCCGGTCCGTCGTCGTCGATCCTCAACCGCAGCACCCCGCCGGCCTGCTCGAGGTGCACGCGCGCGTGCCGGGAACCCGAGTGCCGTACGACGTTGGTGAGGGCCTCCTGGACGATGCGGAACGCGGCGAGGTCGGTGCCGGGCGGCAGCCGGGGCGGTCGTCCCGTCACCTCGACGGTCAGGCCCGCCCGCGCCGCCTGCTCCACCAGCTCGGGCAGGCCGTCCAGGCCGGGCGCGGGGGCGCGCGGGGCGTCGCCGGGGGTGCGCAGGGTGTCGAGCACCTGCCGCACCTCGCCGAGCGCCTCTTTGCTGGCGGACTTGATCGTGGTGAGCGCGGTGCGCGCCTGCTCCGGGTCGGAGTCGAGGAGGGCGAGGCCCACGCCCGCCTGCACGTTGATGACGGAGAGGCTGTGGGCGAGGACGTCGTGCAACTCGCGGGCGATGCGCAGCCGCTCCTCGTCGGCTCGCCTCCGGGCGGCCCGGGCGCGCTCGGCCCGTTCCCGGGCCCACTGTTCGCGCCGGACCCGCGCCAGCTCCGAGACGGCGACGACGACCACGACCCAGGTGGCGACGACGGTCTCCTGGGCGAAGGAGGCGGGCCGGTCCCCGGACGGCGGCAGCCACCGGTACAGCCAGTGTGCGACCAGCAGATGCACGGCCCACAGCACGCCCAGGGCTGCCCAGGCGGCCCGGCGGTGTCCCGCGACGACGGCGGCGAAGCAGGCCACGGCGACGGTCAGGAGGACCGGCCCGTACGGGTGGCCGGCGCCCAGGTAGACCGCGGTGACGGCGGCCGTGCCGAACACGACGGGCACGGGACGGCGGTGCCGCCACAGCAGCAGGCCCGCGGCCACGACCAGCAGGACGCGTGCGAACGGGTCGAGCGCCACGCGTCCGCCCTGTTGCCCGTGGGCGGCGAAGCTGGAACCGATGAGCACGAACGCGGTGAGCAGTACCGTCGACCGCCAGGGCCACCGGCTGCCCGGTTCCCCGTCCGCCCGGCGTCCCGGCCACGGCGGCCCGTGCCGCCGCCACCGCACCGGTCCGCCGTGCCCGCGCACCCGTCGCTCGTCCATGTCCGCCACGCTAGACGCCCCCGGACGGGACGGACGTCAGCCGGACGAGGTGACGGCGCGTACTCCCCGCGAAGTACGGAAGTGCGGAAGTGCGGCCGAACCCGCGGACCACCGTTTCCGGCACCACCGGCCCCATGCCGTCGCCGGTCGTTCACCCGTCTCCCACGGGCGCTACCCCAGTCCCACTCCCCTGGCCAGCCGCGTCACGGCATGGCGGAAGAACGGCTCCCGGTCCTCGACGATGCGGTTGAACTGGCCGAACACCTCGAAGCCGACCAGCCCGTACAGCTGGGCCCAGGCCGCCACCAGTGCCGTGGCCGTCTCCGGGGAGAGGTCGGGCGCGACGTCGGCCGTCAGCCGCTCCGCCTCGGCGCGCAACTCGGCCGGGAGGGGCGGCGCGGCGGGCGGAGCGGCCAGGCCCGCGTCCCGGGCGATGCCGATCAGCAGGAGCCCGACGCGGGCGGCGGCGGGCACCGTCGTCTGCGGCGCGCTGTAGCCGGGCACCGGCGAGCCGTAGATCAGCGCGTACTCGTGCGGATGCGCCAGCGCCCAGGCTCGCACCCCCTCGCAGACCGCGACCCAACGCCGGACGGGGTCGGCGTCGGCGACGGCCGAGTGCGCGGTCTCCGCGCTCTCGCCGAGGGAGTCGTAGGCGTCGATGATGAGCGCGGTGAGCAGGTCGTCGCGGCTGGGGAAGTAGCGGTACAACGCGGAGGAGACCATGCCCAGTTCGCGGGCGACGGCCCGCAGGGACAGCTTGGCGGCTCCTTCGGCGGCGAGCCGGCGACGGGCCTCCTCCTTGATGGCGGCGGTGATCTCGATCCGGGCGCGGGCGCGGGCCCCTCGGGTGGTGCTGCTCATGAACACCAGTGTTCCACGAGTCGGGAGCAGTGCACACAATCAAGAGCGGTGAACCGAAAAAAGAACACCGAACCATAAAGAGAGCGGCGCTCTTGTCAAAGCGAACCGGTCCGGGGCAGACTTCCCCCACAGATCGAGAGCAGTGCTCACACTCACCGTCCAGGAGGCATCCATGTCCGCCGCCCACGTCAAGAAGCCCGGCTGGTTCACCGTCAACGTCCTCAACCGGACCGTCGCCTGGCTGACCCGACGCGGGCTGAGCGTGTGGGGGTCCAGGGTCCTGGCGGTGCGCGGCCGCAAGAGCGGTCAGTGGCGGACCACGCCGGTGAACCTGCTGACGGTGGACGGGCGCCAGTACCTCGTCGCCCCGCGCGGTCACGTCCGGTGGACGCACAACATGCGCGCGGCCGGCGGCGGTGAACTGCGCCTGGGCAGAAAGGTGGACGAGTTCACCGCGGCCGAGGTCGGCGACGACGAGAAGGTGCCGCTGCTGCGCGCCTACCTCAAGCGCTGGAAGGCGGAGGTCGGCGTCTTCTTCGACGGCGTCGGGCCCGACTCCCCCGACGCCGACCTGCGCCGCATCGCCCCCGACCACCCGGTGTTCCGGATCACGGTCACCGGAAGCCGGTGACCCGCCCCGTCCGGCCCCGACCCCGGGACCGGACACTCACGGAACGGACACTCACGGAACGGGCACTCCGGACCGCTCCGACGGACGCCGCCTCAGGAACCGGCGTCTTCGGTTGCGCCCGCACCACCCGCGCCCGCGGCCGCCTGCCGCCGGTCCATCGCGTTCAGGGCACGCTGGGCGAGCGGGTGCGAGCGCACGAGCTCGCCGAGGGTCGTTCGGCCGCGGGTGATGTCCGTGAACGCCCGCCAGGCCGGACGCACACCGGTCAGGGCCGCGTGGAAGAGCCCCGGACGCCGCTCGAAGAGGGCCAGCATCCGCTTGCCCACGCTCATCTCCACGCCGAGCCCCGCCTTGATCGCGAAGGCGTAGTTGAGAGCCTGGCGACGGGCGTCCACCGCGTCGTGCGCCTCCGCGATGCGCACCGCCCACTCGCCGGCGATCCGGCCCGAGCGCAGCGCGAAGGAGATCCCCTCGCGCGTCCACGGCTCCAGCAGCCCCGCCGCGTCGCCGCACACCAGCACCCGGCCGCGCGAGAGCGGCGAGTCGTCGGCGCGGCAGCGGGTCAGATGGCCGGAGGAGATGCTCGGTTCGAAGCCGGCGAGGCCGAGCCGCCCGATGAAGTCCTCCAGGTACCGCTTGGTGGCGGCGCCCTCGCCGCGCGCGGAGATCACCCCGACCGTCAGCGTGTCCCCCTTGGGGAACACCCAGCCGTAACTGCCGGGCATCGGGCCCCAGTCGATGAGGACCCGGCCCTTCCAGTCCTCGGCGACCGTCTCGGGCACCGGGATCTCCGCCTCCAGGCCGAGGTCCACCTGGTCGAGCTTCACGCCGACGTGTGCCCCTATGCGGCTCGCGCTGCCGTCGGCGCCGACGACCGCCCGGGCCAGCACCGCCTCTCCGCCCTGCAGGACGACCGCGACCGTACGCCGGTCGGGCACGGCCGAGCCGTGCTGTTCGACGCGCGTGACCGTGACGCCGGTGCGCAGTTCGGCGCCGGCCTTCTGCGCGTGCTCGACGAGCTGCTGGTCGAACTCGGGCCGGTTGATCAGCCCGAACAGCATCTGCCGGGAACGGCGGGTGCGGGTGAAGCGTCCGTTGTTCGAGAACGTCACCGCGTGCACCCGGTCCTGGAAGGGCAGCTCGAAGCCCGGTGGGAGGGCGTCACGGGAGGGACCGATGATGCCGCCGCCGCACGTCTTGTAGCGGGGCAGCTCCGCCTTCTCCAGCAACAGCACGCGCCGCCCCGCGACCGCCGCCGCATAGGCGGCCGAAGCCCCCGCGGGTCCCGCGCCCACCACGACGACGTCCCACACCTGCTGCACGTCGTCCGCCGAAGAGTTCTCGCTGCTCACGATGGTCTACTGCTCCCGATCAAGCCGCCTGCCGCACCTGTCCCCCGCATCCTACGACCGAGATCGCCGCGGTCGGCTGTGGGAGGATCGGCAACACTCATCGATACAACGTCGCACCCACAAGGAGCGTGCCCATGTCGTCGAATCCGGTCGCCGAGACCGTCGCCTCGCTGATGCCCAGGGCGAAGGCGGAGCTCACCGAACTGGTGGCCTTCAAGTCGGTGGCGGACTTCGACCAGTTCCCGCGCACCGAGAGCGAGGCCGCGGCGAACTGGATCGTCGCCGCCCTGCGCGCCGAGGGCTTCCAGGACGTGGCCCTCCTCGACACCCCCGACGGCACGCAGTCGGTGTACGGCCTCCTGCCGGGCCCGGAGGGCGCGAAAACGGTTCTGCTGTACGCGCACTACGACGTGCAGCCGCCGCTGGACGAGGCCGGCTGGGCCACCCCGCCCTTCGAGCTGACCGAGCGCGACGGCCGCTGGTACGGGCGGGGCACCGCCGACTGCAAGGGCGGCTTCATCATGCACCTGCTGGCCCTGCGCGCCCTCAAGGCGAACGGCGGGGTGCCCGTCCATGTGAAGGTGATCGTCGAGGGCTCGGAGGAGCAGGGCACGGGTGGCCTGGAGCGGTATGCCGAGGAGCACCCCGAGCTGCTCGCGGCCGACACCGTCGTGATCGGCGACGCGGGCAACTTCCGGGTCGGTCTGCCCACCGTCACCTCCACGCTGCGCGGCATGACGATGATGCGGGTGAGCGTCGACACCCTCGCGGGCAACCTGCACTCCGGCCAGTTCGGCGGCGCCGCCCCCGACGCGCTGGGCGCGCTGATCCGCGTACTGGACTCGCTGCGCGCCGAGGACGGCTCGACGACCGTCGACGGCCTGCCCGACGGCCCGGCGTGGGAGGGACTCCAGTACGACGAGGAGCAGTTCCGCAAGGACGCCAAGGTCCTCGACGGCGTCGCACTGATCGGTTCCGGCACGGTCGCCGACCGCATCTGGGCCCGCCCCGCGGTCACCGTCCTCGGCATCGACTGCCCGCCGGTCGTCGGCGCCACCCCGTCGGTGCAGTCGAGCGCCCGGGCGCTGATCAGCCTGCGGGTACCGCCGGGCGTCGACGCGGCCGAGGCGACGAAGCTGCTCCAGGCCCACCTGGAGGCGCACACGCCGTGGGGCGCGCGGGTGCGGATCGAGCAGATCGGCCAGGGCCAGCCGTTCAGCGCCGACACCACGAGCCCGGCGTACGCGGCGATGGCCGAGGCGATGGCCGTGGCCTACCCCGGCCAGGAGATGAGTTACGCCGGCCAGGGCGGCTCCATCCCGCTGTGCAACACCCTCGCGGCGCTGTACCCGGGCGCGGAGATCCTCCTCATCGGCCTGAGCGAGCCGGAGGCCCAGATCCACGCGGTCAACGAGAGCGTCTCGCCGGAGGAGCTGGAGCGTCTGTCGGTGGCGGAGGCCCTGTTCCTGCGCACGTACGCGGCGAGCTGAGCCGCGCGCTCTGCTCTCGGCAGAGGGCCTCGCCCGCCGGGCGGGGCCCTCTACGGTCGTCCCACGGACGTCGTCGCGCTCCTCCCCCGTCTGCACCTGCTGCGCTTCCCGGTCGGCCAGGCCTGTCTCTGGGACGACGTCGACGGGTTGACGCTCGTCGACGCCGGACCGCCCGGCTCCGGCCGCGCGATCGCCGACGCGGTCACCGCCCTGGGCCACGGCCCGGCCGCCGTACGGCGTGTGGTGCTCACCCACTTCCACGAGGACCACGCGGGCGGCGCGGCCGAACTGGCCGCCCTGACGGGGGCGGAGGTACTGGCGCACGCCGCGGACGCGGCGGTGCTGCGCCGGGACGTCCCGGCCCCGGAACCGGTGCTGGAGGAGTGGGAGCGGCCCCTGCACGCCGCCGCTCTCCGGCACCTGCCCGTGCGGGACGTCGAACCTCCTTCGGCGATCACGGAGTTGGCCGACGGTGACGTGCTCCCCTTCGGCGGCGGAGCGCGCGTGGTGCATGTCCCCGGTCACACCGACGGCAGCATCGCCCTCCATCCCCCGGGCCACGGTGTGCTGTTCACGGGGGACACGGTCGCCGCCTCGCCCGTCGACGGATCCGTGATGCCGGGCGTGTTCAACCTGGACCGGTCCCGGACCGTCGCCGCCCTCCATCGGCTCGCCGCGCTCGACGCGGACGTCGCCTGCTTCGGCCACGGCACACCGGTGACCGAGAAGGCCTCGGCCGTCCTGCGCGAAGCGGCGGACAGGCACCGCCCCGCACGCTGAGGATGGGGGGCATGCCCCCGTCCCCGCGTCTCACCGCCCACCACGCCCTCGCCACCGCCCTCGGCCGGCTGGGCGACCGCGAACTGGCGGAACTCGTGGCGACCGGCGTGCCGCTCGGCACCGGGGTGGGCGGAGAGGTGCTGCGCGTCGAGGTGACGGGCCGGCCGGTCTTCGTGAAACGCGTCCGGAGGAACGCGCGGCTTTCGTGCGCGCCCGCGCCGAGGGTCTGCGCCCCACGGGGATCCCGGACGCGGCCGCCGCTCTCCTGGTCCGCCACGCGCGGGTGGCCGATGTGATGACCGCCTTCGAACGGCGGCTGCGGGAGGAGAGCCGGTCGGCCCCGTACCCGGCGGAGGCGCGGCGCGGCGCGGCGGCATGACGGTCACCCGAGGGGGACGCCGGCCTCCAGGTAGAGCGCGGCGCCCCGTTCCCGGGCCCGCAGGGCCCAGTGCAGCCGTTCGTAGCGGACCGGGGGCAGCAGGCCGGCGGCCTCCTCCTCGGTGACGAAGCGCCAGCCCCGCAGTTCGGGGCCGGGCAGCAGCAGCCCCTCGGCCGCCGCGGAGTCGAGCCGGCCGCCGTCGAAGAGCAGGCGCAGCCCGCCGTATCCGGGAGGCGTCGGCCGCTCCCAGTCGACGACGAGCAGCCGCGGTACGTCGGCCAGCCGGACGCCGGTCTCCTCCTCGACCTCGCGCATGCCCGCGCGCGCGGGCGCCTCGCCGGGCTCCACGACACCGCCGGGGAACTCCCAGCCGGGCTTGTAGGTGGGGTCGACGAGCAGCACCCGGTCCCGCTCGTCGAAGAGGAGCACCCCGGCGGCCAGCGTCTCGGCGGTCGGTTCGGGGGTCTGCACGATGTCGCAGGCGGCCACCGCCCCGCTGCCGACCGCCTCCGCGATGCGCAGGGCGGTCTCGTACGGGGTGAGGTCGCTGGAGTCGACGGGGTGGGCGTCCGCGGTGAGCCAGCCGGCGAGGGCGGCGCGGTACGGCTCGATGTGGTCGTACGACCACTGCCGTACCCGTATCTCGCCGTCGGGGAGGTCGGGCGGGACGTCCCGCCCGGCTATTCGCTCGCGCAGGATCGTTTCCGCCGGGCTCAGCAGCACATGCCGGACACCGATCCGGCGGGCGGCGAGACCGCCGAAGATCTCGTCGCGGTACTCCTGGCGCAGCAGGGTCATGGGGACGACGAGGGTACCGCCCAGTTCGCCGAGGAGCGCGGCCGCGGTGTCGATCACGAGCCGGCGCCAGATCGGCAGGTCCTGGAAGTCACCGACCTCGGCGAGGCGTTTGGGCGGCAGCAGGTGGGTGAGCGCCGCCCCCACGTCCTCGGGGTCGAAAAGCGTGCTGTTCGGGATCAGGTCGATCAGTTCCCGTGCGGCGGTCGTCTTTCCCGCGCCGAACGCGCCGTTGATCCAGACGACGGTCACGTCTCCCCCTCTGCTGTCGGCCCCCTGTGGCTTGCCCGCTCCACCCTGCCACGGAAACCACCTCCCGTTGAGGGCGCCCGAACGGCGCGACGCCGGTCCCCGGGCGGTGGGGACCGGCGCCGCGGCCGCGTGCGGAGACCGTCAGCCGGTCCCGCCCAGGGCGTTCTCGTCGACGGCCAGGCTGTCGTCGGCGATCGTGTGGTCGAGGCTGCTGAGGGTGTCCCCCACGTTCAGTCCGTCGAGTTCCTCACCGCCGGCACCGTGCGAGGGAGTGATCGCCGCGACGACGAAACCGGTGGCGAGGGAGGCGATGGCGAGCATGCTGCGCTTCTTCATGCCCTGATCAACTACGCAGTCCGCATGAGGTCACGCGCCGACCGCGACCCCTTCGTGAGCGGAGGGCGGACACGTGAGAGGGAACGTTCCTCCGGACCGTCCGTCCCAGACCCCTCAGACCCCTGCCGCCGTCCGCTCCGATCCGCCCGTCAGCGCCGCGGCGGCCGCTCCCACCAGCCCGGCGTCGGTGCCCATCTGGGCGGGCACCACGGTCAGCCGCCGCACGAAGGACAGCGTGGCGTAGTCGGCGAGGGACCGCCGCAGGGGCGTGAGGAGGACGTCACCCGCCTTGCCGACACCGCCGCCGATCACCGCGATGTCGATCTCGACGAGGGTCGCGGTGGCGGCGATACCGGCGGCCAGCGCCTGGGCGGCCCGCTCGAACGAGGCCACGGCGACCGGGTCGCCCGCGCGGGCGGCGGCGGCCACGGCGGCGGCGGAGGCGTCGCCGTCCGGGCCGGGCCGCCAGCCGTTCTCCAGGGCCCGCCGGGCGATGTTGGGTCCGCTGGCGATGCGCTCCACGCAGCCGCGCGCGCCGCAGGGACACGGGTCGCCGTCGAGATCGACGCTGATGTGACCGATGTGACCGGCGTTGCCGGTGGGTCCGGGATGGAGACGGCCGCCCAGGACGAGACCGCCGCCGACGCCGGTCGAGACCACCATGCACAGGGCGTTGTCGTGGCCGCGGGCGGCGCCCTGCCAGTGCTCGGCGGCGGTGATCGCCACGCCGTCGCCGATCAGCTCGACGGGAAGGCTCCCGGTGGCGGCCCGGACCCGCTCGACCAGCGGGTAGTCGCGCCAACCGGGCACGTTGACCGGACTGACCGTGCCGGTGGAGGCGTCCACCGGACCGGCGCTGCCGATGCCGAGGGCACGGGCCCGCTCCCACAGCGGCGAGGCCGTGAGGTCCCCGAGCACCTCCTCGACGGCCCGCATCACGGTGTCGCCGTCCTGCTGGGCCGGGGTGGGCCGCTGGGCGCGGGCCAGGATCGTGCCGCCGCCGTCCACCAGCGCGCCGGCGATCTTGGTGCCGCCGATGTCCAGCGCGGCCACGAGGTCGGTGTGCATCAGTCTCGGTTCTCCCCGTCAACCATCGGAAAAAGGGCTGGCCGGTCCAGCGGTGGGGACGTGGGCCGGGATTGCGGTGGACAGTCTCTCCCGCACCTGACAACGTTGTCCAGGCCCTATGCTCGTCGGCACATCCTCAACCGCCTCCCGGGACGCCCGCACCGCACGCGTCACCGTGGACAACAGGACAGGACCCGCCCCGTGCCCGAGACGCCCCGCCGCGCAGCCGGCATCTCCGCGAACCGCTACGGCAATCGTCCCACCATGAAGGACGTGGCGGCACGCGCGGGGGTGGGACTGAAGACCGTCTCCCGCGTGGTGAACGGCGAACCGGGGGTCACGCCGGAGACGGAGCGGCGCGTCCAGGAGGCCATCGAGGCGCTCGGCTTCCGCCGCAACGACAGCGCGCGGGTCCTGCGCAAGGGTCGTACCGCCAGCATCGGCCTGATCCTCGAGGACCTCGCCGACCCCTTCTACGGCCCCCTCAGCCGAGCCGTGGAGGAGGTGGCACGGGCCCACGGCGCGCTGCTCATCAACGGCTCCAGCGCCGAGGACCCGGACCGGGAACAGGAGTTGGCGCTGGCGCTGTGCGCGCGCCGGGTCGACGGGCTGGTGGTCATCCCGGCCGGCGACGACCACCGCTATCTGGAACCGGAGATCAAGGCCGGCGTGGCGACGGTGTTCGTCGACCGGCCCGCGGGGGGCATCGACGCCGACTGCGTCCTGTCCGACAACTTCGGCGGGGCCCGGGAGGGCGTGGCCCACCTCGTCGCGCACGGGCACCGCAGGATCGGCTTCATCGGGGACATGCCGCGCATCCACACCGCGGCCGAGCGGCTGCGCGGCTACCGGGCGGCGATGGAGGACGCGGGGATAGCCGTGGAGGACGCCTGGATGTCCCTGGGCGTCACCGATCCCGCACGGGTGCGCCGGGCGGCCCGGGAGATGCTCTCCGGGCCCGCCCCGGTCACCGCGGTCTTCTCGGGCAACAACCGGGTGACCGTCACCGTGATCCGGGTGCTCGCCGAGCAGAGCCGTCCCGTCGCGCTCGTTGCCTTCGACGACCTGGAACTGGCCGACCTGCTCGAGCCGGGCGTCACGGTGGTCGCGCAGGACGCCGCCGCCCTGGGCCGTACCGCCGCCGACCGGCTGTTCCGGCAGTTGGACGGCACCCTGATCGCCCCGGAGCGCATCACCCTGCCCACCCGGCTCATCGCCCGCGGCTCGGGCGAACTGCCGCCGGCGGGCTGAGCGCGGGGCGGACCGACGCGTGGGGCACCGCGCCCGGAAGGCCCCGGACCCGGCCGAAGCGGCGCGGCCCGCCGGACGCACCCAGGAGTGCCGGGACGCCCACGCCGTCGTGGATCCGAGCACGGCCGCGAGGCCACCGGTCGCTTCCGGTCCGCCGGGCATCGGCGGAGCTCCCGAGGCGTTCCCGGCGTTCCTCCAGTCCCGCCACCGTCGGCAGGGCCTGTCGTTCGGATCAGGCCGGAACGGCGGGCCCGGCAACCCGCGTGCCGGTTAAAATCATCACACGGCATCGCGTGTCGGTCACCGGCCGGGTGAGGCATGGAGGTGCCCGTGAGTTTGCCTTACGGAGGCATTCCACACATGTCGGTACAGCTGAACCACACGATCGTCCACTCCCGCGACAACCGGGAGTCCGCCGAGTTCCTCGCCCACGTTCTGGGACTCGAAGTCGGCACCGAGTGGGGCCCGTTCGTCCCGGTCGACACCAGCAACGGGGTCACCCTGGACTTCGCCACCGTCCCGGCGGAGTCCATCGCCGTGCAGCACTACGCGTTCCTCGTCCCCGAGGAGGAGTTCGACGCCGTGTTCGGGCGGATCAGGGAAGCCGGGATCACGTACTTCGCCGACCCGCACGGAAAGCGGCCGGGTGAGATCAACCACCACCACGGCGGGCGGGGCCTGTACTTCATGGACCCCGCCGGACACGGCATGGAGATCATCACCACGCCCTACACCTTCCCCGAGCAGCAGCGGAAGCGGCAGCAGTAACACGAGCAGGACCTGAAGGCCCACGGCCGGCCGGGGCACCCCGCCCCGGCCGGCCGTACCGCTTGTCCGCTCGCCGCGGCTACTGCCCGGATGCCGTCGGACCGCCCCGCCGCGGTGCCGCGAAGCCCTCCAGGACGGTCCGTGTCAGCCCGGTGGCGGCGGTGACCTCGGCCGTGTCAAGGGCACCGCAGTCCAGGCCGCGCAGGAGGTGGCCGCTGAGGGCCTTGGCGGTCGCCGGCTCGTCCATCACGTCGCCGCCGGCCCGGTCGGCGTACCGGGAGAGGCGCTCGGCGGCCTGCGCGAAGCCCTCGCGGTAGAAGGCGAAGACGGCCGCGTAGCGGGTCGGGAGGTGGCCGGGGTGCATGTCCCAGCCCTGGTAGTAGGCGCGGGCCAGCGCGCGGCGGGTGAGGCCGTAGTGCAGGCGCCAGGCGTCGTGGACCTGGGCGGTGGAACCCACCGGCAGGACGTTGGTGGAGCCGTCGCAGACGCGTACGCCGGTGCCGGCGGCGGCGACCTGCATGACGGCCTTGGCGTGGTCGGCGGCGGGATGGTCGGCGGCCTGGTGGGCGGCGGACACGCCGAGGCAGGCGCTGTAGTCGAAGGTGCCGTAGTGCAGTCCGGTGGCGCGGCCTTCGGCGGCCTGGATCATCCGGGCGACCGTGGCGGTGCCGTCGGCGGCGAGGATGGCCTGGCTGGTCTCGATCTGGATCTCGAAGCCGAGCCGACCGGGGGTGAGACCGCGCGCCCTCTCGAAGGCCTCCAGGAGCCTGACCATCGCGGTGACCTGCTCGGCGTAGGTCACCTTCGGCAGGGTCAGCACCAGCCCGTCGGGCAGGCCGCCCGCGTCCATGAGGCCGGTGAGGAAGATGTCCAGGGTGCGGATGCCCCGGTCCCGGACGGCGGCCTCCATGCACTTCATGCGGATGCCCGTCCAGGGGGCGGCCGTGCCCTTGGCGTACGTCTCGGCGATCAGCCGGGCGGCACGGGCGGCCGCCTCGTCCTCCTCGGCGTCGGGGCGGGGGCCGTACCCGTCCTCGAAGTCGACGCGCAGGTCCTCGATCGGCTCACGCTCCAGCTTGGCGCGCACGCGCGCGTGGACGGGCTCGGCGAGTTCGTCGGGGAGGCCGAGGACGGCGGCGAGGGACGCGGCGTCGGGGGCGTGCTCGTCGAGGGCGGCGAGGGCGCGGTCGCCCCAGGAGCTGACGGTGTCGGCGGCGAAGGCGTCGCCGGGGACGTAGACGGTGTGGACGGGCTGGCGGGTGCCGGGGTCTCCGGGGTAGCGGCGTTCGAGTTCGGCGTCGACCGGGGCGAGGGAGGCACTGATCTCCTCGCTGACGGCACCCGCGAGGCTCGTCGCCACGGTCTCCTGCTGGCCCTGACCCATTCCCACATCCTCCTGTTTTCCGCTGTACGGAATCAACAATCCGTTGAAGGAAGCTAACCGTGGGGCTTCTCCGGGGTCAACACCTCGTCCGCGCCCTGGCATCCGGGCCCACTTCCGCCACGAGGCCCTCTTCCGTCCGCCCGTCCGTGCCCTCACCCTGGCGTGAGAGCGGAAAGGGGGCCACTTGGCGGACCACAAGGGACTCACGCGGCGCACGGGGCTGCGGACCGTGCTGGCCGCCGCCGTCGGCGTTCCCCTGATCGGGGCGCTCCGGGCCTCCTCGGCCGGCCGGACCCCCTCGGCCGGCACGACGTCGCTCAGGAGGGCCGCCGACGTCCCGCGTCTGGAGGTCATGACCTTCAATCTCCGGTTCCCCAGCATCGAGGAACCCCACAGCTGGGCGGCCCGCCGTCCGGCGATGCGCGCCCTGCTGCACGCGGCGGCGCCCCACGTCATCGGCACCCAGGAGGGCGAACCGCCCCAACTGCGCGACATCGGGGCCGACCTGGGACCCCACTACGACTGGATCGGCACCGGCCGAGGCGGCGGCGACGAGGAGTCGATGGCCGTCTTCTACGACACCCGGCGGCTCGCCCCGGTCGAGCACGCCCACTTCTGGCTCTCCGACACCCCGGCGGTGCGCGGCTCCAACACCTGGGGCGGAGCCCATCCCCGGATGGTCACCTGGGTCCGTTTCCGTGATCTGAAGGCGTCCGGGCGCCAGTTCCGCCTCGTCAACACCCACCTCGACAACGCCGGTCGGTACGCCCGTGAACGTGCCGCCGCGATGATCGCCGAACGCCTCGCCGCGTTCGGTCCCGGCCTGCCCGTGCTGGTCACCGGCGACTTCAACGCCGCCGCCCGGCGCAGCGCGGTCCACGACACGCTGCTGGCCGCCGGTCTGGTCGACACCTGGGACACGGCGAGGTGGCGCGGTGCGGCGTACGGGACGTTCCACGCGTACCGGGGTCCGCAGCCGGGCGGGGACCGCATCGACTGGATCCTGGCGACGCCGGACGTCTCGGTCCACCGGACGTGGGTGGACACCTTCTCGCTCGACGGCCGGTACCCGAGCGATCACCTGCCGGTGTGCGCCTCGGTGTCCCTGGGATGAGCCGAGGCCCCCGTGACCGGACCGGTCACGGGGGCCTCGCACAGCGGCGGCGGGGGATCAGCCCTTGCGGGTCTTGATCTCCTCGGTGAGCTGCGGGACGACGTCGAACAGGTCGCCGACGACGCCGTAGTCGACCAGATCGAAGATCGGGGCCTCGGCGTCCTTGTTGACGGCCACGATGGTCTTCGAGGTCTGCATGCCGGCACGGTGCTGGATGGCGCCGGAGATGCCGTTGGCGATGTACAGCTGCGGCGACACGGACTTGCCGGTCTGGCCGACCTGGTTGGTGTGCGGGTACCAGCCGGCGTCGACCGCGGCGCGCGAGGCGCCGACGGCCGCGCCGAGGGAGTCGGCGAGGGCCTCGATGATCGCGAAGTTCTCCGCGCCGTTGACGCCGCGGCCGCCGGAGACGACGATCGCGGCCTCGGTCAGCTCCGGGCGGCCCGTCGACTCGCGGGGGGTGCGGCCGGTGACCTTGGTGCCGGTCGCCTGGGCGGAGAAGGTCACCGCGAGGGCCTCGACGGCACCGGCGGCCGGAGCGGCCTCGACGGCCGCGCTGTTCGGCTTCACGGTGATGACCGGGGTGCCCTTGACGACGCGGGACTTGGACGTGAAGGACGCGGCGAACACCGACTGGGTGGCCACCGGGCCCTCCTCGCCGGCCTCCAGGTCGACGGCGTCGGTGATGATGCCGGAACCGGTGCGCAGCGCCAGACGGGCGGCGATCTCCTTGCCCTCCGCGGAGGACGACAGCAGCACCGCGGCCGGGGACACCGCCTCGACGGCGGCCTGGAGCGCGTCCACCTTCGGCACGACCAGGTAATCGGCGTACTCGGACGCGTCGTGGGTCAGGACCTTGACCGCGCCGTGCTCGGCGAGGACGGCGGCGGTGTCGGCGGCGCCGCTGCCCAGGGCCACGGCGACCGGCTCGCCGATACGGCGGGCCAGGGTCAGCAGCTCCAGGGTGGGCTTGCGGACGGCACCGTCCACGTGGTCGACGTAGACGAGGACTTCAGCCATGGGATTGCTCTCCTGCGAAACGAAGTTGAGGGGCGGTCGGCGAGCGGGGCTCAGATGAACTTCTGGCCCGCGAGGAACTCGGCGAGCTGCTTGCCGCCCTCGCCCTCGTCCTTGACGATCGTGCCGGCGGTGCGGGCCGGACGCGCGGTCGCGGACTCGACCTTGGTCCAGGCGCCCTCCAGGCCGACCTCCTCGGCCTCGATGTCGAGGTCGGACAGGTCCCAGGACTGAACCGGCTTCTTCTTGGCGGCCATGATGCCCTTGAAGGACGGGTAACGGGCCTCGCCGGACTGGTCGGTGACCGACACGACGGCCGGCAGGGAGGCCTCGAGCTGCTCCGAGGCGGTGTCGCCGTCGCGGCGGCCCTTGACGGTGCCGTCCTCGACGGAGATCTCGGACAGCAGGGTGACCTGCGGGACGCCGAGGCGCTCGGCCACCAGGGCCGGGACGACGCCCATGGTGCCGTCGGTGGAGGCCATGCCGGAGACGACCAGGTCGTAGCCGGCCTTCTCGATCGCCTTGGCCAGCACCAGGGAGGTGCCGATGGCGTCGGTGCCGTGCAGGTCGTCGTCCTCGACGTGGATCGCCTTGTCGGCACCCATGGACAGAGCCTTGCGGAGCGCGTCCTTGGCGTCCTCGGGGCCCACCGTCAGGACGGTGACCTCGACGTCGTCGTCGGAGTTCTCGGAGATCTGCAGCGCCTGCTCGACGGCGTACTCGTCGAGCTCGGAGAGCAGACCGTCCACGTCGTCCCGGTCGACGGTCAGGTCATCGGCGAAGTGCCGGTCGCCAGTGGCGTCGGGCACGTACTTCACAGTGACAACGATCCTCAAGCTCACGCCGGCTCTCCTACTGCATCGTCAGTTCTGGCTGCCTTCTTTCAGGCAGCATAGGCGCCACAAGCGGCCGATCCCGATCGGGGCGGCCTGCGCCCCCGAACGAAATATTACTCACCAGTACACCCAGTTCCTGCCCGCTAAGCAAGCGCTTTGAACTGTGACCTCCGCAACGCAGCGTAATCGGAACCGGACGGCTCCGCAGGAGCGCCCGAAGGTGATCAATTCCGCAGAGCGGTGAAGCGTCCCTGGTGGTAGAGCAACGGGCGGCCCGTGCCCGCGGGATCCCCCAGGACGACCTCGGCGAGGACGATCCGGTGATCGCCGGCGGGCACGCGCGCGACGACCCGGCACACCAGCCAGGCCAGCACGCCGTCGAGGACGGGAACGCCCTCGGGACCCTCGCACCAGGAGGTCGGCGCGCCGAACCGGTCCGCGCCGCTGCGCGCGAAGGTGGCGGCCAGTTCGCGCTGGTGCTCGCCGAGTATGTGCACGCCGACATGGCGGGCTTCCGAGATCGCCGGCCAGCTGGAGGCTCCGGTGCCGACGCCGAAGGACAGCATCGGCGGCTCGGCGGAGACGGAGGTGAGCGAGGTGGCGGTGAAACCGACCGGTCCGCTCTCGCCGGGCGCCGTGATCACGGCCACGCCGGCCGCGTGGCGGCGGAAGACGGAGCGCAGCAGGTCGGGGGAGGCGAGCTGGGTGGTGCGGAGATCGGGTGTGGCCGTCATGGAGTCTTCCTGGTCCTTCTGCCGGATGTGACGTGCGGATGCGTGGCTGCTCAACGGCCCGGACAGCGCGCGCTCGCGGTGCGGACGAGGTCGACGTGCGCCCGTCCGTGGAGAAGGAGTTCCTCAGGCATACGGTCAGGCTGACGATAGGTGGCGCGTGCAGTCAAGTACGTCCCGGCATCCGGGAGCGGGCTCACCGCCGGCCGCACGCACTCACACCGCCTCGCCCAGGGCCGCGATGACGTCGGCCTTGCGGGGCTGTCCGCTGGCACGGCGCACGACGTGCCCGTCGGCGTCCAGCACCAGCACGGTCGGGGTCTTGAGCACGGCGAGTTCCCGGACGAGGTCGAGATGCGCCTCGGCGTCGATCTCGATGTGGGTCACCCCGGGGACCAGGTCCGCCACCTCGCCCAGGATCCGGCGGGTCGCCCGACAGGGGGCGCAGAAGGCGCTGGAGAACTGCACGAGCGTGGCCCGCTCACCGAGTTCGCCGCCCAGCCGGTCCGCCCCGAGCCGCTGTCCTTCGTCGCGCCCGCGCACGCGCACCCTCCCGCTCCGCCGCCGGTGCAGCACTCCGTAGGCGCTCGCCGCCGCGAGCACCGCCACACACACCATGAGTCCGGTCATCATCCGCACAAGCATTCATCAGACTGCAAAGATTCCCGCCTCCCCCCCTCCCCTCATCGTTGCGGAATGCTTGATTCATGGACATCGATGCGAGAGGGCCGCGGTTCGGGGCGGCCGTCACGACCGTCGTGCTGGCGGTCGTACTGATCACCCGGAGCCCCTGGCTGCTGGCCTGGCAGACGCTGGCGTTCGCGCTCGGCGCGGCCGGCGGGGTGGGGCGTTCGCCGTACGGCTGGGCCTTCCGGGTGGCCGTCCGGCCCAAGCTGGGGCCGCCCACCGCCTTCGAGGCGCCGCAGCCGCCGCGGTTCGCGCAGGCCGTGGGGCTGGTCTTCGCGGGCCTGGGTCTGATCGGTTTCGCGCTCGGTCCGGAGTGGCTCGGACCGGCCGCGACGGGGGCGGCGCTCGCGGCGGCGTTCCTCAATGCCGCTTTCGGGTACTGCCTGGGCTGCGAGATGTACCTGATCGTGAGGCGGGTCACGGTACGGGCGGAGTAAAGAAGATCTCAAAGCCCGAGGTGGATCACGGGAGGCGGACGTGACGAGAATCTCGCGGCCGACGGGCACCAGGACTGGCTACCCGGCCGTTCTTCGGGCACGATCTGCGAGATGCCGTAAACCTACGGCTGCGTAACTTTGCCGCCGGGGAGCCGCTCCCGGGCAGAGATCAGGAAGGGTTCGCGCCGCCCATGGCAGAGCTTGTCTACCGTCCCGTCGTCGGCCTCGCCCAGACACTGTTCAAGGTCTGGGATCTCAAGATCGACTGCAAGGGGTCGGAGAACATCCCGCGCTCGGGTGGAGCCGTGCTGGTGAGCAACCACATCAGCTACCTCGACTTCATCTTCAACGGTCTCGCGGCGCTTCCGCAGAAGCGGCTCGTTCGTTTCATGGCGAAGGAGTCCGTCTTCCGCCACAAGGTCTCCGGCCCGCTGATGCGCGGCATGAAGCACATCCCGGTGGACCGCGAGCAGGGCGAGGCGGCCTACGCGCACGCCCTGGACTCGCTGCGCTCCGGCGAGATCGTCGGCGTCTTCCCCGAGGCCACCATCTCGGAGTCGTTCACGCTCAAGACCTTCAAGTCGGGCGCCGCGCGGCTGGCCCAGGAGGCGGGCGTGCCCCTGGTGCCGATGGCCGTGTGGGGGACGCAGCGGCTGTGGACCAAGGGCCACCCGCGGAACTTCAAGCGCAGCCACACCCCGATCACCATGCGGGTCGGCGAGGCCCTGGAGGCGTCCCGCGACAAGTACGCGGGCGCCCTCACCCGGCAGCTGCGCGGGCGGGTCCAGGAGCTGCTGGAGGCCGCCCAGCGCGCCTACCCGGTCCGCCCCAAGGACGCGAGCGACACCTGGTGGATGCCGGCCCATCTGGGCGGTACGGCGCCGACCCCGGAGCAGGTCCGCGCGGCCGAGACCCGCTGACTCCCGCCCCCGTGCCCCGTCGGGGGCGACGGCGGCGGGGGCCGTCGGCCGCCCGACGTCATCGCCCGCCCCTCCCCGTCGCGCGCGCCGGGGAGGTCGGCGACCGCGACCGTCCGGATGTGCGGCGGGGTGTCACAGCGAGGTGGGGAGCGTCTTCCAGAGGTGAGGGCGGTCGGGGGCCGCCTGGAGCACGCACAGGACGGGCGGGGGCGGGGCGGCGTACAGGACGGGGTGGTCGCGTTCACCGGCGGCGGTGTCGGGGCGGAAGGCCAGTCGTTCGCCGTCCAGGGAGAACCGGGCGTCCACTCCGGGTTTGTTGCCGCGGGGGTCCTGGCGGTGCCAGGCGCCGTTGAAGCGGACGGCGACCAGCCCGTGGACCACGTCGAACGTCTGGTAGCACAGGGCGGTCGGGATGTCCTCGGCGCGCAGCAGCGCGGCCAGCGCGTGGGCCTTGGCGTAGCAGATGCCCGTGCGCAGCTCCAGCACGTCGGAGGCGCGCCAGGTGACCCGGAGATCACCGGAGTCCTGGGAGTGGGGGATGGTGTCCCGCACGAATTCGAAGGCCAGCCGCGCATAGGTATACGAGTCGTCCGCATCCTTGGCCAGCCGCGCGGCGGTGCCCCGCACCAGGGGGTGGTGGTGGTCGATGACCTCATCGGCGGCCAAGTAGGCGGACAGGTCGGGATTCTCCTGGATCAGCTGCATACCTGGAGAGCATAGGAACGCGGCCACCTGAACGTCAATGATTTTTCAGGTGACCGCATACCTATGCATGATGTGTGATCCCTGCCGCGCTCGGGCCTAGCGAGCCATCTCCTCCTTGAGTGCCGCCAGGAACGCGTCGACGTCCTCCTCCGTCGTGTCGAAGGAGCACATCCAGCGCACCACGCCGGCCGGCTCGTCCCAGAAATAGAAGCGGAACCGCTTCTGGAGGCGCTCGCTCACGTCGTGCGGCAGCCTGGCGAAGACGCCGTTGGCCTGGACGGGATAAAGGATCTCCACCCCGTGGACCGCGCGCACGCCCTCGGCCAGCCGCTGCGCCATCTCGTTGGCGTGCCGCGCGTTGCGCAGCCAGAGGTCCCTGGCCAGCAGGGCCTCCAACTGCACCGACACGAACCGCATCTTGGAGGCGAGCTGCATGGACAGCTTGCGCAGGTGCTTCATGTGGGAGACGGCGTCCTGGTTGAGTACCACGACCGCCTCGCCGAACAGCGCGCCGTTCTTCGTCCCGCCGAGCGAGAGGATGTCGACGCCGACCGCGTTGGTGAACGTGCGCATCGGCACGTCCAGGGAGGCGGCCGCGTTGGCGATGCGGGAGCCGTCCAGGTGCACCTTCATGCCGTGCGCGTGAGCGTGCTCGCAGATCGCGCGGATCTCGGCGGGCGTGTACAGGGTTCCCAGCTCCGTGCTCTGGGTGATCGAGACGACCTGCGGCATCGCCCGGTGCTCGTCCTCCCAGCCGAACGCCTGCCGGTCGATCAGCTCGGGGGTGAGCTTGCCGTCCGGTGTCGCGACGGTGAGCAGCTTCAGGCCGCCCATGCGCTCCGGTGCGCCGCCCTCGTCCACGTTGATGTGGGCGCTCTCGGCACAGATCACCGCACCCCAGCGGTCGGTGACCGCCTGGAGCGCGACGACGTTGGCGCCGGTGCCGTTGAAGACCGGGAACGCCTCCGCCGTCGGCCCGAAGTGGCTGCGGACGATCCGCTGGAGGTTCTCGGTGTAGTCGTCCTCGCCGTAGGCGACCTGATGGCCGCCGTTGGCCAGGGCCAGGGCGGCCATCACCTCCGGGTGGGCCCCGGCGTAGTTGTCGCTGGCGAAACCGCGGACCTCCGGGTCGTGATGACGACGCGCGTCGGTCCTGGGTGGGTTCACGGCTTCTCGGTGAGCCACAGACGGTGTCCGTTCACTTCGGCGGCGGGCTTCTCCCAGACGTCGGCGATGGCCTCGGCCAGGTCCTTGACGTCGGTGAAGCCCGCGAACTTCGCGTTGGGCCGCTCGGCGCGCATCGCGTCGTGCACCAGCGCCTTGACCACCAGGATCGCAGCCGCGGAGGTCGGCCCGTCGGGCCCCCCCGCCTTGCGGAAGTAGTCGGCCATCGAGAGCGTCCACGCCTCGGCGGCGGCCTTGCCGGCGGCGTACGCGGCGTTGCCCGCGGTGGGGTTGCTGGCTCCCGCGGCGCTGATCAGGACGTACCGGCCGCGGTCGCTGCGCTGGAGCGCCTCGTGGAAGGCGAGCGAGGTGTGCTGCACGGTGCGGATCAGCAGCAGTTCCAGGAAGTCCCAGTCGTCGAGGCTGGTCTTGGTGAAGGTCTCGCTGCCGCGCCAGCCGCCGACGAGGTGCACGAGACCGTCCACCCGGCCGAGGTCCTTCTCTATCCGGGCGGCCCAGTCCTGGGTGGACTTCAGGTCGAGCAGGTCGATCGGTTCGCCCATGACGGTCGCGCCGCCGGACGCGTAGCTCGCCGCGTCGACGGCCTCCGCGAGCCGCTCCGGGTCGTTGTCCGCGCCCACCACGGTCGCGCCCGCCTCGGCGAGCCTGATCAGCGCCGCCCGGCCGGCGGGTCCGCCCGCGCCGGCCACCGCGATCACCGCACCGCTGAGAGCCCCGTTCCCCATGGTCTTCGCCTCCTGAGCAGTGTTCTCGATACGCAGGTCGCTCACGCGGCGATCCGCTCGGCGGCGTCCGCCGTGATGCCCCGGGTGGAGGCGATCACGTTCTTCAGCTTCTTGGACAGCGCCTCATAGAACATGCTCAGCGGAAACTCGTCCGGAAGCACGTCGTCGACGAGCTTGCGGGGCGGCTGGGTCAGGTCCAGGGCGTCCGGACCCTTGGCCCACTTGGAGCCGGGGTGCGGGGCGAGGTAGGTGGAGACCAGCTCGTAGCCGGCGAACCAGTGGACGAGCTTGGGGCGGTCGATGCCGTCGCGGTAGAGCTTCTCGATCTCGGCGCACAGCTCGTTGGTGACCTGCGGGGCGCGCTGCCAGTCGATGTGCAGCTTGTTGTCGGTCCAGCGGACGACGTCGTGCTTGTGCAGGTAGGCGAAGAGGAGCTGGCCGCCGAGGCCGTCGTAGTTGCGCACCCGCTCGCCGGTGACCGGGAAGCGGAACATGCGGTCGAAGAGGACCGCGTACTGCACGTCACGGGCCTGCGGGACGCCGTCGGCCTCCAGCTTCACGGCCTCCTTGAAGGCGGTGAGGTCGCAGCGCAGCTCCTCCAGGCCGTACATCCAGAACGGCTGGCGCTGCTTGATCATGAAGGGGTCGAAGGGCAGGTCGCCGTGGCTGTGGGTGCGGTCGTGGACCATGTCCCACAGCACGAAGGCCTCCTCGCAGCGCTTCTGGTCGTGGACCATGGCGGCGATGTCCTCGGGCAGTTCCAGGCCCAGGACGCCGACCGCGGCGTCGGTGACACGACGGAAGCGGGCGGCCTCGCGGTCGCAGAAGATGCCACCCCAGGAGAAACGTTCCGGCGCTTCACGGACGGCGATGGTCTCCGGGAAGAGCACGGCCGAGTTGGTGTCGTAGCCGGCCGTGAAGTCCTCGAAGGTGATGCCGCAGAACAGCGGGTTGTCGTAACGGGTGCGCTCCAGCTCGGCCAGCCAGTCCGGCCACACCATGCGCAGCACGACCGCCTCGAGGTTGCGGTCCGGGTTGCCGTTCTGCGTGTACATCGGGAAGACGACCAGGTGCTGGAGGCCGTCCGCACGGTTGGCGGCGGGCTGGAAGGCCAGCAGCGAGTCCAGGAAGTCCGGCACCTCGAAGCCGCCCTCGGCCCACCGGCGCAGGTCCTCCACCAGGGCGCGGTGGTAGTCGGCGTCGTGCGGGAGCAGCGGCGACAGCTCCTCGACCGCGGCGACCACGCGCCGCACGGCCTGCTCGGCGTCGGCGCGCCCGGGGGCACCCTCGGCCGCGAAGTCGATCGATCCGTCCTTCGCCTGCCAGGGCCGGATCCGCTCCACGGCATCCTTGAGCACGGGCCAGGCCGGGTGCTCCACCACCCTGGCCACGGGAGGAACCCGCCCCTCCGTACCCACCTGCACAAGAATTTCCGTCATGTCCCATCCTCCACAAAGAACCTCGCGTATGGACACCGTATGCATAAGAGGTTCTTCCAGCAAGATGACCTTCGGGAAATTATCCTGCCCACCCCCATGGTCACCGCGTTTTTTCCTGCACGTCACCGGATGGTCGGAGGCTTTCGGCGCGAGCCACCGGGTAGGGGTTCCCGCGGTGCGCGCCGACCGCACCCGTCCGTCCAGGGAAGCGAGTCGTGACGTGAACGTCCCCACCATCGGCCACCGCGGAGTCATGGGCGTCGAGCCCGAGAACACCCTCAGGTCGTTCGTCGCCGCCGAGCGGGCCGGTCTCGACGCGGTCGAGCTGGATCTGCACCTGAGCAAGGACGGCGCGCTCGTGGTGATGCACGACGCCGACGTGGACCGCACCACGGACGGCAGCGGGCCGGTCGCCGACCACACCCTCGCGGAGCTGCGCGCCCTGGACGCCGGGCTCGGCGAACGGGTGCCGGTCTTCGAGGAGGTCCTGGCGGCGGTGTCGCTGCCGCTCCAGGCCGAGATCAAGGATGTGCAGGCGGCGCGGGCGCTCGCCGAGGTGATGCGGGAGCGGGACCTGGTGGAGCGGGTGGAGGTGTCCTCGTTCCACGACGAGGCCGTCGCCGAGATCGCCCGGCTGGTTCCCGGCGCGCGCACGGCGCTCATCGACAGCCTCCACCCCGTCCGGGCCGACCCGGGCGGGCGGACCCCCCACGGCCCCGGCATCGCGGAACGCGCGGTGGCCGCCGGCGCCGCGACCGTGTGCCTGAAGCTGCGGCGGCTGACCCTGGAGATCGTCGAGGAGGTCCGCGGGCACGACCTGCGGATCATCGGCTGGGTGGTCAACACCCCGGACCAGCTGCGCCTGGCCCGGGCCTTCGGACTGGACGGCGTGACCACGGACCGGCCGGAGATCGCGGACGCCGGCCGGCCCGGGAGCGGGGACGCCGGCCGGCCGTAGCTCCGGCACCGTCGGGCGCCCCGCCGTCTCACGGCACGGGGCTCATCCGAGGGGCTTCACCAGCAGTTCGAACCGGAGGTCGTCGCGCTGCGGGATGCCGAAGCGCTCGTCGCCGTAGGGGAACGGCGTCATCCGGCCGGTACGGCGGTAGCCGCGCCGCTCGTACCAGGCGATGAGGTCGTCGCGCACCGAGATCACCGTCATGTGCATCTCGGTGACGCCCCATTCGGCGCGGGCCCGGCGCTCGGCCTCCTCCAGCACCGTCCGGCCGAGACCGCCGCCCTGGACGGTGGGACTGACCGCGAACATGCCGAAGTAGGCGTACTCGCCGCGGTGTTCGAGCTGGCAGCAGGCGATGATCCGGCCGTCCCGCTCCACCGTGAGCACCCGGGCGTCGGGCGACTCGATGATCTCCCGGACAGCCTCGGGGTCGGTGCGCGGCCCTTGCAGGATGTCCGCCTCCGTGGTCCAGCCGGCCCGGCTGGAGTCCCCGCGGTAGGCCGACTCGACGAGCGCGACCAGTGCGTCCACGTCGGCGTCGGCGGCTTCACGGAAGCTGACATCGGTGGCGGTGGTGTCCATGCGGGGTTCTCCGGATCTGTGGCGCGGCTGGGCACCGCCGAGCCTAACCGTCGCCTACGCTCCGGATGCATGGTGCATGTACTCAGCAGTCGAATCCTGCTCCGCCCCACCGATCCCGAGCGCTCCCGCGCCTTCTACGGGGAACAGCTGGGCCTCGCCGTGTACCGCGAGTTCGGTACGGGCCCGGAACGGGGCACCGTCTACTTCCTCGGCGGCGGGTTCCTGGAGGTCTCGGGGCGGGCTCAGACCCCGCCGGACCCCGCCGTACGGCTGTGGATGCAGGTCCCCGACGCGGCGGCGGCCCACGAGGAGCTGACGGACGCGGGGGTGGAGATCGTCCGGCCGCCGGTGAAGGAGCCGTGGGGTCTGGTCGAGATGTGGATCGCCGACCCGGACGGGACACCGATCGTGCTGGTGGAGGTGCCGGACGACCATCCGCTGCGGTACCGGCCGGGTACCTGACCTCAGCGGATGCCGGGGAGCGGGCCCGGGTCTAGCGTGCTGAGGGGGTGCTCCCTCTGCCGGAAGGAACGCCATGAAGCTCGACGTGCCCGTGCCCGGTGGGCCCTGCTGGGCCGAGCTGGGCACCGACGACCTGGCGGCCGCCCAGCGGTTCTACACGGAATTGTTCGGCTGGCGGTGCGAGACCGATCCGAGGGAGGAGGCGGGCGGCTACACCGTCGCGCACCTCGGGGACGCCGACGTCGCCGCGCTCAGCCCTCTGTACCAGAAGAGCCAGCCGGTGGCCTGGAACGTGTCCTTCGGGGTCTCGGACGCCGACGTCACCGCGCGGATGATCGAGGAGGCCGGGGGCAAGGTGCTGGTCGGCCCGATGGACGTGTTCGACATGGGCCGTTTCGTCGTCGCCCTCGACCCCGGCGGCGCCGCCTTCCAGCTGTGGCAGGCGCATGCCTTCCCGGGGGCCGGCCTGTTCAACGCGCCCGGCTCGCTGGGCTGGGTGGAACTGCTGACCCGCGACACCGCGCGGGCGGAGGCGTTCTACACCACCGTGTTCGGGTGGACCGTGGCCACCTCCGAGTACTACACGCGGTGGGGTGTCGGCGGCGTCGACTTCGGCGGCATGATCGCGATGGACGACAAGTTCCCGCCCGAGGTGCCGCCGCACTGGCTGCCGTACTTCGCGGTGGCCGACGTGGACGCCGCGGCCGCGACGGCCGGGCGGGCGGACGGCACGGCGCTGATGGAGCCGACCTCGGTGCCGGACGGCCCGCGGATCGCGGTGCTGCGGGACCCGCGGGGAGCGTTGTTCGGCGTGTACCGGGCGGGCGACGAGCGATGAGCCCGGCACGCCGCAGCGGGGCGGCCTCGGTCTGGGCGTCGGCCTCGGCCTCGGTCTCGGTCTCGGTCTCGGCTTGGATCAGATGCGCAGCGCCTGCATGTGCCCCTCCAGTCGGCTGAGCAACTCCCCCAGCAGTACCGCGAGTTCGCCCTGCCGGTCGACGTCCAGGGCGGACAGTACGGCGCTCTCGTAGGCGAGTTGCTCGGGCATGATGCCGTCGACCAGCGCGCGGCCGGCCTCGGTGAGGCGGAGGTGGGCGACGCGGCGGTCCCGGGCGTCCCCGCGGCGCTCGACCAGACCGCGTTCGGTCAGGTGCTTGACGCGTTTGGTGACGGCGGCTCCGGAGGAGAACGTCTCCCGGACGAGTTCACCGGGGGTCAGTTCGTGGTCGGTACGGCGCAGCGCACCGAGCAGATCGAACTCCGCACGGGTGAGCCCGGCACGCCGCAGCGGGGCGTCCTCGGCCTGCTGGAGGAGCGCGGCACAGCGGTTGACCCGCCCGATGATCTCCATGGGTCCGGTGTCCAGCTCGGGCCGCACGGCCTGCCACTGCCGCACCACGGAGGCGACGGTGTCACCACGGGCCGCGGCCCCGCGGGGGACGGCGTCGTCCCCGGCGTCGGGCTGCCGCCGCGTCCCGGTCCCCGGACCGGCAGAGGGCCGCCGCGCGGCTGCCCGAGCCGGCGGCTCCCGCACGTCGCCGCCTTCACCGGCCGGTTCCCCCCGGGCGGCACCGGCCCCGGCGGGACCGGCGGGACGCCGCCGGGTCGCACCGGCACGAACCCCGCCGGCCTCCCGCCCCGGCGTCTCGTCGTTCCCGCCGGTCGGCCCACCCGCGTCGTCCCCGTCCACAGGCTGTCCCTGCGTCGCCGTCATGGCCGTACGTCCTCCGGTCTCGCCTCGTTGTGCCCGGTCAGGTGGAGTCCCTGGCGCCGGACCGTCGCGGCGAGCGTACGGTGTCCGTTCTGTTCGGCCGTGACGACCCGCTCCTGCGGCAGGGCGCGCTGCCACCACTCGCCGCTCGCGGCATCGGCGGTGGCGCGCAGATCGACCAGTGCGGCGGCGAGGCCTCGGCGGGCGAACTCCAGTGCCGTCGGGGCCGGGTCCGGCCGGGCGAGGAGGCGGGCGGCGGTGTCGCGGGCACGCTCGGCGGCCGTCAGGGCGTGTTCGAGGCGGTCGCCGGAGCGGCGGTTGGTGACGGCGACGGCGGCGACGAAGCCGACCAGCGCGCCGACGAGGGTGTCCACGACCCGTTCGGCGATCAGCGTGCCCGCGTCCTCGTACCGGGCGAACTCGGTGATGAGCAGTGCCATCGGGGTCACGCAGACGCTGCCGAGCCAGTAGTTGCGGCTGATCAGCGCCTCCGCGCCGAAGTTCAGGGCGAGGCAGGTGAGGACCAGGGCGGCCTGGTGGAGGTGGGCGAGCGGGACGATCGCGGCGAAGGCGAGGACGCCGACGAGGTTGCCGACGACGCGCTGGACGCCGCGGCTCCAGGTGAGGATGACGTTGGCCTGGTAGAGGGAGGCGGCGGTGACCAGGGCCCAGTAGGGCCGACCGACACCGAGTGCGAGGGAGGCGTAGCCGGCCAGGGCGCAGCCGAGGGCGGTGCGGACGGCGAGCGGGGAGAGGGGACCGAGACGCCGCCACAACGGCGTTCGCGGCGCGGCCGGTTGGCTGTCCACCCCGAGGAGCTCGTCGTCGTCCACCAGGTCGTCGGGGCGCGGGACGGCCCCCGTGCCGCGCAGTGCGCGGGCCCAGTCGCGCAGTCGTGCCGGGTCGGTGTCGGCGGGCGCGGCGAGGGCCACCTCGGCGCGGACCACGAGCCGCTCCAGCGCGCGTCCGGTGTCCCCGCCGCGGGCCGACAGCAGTGTCTGCCACGCGGTGTGCACGGCGGCGGCCGCGGCGGCGCGGGTACGGGCGTGCCCCTCGCCGGTGCCGCGCGTGGCGGCGTACGCGGCGGCGGCGTTCAGCGCCTGCGCGGTGGCACGGCGCTCCGGGCCGTGCGGACGCAGCAGGCCCGGCGCCATGCCGACGGTCCAGGACCACGCGCCCGCGACGAGTGCGAGACCCAGGTGGCCGGGGATCTGACCGAGGGTCTGCGGCGCGAACAGCGCGGCGGAGCTGATGAAGGTGAGGATGACGTTGCCGGGCGGTCCGATCCGGGTGGCGTCGCAGAGGGTCTTCTGCGCGGCCGCGAGGAGGGCGCCGACGGTGACGAGGACGACGGCGTCGGTGGTGAGGGCCGCCGCGAGCAGCGCGACGGCGAGCCCGCCCGTCATGCCCAGCACCACCAGGGCCAGGACGCGGGCGCGGGCGGCGTAGGGGCGGTTGTGGGCGTACAGCGCGCACAGGGATCCGGCCATGGTGTACATCGCCAGGTCGAGGCGGCCGAGGGCCAGCAGGATCAGATTGGGCGGGGCGACGGCGGCGACGACGCTGACCGCGGGCTTGAACCAGATGTCGGAAGGGCGCCCGAGCCTCAGTACCCCGGCCAACGGGAGACGGACACGGGAGCCGGCCCGGTGGCGGGGACGGGGGGCGGGACGGGGGTGGTCGCCGGGTCGCTGGGGGGTCGCGCTGCTCGAACTCACTCTCATCAATTTAGCAGGTGTTTTACCTGTAAATGATATGCCGCGGCATCGCCGGGACGTCCCTCTCACCCGCTGTGCTCCCTCGAATGCCCCCCGTGTACATCCTTGCGCTCGCGTGCGCACCGCGTGCCGCGGGCATCGCCTCCCTGGACCGTCCGTCGAGCGGGGAGGTACGCGTGCACGGACCGGCATCGCCCGGCTGGCTGTTGGTCGCCGTGTGTGCGGCCACCGGCGCCTACTGCCTGCTGCGGATGCGGAGCAGCGACGAGACGCAGCGCCGGGCCGCGGGCGACGAGGCGCTGATGGGTTTCGGAATGGCCGTGATGGCCGTGCCGGGCACCGCGTTCACCCCGCCGGCTTGGGTCTGGCCGGTGTACGCGACGGTCTTCGGCGGGGTCGCGCTGCGGGCCCTGTGGGCGGCCCGGACGGGCTCGCACCACCTGCACCACCTGGTGGGCGCCGCGGCCATGGTCTACATGGCGGCCGCGATGGCGGCGTCCCCCGCGGCAGGTCACGGGCACGGCGGCTCCGGGGTGCCCGCGCTCACGGGCGGCCTGCTGGTCTACTTCGCGGCGTACGTCCTCGTCTCCGGAGCACGGCTGCTGCCGGTGGCCGGGGTGCCGGGCAGCGCCGGTGCGGTCGCGGGGGGCGCGACGGCGGGGCGTGCCGTGGCGTGGGGCGACCGGCCCGAGCTGGCGCGTGCCTGCCGGCTGTCGATGGGGATCGGGATGCTGGCCATGCTGCCGGCCTTCTGAGGCGCCGGCCCCGTGGGGGAGGGCAGGGGCGTGTCCGGCCCCGCACCCGGCCCGCAGGCCCACGTCCCGCAGCGGGTGCACCGGCTGCCGACGGCCCCGGGGCCGGCTCGCCGCGGCCCGTCGGCTGCGACTGACGTCCGCGGCCTCGCCGGCCCCGGTGCTTCCGGTGCTGGTGACGCCGGGGCCGGCGCTGCGGGCACTCGGCCGAGACGGCCCGGCCGACGGGTGGTTGGCTTGGCACCCCGCAGTTCGGCAAGGATCACTTCATGCACCACCACTCCGTCGACTCCCCGCCCGCCCCGTCGCCGTACCGCACCGCCGTCCGCACGGCGATCGCCCTGGGCCTGTGCTCGCTCGTGCTGCTGATCCTGGTGGCCGCCCAGTGGCATCCCCTGGTCTCCGCCGACGGAGACATCTCGCGCACGACCCACCGCTGGGCGGTCGCCGATCCCGACGTCACCCACGCCGGCCGCATCCTGACGGACTGGGTCTGGGACCCGTTGACGATGCGACTGCTGTGCGCGGCGGTGGCCGTGTGGCTGGTGTGGCGCCGCTCGGCGTGGTGGACGGCGGTGTGGCTGATCACGGTGTCGGCGGTCGGCACCGCTCTGCAGCAGGGGCTCAAGGCCGCGGTCGACCGCGAGCGCCCGGTCTGGACCGACCCCGTCGACTCCGCCCACTACGCGGCCTACCCCTCCGGCCACGCCCTCACGGCCACCGTGGTCCTGGGCCTCCTTCTGTGGCTCCTGCACCGCCACGGCGCGGGTCCCGTCCTGTGGCGTACGGCGGTGGCGGTGGCCGTCGTCTCGGTGGCGGGCGTCGGACTGACCCGCGTCTGGCTGGGGGTCCACTGGCCCACGGACGTCCTCGGCGGCTGGCTCCTGGGCGCGATGCTGGTGTGCCTGGCGATCGCGGCGCACGTGAGGTGGCGGCCGTGACCCGCCGGACGACCGCGGCCCCCGTGCGGTGACGGCCCTGCGCGCGTCCCGTGGCCCGCGGCGGCGTGTTCGTCCGCGTGTTCCCCGACGCGGATCCTTCCGGGGCGCGCCACCCGGACCTGCCGCTTTCCGGGAGCGGCTCCATGACTTCCACCGTGCCGTTCGACTTCTCCGGCACCCTCTTCGGCATCGAGTCCGCCGAGTCGTGGCTGCGGGCCGTGCTCGACGCGGCCGGTGCCATGCTGCCGGAGGGCGAGCTGCCGGAAACGGCTCGGGCGCTGGAGGCGGCCGGTGCGCTGCCCGGCGGAGCCTTTCCGGTGCGGATGCCCGAGGAGCCGGCGGGCCTGTGGCGGGTCAGCCCCGGTAGCCCTCCACCTGCGACGAGGACCGCACCCGCGCCTCGTCCGGGTTCTCCCCGAACTCGGCCTTGGCGCGCCGCTGGCGCAGCAGGTCCCAGCACTGGTCGAGGGCGCGTTCCAGTTCGCCGAGCCGCTGGTGTCCGGTGGAGTCGTCGATCCGGCCGGCCGCCAGGTCCTCCCGCAGCCTGCGCTCGTCCTCGACCATCGTCGTGATCCGGGTGAGGATCTCCCGGTCCTGTCCGCTGTCGGCTGCCATGGCGGTGCGCCCTCTCCTCGGCTCGGCACTGCTGCCCACTGTAGGGACGGCCGGGTCCTGAGGCGACCGATGAAGCAAGGGGGTGCGCGGAGAGTACAGACCCGCGGAGCGAAGTGGAGGGAGATGGGGGAACCGAAGGGCGAGAGCCTCGAAAAGGTGCCTCAGAAAACCATCGGGCGAGAAGTGCGCCCACTCTGGACGATCCCCCGCGTCGCCCAGAGCAGGCGGCTCCCGGCACGCCTCCGCAACGGAGCCGACCGGTCTGCGTTGAGTATAGTTGGCTGGCAGCCAGTCAACGCAGGAGTTACAGGATGTCCCCGCGCAGCGCCTCGGTCAATGAAGAATTGCGTCGGCGTTCCCGGGAACGGCTCCTCCAGGCGGCCGTCGAGCTGGTCAGCGAGCGCGGGTACGAGGCGACGACGCTCGGCGCCATCGCGGACCGGGCGGGATCGGCCCGCGGTCTGGTGTCGTACTACTTCCCGGGCAAGCGTCAGTTGGTGCAGTCGGCCGTGCACCGGCTGATGCACCGCACACTGGAGGAGGCGCTGGAGCGCGAGCCGCGCGTCGAGGACGGCCGGGAGCGGATGGCGCGGGCCGTCGACGCGATCCTGGGGCTGGCCCGGGACCGGACGGTACTGATGCGCCAGCACATGGCGGGACTGCTCCAGGCGGAGGGGTTCGTGCAGTGCCCCGAGCAGCGGCGGCTGGCCGAACTGCTGCGGGACACGGTGGCCCGGCACGGCTCGCCGGACGTCGACACCGATTACCCGATGCTGCGCTCCCTGCTCATGGGCGCCGTCTACGCGATGGTGCTGCCGAACGTGGGCATGCCCCTGACGCCGCTGCGGGCCGAACTGTTCACGCGGTACCGGCTGGACTGGGCCCAGGGGGTCCCGCCGGACACCGAGGCGCCCGGCGGGACGTGCGACACCGATTTCTCACGCTTCTTCGCGACGGGCCGGCCGACCGCGTCCGATCCGGGGCCCGCTGATCGAACGGGGCCTGCGGACCGGACGGGGCCCGCGGGCGGGCCGAAAGCCGTCGATCAGTCGAAGTAGTCCGGCTGCGTCTGGACGTTCAGCTCACGCAGTCGCACGTGCTTCGCCGGGTCCGTGCGCCGGTCGTCGATCTTCAGCACGTCGAAGCCCTTGGCGATGTCGTTCGAGTAGATGTAGCCGTTGTAGTAGTACGCCGACCAGGGGCCGGCGGTCGTCAGCCGCTCGGTGTTGACCGGGCCGCGCTCGAAGTAGGCGATCTCCTTCGGGTGGGCGGAGTCGGTGAAGTCCCACACGGAGACGCCGCCCTGGTACCAGGCCTGGACCATGATGTCCTTGCCCTTGACCGGGATCAGCGAGCCGTTGTGCGCGACGCAGACCTCGGTGGGGGCCTGGGGGCGGTCGATCTTGAAGTAGCTGCGGAAGACGAGCTTGCGCCTGTCGCCCTTGCCGACGATGTCGTAGATGCCGTCGGCACCCTTGTCCGGGCCGATCTCCGCGGTGCAGGTGGCCGCGCCGCCGCCGCCCAGCTCGTCGGTGAAGACGACCTTGTTCGCCTTCTGGTTGAAGGTCGCCGAGTGCCAGAACGCGAAGTTCACGTTGTCCTGGACCTGGTCGATGACCTTCGGGTTCTCCGGGTCCTTGATCGAGAACAGGATGCCGTCACCCATGCAGGCGCCCGCCGCCAGGTCCTTCTCCGGCAGCACGGTGATGTCGTGGCATCCGGTCGTCTTGGAGACACCGGGGTTGGTGGGTCCGCCCGGGTTGCCGCCGCCGTCCGGCCCCTCCCCCGGGAACAGCACCGGGAAGTTCACGATCGCGGCCTTCTCCGGCGCCTTGCGCGGCACCTTGATGATCGAGATGCCGTCGTGCGGGGGCTGGCAGTCGGGGTAGGCCGCGTTGGGCGAGTACGACGAGACGTAGACGTAGACGTTCTTGCGCTCGGGCACCAGCGTGTGGGTGTGCGAACCGCAGGCGGTCTCGACGGCGGCGACGTACTTCGGGTTCGCCTTGTCGCTGATGTCGAAGACCTTCATGCCCTCCCACGAGGACTTCTCGGTCGCGGGCTGCGTGGTGCTGTTGCAACTGCTGTCGCTGCGCGAGGAGTCGGTGGACAGGAACAGCAGGTCGCCGGAGACGGAGACGTCGTTCTGCGAGCCGGGGCACAGCACCTGGGAGACCGTCTTCGGGGCCTTCGGATCGCTGATGTCGAAGACGCGGAAGCCGTCGTAGTTGCCGGAGAAGGCGTACTTGCCCTGGAAGGCCAGGTCCGTGTTGGTGCCGGGCAGCAGGTCCTTGGGGATGTTGGCGAGATGCTCGATGTTGGCGGAGTGGACGATCTCGTCCTGGCCCGGTATCTCGCCGTCGGCGATCGCCTCGGCCACGTCGGCCTGCGCCTTCTGGGACACCTCGCGCTCCACGGCCGGGCCGTCCCCCGGGTCGGGGGTCGCGGCGGCCGGCACCGCCGAGAGCAGCGTGGCCAGGAGTCCGGCACAGGCCGCGACAATTCCCAGCCGTCTGTGCCGCGTTCGGGATTCTTTCAACAGGGTCACTGCGTCCTCCCTAGTCGCCGTCCACAGGGAACGGTTCACGGTCCCCGAAGTATCGTCTTCATCATGCACAGATCAATAGTCGGCAACGCACTTGTCATGAATGTTTTCGATCAGTGAGGCGCAGACTCGTACCAGGACGGTCCAGGATCGTCCGCCCACTCATGGCCGGTTCTGAACTCGCCAGCACCTGGAGGTCGTTGTGCCCGTCCGCCGTGCGTCCCTTGCCGCCGCCGCGCTGTTCGCCCTGGCCCTGACGGGCTGCGACTCCGGGTCGGACTCCGGGTCGGGCGCGGCCGCCGGGCCGTCGGTGATCGTGCCGGGGAAGCCGGGAGAGGCCAACCGGACACTCTCCGCCCAGGACGCGGCGGAGCAGCGCGTCGACGACGACACCCCCAACAGTGCGGACATCGACTTCGCCCGGACGATGATCGAGCACCACCGCCAGGCCCTGGAGATGACCGGACTCGCCGCGGAACGGGGCGAGTCGGCGAAGGTCAAGGCGCTCGCCTCCCGGATCACCGCCGCGCAGGGGCCGGAGATCGAGGCCATGGAGAGCTGGCTGGCGACCTACGACAAGGACGGCAGCGGCGCGGGCGGCGGACACGGGCACGCCGCGATGCCCGGGATGGCGACCGAGGCGCAGTTGAAGAAGCTGCGGGCGGCGAGCGGCAAGGCCTTCGACCAGCTCTTCCTGACCTTGATGATCACTCACCACGAGGGGGCCATCACCATGGCCGCGGACGTCAAGGCGCAGGGGAACAACGTACGGATCGAGGAGATGGCCGACGACGTCGTCGCGGAGCAGACGACGGAGATCACGCGGATGCGCGCGATGCTCTGACGCCCACTCCTCCGGAACTCCGGCCGCACGGCGTTCCGGGCGGGCCGAGGCGGCACGGGGCGCCTGACCGGGGCGGGACGCGGCGAAGCCCCCGGACCGGGCCGCGCTGCGCTGCGCTGCGCGACGGGGCCGGCATGGATCGGTGCAGGGGACACACAGCGGCAACGTCCGTGAAATCAACAAACTGTTCAAGCCTCGTACGGTCTCGTGCTGTCCGGATGTCGCCCCCACTCCCCCGCACCCACCCCTCTCCCGTCTCCCGCCGCCCTGGAGTGCCCATGGCCACGACCACGCCCGTTCATCCCGTCGACGAGGTGCCACCCGCACGGCAGTTGGCCGCCTTCGGCCTCCAGCACGTGCTCGCGATGTACGCGGGCGCGGTCGCCGTGCCGCTGATCGTGGGCGGCGCGATGAAGTTGTCACCCGCCGACCTGGCGTATCTGATCACCGCCGATCTGCTGGTGTGCGGCATGGCCACGCTCGTCCAGTGCGTGGGCATCTGGCGCTTCGGCGTACGGCTGCCGATCATGCAGGGCTGCACCTTCGCGGCGGTGTCGCCGATGGTGCTGATCGGAACGACGGGTGGCGGGCTGCCCGCGATCTACGGCTCGGTGATCGTGGCCGGGCTGGCGATCGTACTGCTGGCGCCCGTGTTCGGCAGGCTGCTGAGGTTCTTCCCGCCGCTCGTCACCGGCACGGTCATCCTGGTCATCGGCGTCTCCCTGCTGCCGGTCGCGGGCAACTGGGCGGCGGGCGGGGCCGGTTCGGCGGACTTCGGGGAGCCGGAGAACATCGCGCTCGCCGCTTTCGTGCTGGCGGTGGTGCTGGGCGTGCAGCGGTTCGCGCCGGCCTTCCTGAGCCGGATCGCGGCGCTGATCGGCATCGTGGTGGGTCTCGCGGTCGCCGTCCCGTTCGGTTTCGCCGACTTCGACGGGGTCGCCGACGCCGACTGGGTCGGCATCAGCACGCCGTTCCACTTCGGGGCTCCCGTCTTCGAGGCGTCGGCGATCGTCTCCATGCTGGTCGTGGCGCTGGTGTCCATGACGGAGACGACGGGTGACTTCATCGCGGTCGGTGAGATGACCGGCCGCAAGGTCGACCCGTGCTCCCTCTCCGACGGTCTGCGCGCCGACGGCCTGTCGACCGTGCTGGGCGGCGTCTTCAACACCTTCCCCTACACGGCGTACGCGCAGAACGTGGGGCTGGTCGGCATGACCCGGGTGCGCAGCCGCTGGGTCGTGGCCACCGCCGGCGGCATCCTCGTCCTGCTCGGCCTGCTGCCCAAGCTGGGCGCGGTGGTGGCGGCGGTTCCGGCGCCGGTTCTCGGCGGTGCGGGCCTCGTGATGTTCGGGACCGTCGCGGCGAGCGGGCTGCGGACGCTGGCCGAGGTCGACTTCGAGGACAACCACAATCTGACCGTGGTGGCCGTGTCGGTGGCGATGGGCGTGCTGCCGGTGGGCGTGCCGACGGTCTACGAGAAGTTCCCCGACTGGTTCCAGACCGTGATGAACAGCGGTATCAGCGCGGGCTGCGTGACCGCGATCGTCCTGAACCTGCTGTTCAACCACCTTCCCCGAAGCGGTGGTCCGAGCGCTGGTTCACCCCGCGCGAAGACGCCGGGCCTCGCGGCCGGCGGCGTCGAGGACGGCGTCGAGAAGCCCCGGGAAGAGGTCGTCTAGGTCGTCCTTGCGCAGGCCGTTCATCTTGGCCGTGCCCCGGTAGACCTGCCGGAGGACGCCGGCTTCGCGCAGCACCCGGAAGTGGTGCGTGGTGGTCGACTTGGTGACCGGCAGGTCGAAGTGGGAACAGGAGAGCTCGTCGCCGTCGGCGGCGAGCTCTCGCACGATCCGCAGGCGCATCTGATCGGAGAGCGCGTGCAGCACGGCCTCCAGCCGGATCTCCTCGCGCGCCGGATGCGGAAGATCACGGCTGCTCACTGCGGGGGTGGTCACGGCGGCTCCACTTCGTCGGGAATCCCCATGGTACGAGATCCATCGTAGTTTGACACTCGACGTACTACGATGCCTATCGTACGAGTTGACCACCGGCCCCGTGACGAATGGAGTCCGCCGTGAGCGCGCTCTTCCAGCCCTACTCCCTGCGCGACGTGACGATCCCCAACCGGGTGTGGATGCCGCCCATGTGCCAGTACTCGGCCGCACCCGAGGGCCCGCTGACCGGCGTCGCCACCGACTGGCACTTCGCGCACTACGCGGCCCGCGCGACGGGGGGCACCGGCCTGATCATCGTCGAGGCCACCGCGGTGTCCCCGGAGGGCCGCATCTCCCCGTACGACCTCGGCATCTGGAACGACACCCAGGTCGAGGCGTTCCGCCGGATCACCCGGTTCCTCGTCGGGCAGGGCACCGTCCCCGCGATCCAGCTCGCCCACGCCGGCCGCAAGGCCTCCACCGACCGGCCCTGGAAGGGCGGGGCGCCCGTGGGGCCGGAGGCGCACGGATGGCAGCCGGTGGGCCCGAGCCCGGTCCCCTTCGCCGAGGCCCACCCGGTGCCGAGCGAGCTGACCGCACCTCAGATCGCGGGGATCGTGGGCGAGTTCCAGGACGCGGCACGGCGCGCTCTCGCCGCCGGCTTCGAGATCGCCGAGATCCACGGCGCCCACGGCTACCTGATCGGCAACTTCCTCTCCCCGCACTCCAACCACCGCACCGACGAGTACGGCGGCTCCTACGAGAACCGCACCCGGTTCGCACTGGAGGTCGTCGACGCCGTACGGGCCGTGTGGCCCGACGACAAGCCGCTGTTCTTCCGCATCTCCGCGACCGACTGGCTGGAGGAGGACGGCTGGACCCCCGACGAGACGGTCCGCTTCGCCCGTGAGCTGCACGCGCACGGCGTGGACCTGCTCGACGTGTCCACCGGCGGCAACGCCTCGGGCGTGCACATCCCGGTCGGTCCGGGCTACCAGGTCCCGTTCGCCGCGCGGGTGAAGGCCGAGACGCCGATGCCGGTCGCCGCGGTGGGCCTGATCACCGACGCCGGGCAGGCCGAGAAGATCCTGGTCAACGGCGAGGCCGACGCGGTGCTGCTCGGCCGCGAGCTGCTGCGCAACCCCTCCTGGGCGCGGCAGGCGGCCCGCGAGAGGGGCGCCGAGGTGCGGGTGCCCGACCAGTACCACCGGTCGGTGTGAGTCCTGGGCCCGGGTGCCGCGGGCACCGCGGCGCTCGCGGCGCCCGGCGCCGCGGCGGTGAAGACGCGGGCACGTCTCCCGTCGGCGAACAGCCTCACCGCGCCGTCGGCCGTCCTGCGCGCCCCTCGTCCCGCCGGGGGGGCGGGGCCCCGGTCGCGGCGACGTGGCGTCGCCGCGACCGTTCCCCCGCCCCCGGATTTCCGCGCCGCACGCGGCGAGCGGCATCAACCCAGTGCGCACTGCGTCCCGTTCAGCGTGAAGGAGGAGGGCGCCCGGCTGTCGCCCGTGTGGCTCGCCTGGTAGCCGAGGGTGACGCTCGCGTTCGGCGCGAGCGTGCCGTTGTACGACGCGTTCGTGGCCGTCACGGCCCCGGAGGCCGGGGTGTAGGTGGCGCCCCAGGCGTTGGTGACGGCCTGTCCGGCGGGCAGGGTGAAGCCAAGCCGCCAGCCGTTCACCGTCGAGGTGCCGGTGTTGGTGAGCGTCACCGAAGCGGTCAGACCGGTGTTCCACGCGCTGGTGGACACGGCCACCCTGCAGGAGTCCGTGGGCTGGGGATCCGGTCCGGGCTCGCCGCCGGCGTCCAGGCCGAAGAAGGTGAGCACCCGGGCGGCCATGCCCCACGCGTAGAGGTTGTGGCCGACGCCCTGGAGACTGATGGCCTCCACCGGGGCCCGGTCACCGGTGCCGCCGTAGCGGGTGCGGGTCCAGCCGGTCTGCGGCGAGTCGGTGGCGGACGGGGTCTGGCCGATCCCCCGCACCTCGGTCCACTGCTTGATCTCCTCGCCGAAGTTGGGGTAGCGCAGCACGTCGTCCTCGGTGCCGTGCCACAGCTGCATGCGCGGCCGGGGTCCGGTGTAGCCGGGATGGGCGCCTCGCACCAGGTCGCCCCACTGCTGCGGGGTGCGGACGACGGTGCCGCCGGAGCAGGCGCTGTTCCATTCGGAGCCGTCGGTGGTGGCGAAGCAGCCGAACGGGACTCCGGCGAACGCGGCGCCCGCCGCGAACACGTCGGGATAGTCGCCGAGCAGGACGTTGGTCATCATCGCGCCGGAGGAGATGCCGGTGGCGAACACGCGCGAGGTGTCGGCGGAGTAGGCGGCGCTCACCCAGTCGATCATCGACTTGATCCCGACGGGGTCGCTGCCTCCGTCACGGCGGAGCGCCTGCGGCGAGGAGACGTCGAAGCACTTGCTGCTCCGGGTGACGGACGGGTAGACGATCACGAAGCCGTACCGGTCGGCGAGTTGGGCGTACTCGGTGCCCGAGTGCATGGCCGGGCCGGAGCCCCCGCACCAGTGCACGGCGACGAGGACGGCGGGGTGGGCGGTGACGCCGGCCGGCGCGTACACGTACATCCGGAGGTCGCTGGGGTTGGCGCCGAAGCCGGTGACCTCGGTGAGGGTGGCGGGCGGGACCGCCGCCGGCACGGAGAGCGGCCGGGCGGAGGCGGCGGGGGCGGCGAGCAGGGCGCCGGTGAGCAGGAGCAGCACCGCGAGTACCGAACGCAGCGCTCTCCTGAGGGATTCGGGGGTGATCACGCCGGTCCCTTCTGTTGACGGCTCGTCGTGCACGGAAGGAGGGTTCAGCGGGCGGAGTTCGTCCGGACCTCGCATAGTGGCATGCACACGCCTTCCATGGAAGCGCTCCCACGGTCTCGTTCCGCAGAGCCCCACCGGTCGGCCGTCACCGTCGGACGACTTCCGCCGTCTTCTGCGCGAGGCGTTGACTAGAAAGCGCTTGCCCTCTACGTTCCGTTCAGAAGTGTGGACGAGCCGCTCGCCGTGACCCGCGAGACTCCACGCCGCCCGAGCAATATGTTCAACATCGAGAACAAAGTTCATATAGGAGAATCACGTGTCGTTCTGGCGACGTCCGGCGCGACCACCGGAGAACTTCGACCATCCCCACCTGGAAGAAGGCATCGGGACATGACTTCCCCAGCACTCACACGCCCTCGCGGGCGCGCCCTGACGGGCTCACTGGCCGCCGTCGGCCTCGCGGTTGGCATGATCATGACTAGCGGGGCGCTCACTCCGGCGAGCGCGGCCACCTGGCCCACCGCGAACGGCAGCCAGGCCGTTTCCGCCACCATCTCGGTCTCCGGCACCAAGGACTACGGGATGAAGCGCCTGTACGGCACGGGCGACCTCGGCAGCGGCAGCCAGGACGAGGACCAGGGACCCATCCTGGAGCTGGCCGCCGGCGCGGTCCTCAAGAACGTCATCATCGGCGCGCCCGCCGCCGACGGCATCCACTGCAAGGGCAGCTGCACGCTCCAGAACGTCTGGTGGGAGGACGTCGGCGAGGACGCGGCGACCTTCCGCGGCTCGTCGTCGTCCAACGTCTACAACGTCGTCGGCGGCGGGGCGAAGGAAGCCAGCGACAAGGTCTTCCAGTTCAACGGCGCCGGGACGCTGAACGTCTCCAACTTCGCCGTCAAGAACTTCGGCACCTTCATCCGCTCCTGCGGCAACTGCTCCACGCAGTACAAGCGGACGATCAACCTGAACACCATCGAGGCCACCTACAAGGGCGGCAAGCTCGTCGGCATCAACACCAACTACGGCGACAGCGCGACCCTGCGGGGCATCACGATCGTCGGGGACACCAGCAAGAAGATCGTCCCCTGCCAGAAGTACATCGGCAACGACGACGGCGACGAGCCGACGACGAACGGCTCGGGCCCCGACAGCACGTACTGCAAGTACTCCAGCTCGGACATCGCCTACAAGTAGGCCGAGCACCCCGCAGACCGGGCGTTCCCCCCACGGGCGGCCGGAGGAGGCGACCCGCACGCGCCCCCTCCGGCCGTCACGCGCGTTCGCGCGTGCGAGCGGTCACCTCCCGCTGGAACCCGGCGTAGGCGGCGCGCAGCGCGGCGCCGGGCCAGTGCGCCGGCAGCAGCTCGGGGGGCAGGACGGGGTCGGCGAGGAGATGGCGCACGACGGCCGCGAAGGCGGTGAAGCGGTCGGCGGGCCGGTCGGCCCGCTCGAGGTGCGCGAGCAGGGCCCGGCCCCGGGCGGCCCACTCCTCCAACGGCCACAGAAGCGCCGCCAGTTCCCCGGCGGAGGTGTCCGGGCGGGCGGTGAAGTGACGGGTGACGGGATCCAGTTCGGCCGGCCAGGGGCGGCTCAGGGTCGCGGGGCGCAGCCAGACGCCCTCTCGCAGTTCCGCGAGCCGCAGGTGCGTCAACTCGGTGCGCAGTTCGGCCCGTTCGGCGGGGCTCCGGCCGGTGGCCGTCACCACGGCCATCTCCCAGTCGCCGTTCCAGGGCAGGGTAGCCGGGTGAACGGCGTCGTCCTGCCGGCGCCGGCGTTCCAGCAGGCGGTCGCTGAGGCCGTACACGGAACCGGCGCGCCGCAGGTCGCCCGCCGCCACCATCCGGCTGAGCGCGGCCCGCAGCGTGGAGCCACCGACGCCGAAGGGTTCCACCAGCCGGACGAGGTCCTTCACCGGCAGCTGGGGGGGATGGGCGCCGAGCAGCAGGCTCAGCACCACCGACCGGGCCGACAGCGGCGGCAGCTCCACCCCCGCGGGCCCGGACGTCACGTTCCTGTGCATGAGGACGTACTGTACGTCCGCCGACGATGTTGCACTATTGCTGCGACTGCACCGTAGATGCAACATGAGGCCATGAGCCCCATGGACGCAGAACCCCCGACCCTCTCCCCCGCCACGCACGACGTCACCAACCAGCCCCCGCCCCTGGCCCCGTACGACGCCTCCGACGACGCGGCCCTGCTGGAGGGGGTGCGGCGCGAGGGCGCCGGGTGGGCGGAGGCGGACCTGCGCCGCCTCGGCCGGCGGGCCGGCGGTCCCGAGGCGCAGGAGTGGGGCGAGCTGGCGAACCGGCACGGGCCGGTGCTCCGCACCCACGACCGGTACGGCCACCGGGTCGACGAGGTCGACTTCCATCCCGCGTGGCACGAACTGATGCGGGTCGCCGTCGCCGAGGGCCTGGCCGGAGCGCCCTGGTCGGACGCCCGGCCGGGGGCCCACGTGGCGCGCACGGCCGGCGGGCTGACGTGGGGGCACACGGAGGCCGGACACGGCTGTCCCACCTCGATGACGTACGCCGCCGTCCCCACCCTGCGCCGCGAGCCGGAGCTGGCGAAGGTGTACGAACCCCTGCTGACCGGCCGCGAGTACGACCCCGGGCTGCGGGTGCCGACGCAGAAGCGCGGGTTGCTCGCGGGCATGGGGATGACCGAGAAGCAGGGCGGCTCGGACGTCCGGACCAACACCACGAGGGCGACGCCCACCGCCGAGCCCGGGGTGTACACCCTGCGCGGGCACAAGTGGTTCACGTCGGCGCCGATGTGCGACGTGTTCCTGGTCCTCGCCCAGGCCCCGGACGGCCTGTCGTGCTTCCTGGTGCCGCGCGTGCTGCCCGACGGCACCCGCAACACCTTCCGCGTCCAGCGGCTGAAGGACAAGCTGGGCAACCGCTCCAACGCCTCCTCCGAGCCCGAGTTCGACGGGACGGTGGCCTGGCTGGTCGGGCCCGGGGGGCAGGGCGTGAAGACCATCGTCGAGATGGTCAACTGCACGCGCCTGGACTGCGTGATGATGTCGGCGGCACTGATGCGCAAGACCCTCGTCGAGGCCGGCCACCACGCGCGTCACCGCGGCGCGTTCGGCGCGCGGCTGTTCGACCAGCCGCTGATGCGCAACGTCCTGGCGGACCTGGCGTTGGAGTCCGAGGCCGCGACCATCCTCACCCTGCGGCTGGCCGGGGCGGCCGACCGGGCGGCGCGCGGCGACGCGGGCGAGCGGGTCTTCCGGCGGATCGCCACGGCCGTCGGCAAGTACTGGGTCACCAAGCGGGGGCCGGCCTTCACGGCGGAGGCCCTGGAATGCCTCGGCGGCAACGGCTACGTGGAGGAGTCCGGCATGCCCCGGCACTACCGCGAGGCTCCCCTGCTGTCGATCTGGGAGGGCTCGGGCAACGTCAACGCCCTCGACGTCCTGCGGGCGTTGACCCGCGAACCCGCCACCGCGGACGCCCTCTTCGCCGAACTCGCCCTGGCCCACGGGGCGGACGCCCGGCTGGACGCGGCGGTGGCCGGGCTCAGGTCCGGCCTCGGTGAGGCCACGCAGGCGGGAGCCCGTCGGCTCGTGGAGCGCATGGCCCTCACCCTCCAGGCGTCCCTCCTGGTCCGGCACGCGCCGCCCGCGGTCGCCGACGCCTTCTGCGCGACCCGGCTCGGCGGCGACTGGGGGCACTCCTTCGGCACCCTGCCCGACGGCGCCGACCTGGACGGGATTCTGGGGCGGGCGCTGCCACCCGCCGGCGACTGACGAGGGCCCGGGGGCCGCGGAGCCGCACGGAACAATTTCAGTTAGAGGGTGTCACGAAAGCGATTGACACTCCCCTTCGCGCGAGTTACAACTTGTAACGAAAACGAAAGCCAGTAACTCAGCGGACCGCATGGAGGTCGTCGTGAACGCCGAAGAACTCGTCGAGGTCGTCCTGCCCGGCAAGGTGGAGCCCGAGGGGCTGCACCTGCGACACGGCGTCGTGCCCGCCCCCGGCCCCGGACAGGTCGTCGTCCGGATGGAGGCGACCGGGATCTCCTTCGCCGAGCAGCAGATGCGGCGCGGCCGGTACTACGACCAGCCGCCGTTCCCCTTCGTGCCCGGCTACGACCTGGTCGGCACCGTCCTGGCGTCCGGCGCGGGCGTCGAGCCGGGCCTCGCCGGCCTGCGGGTGGCCGCGCTGGTGAAGGTCGGCGGCTGGGCCAGCCACGTGCTCGTCGACGCGGCGGACGTGGTGCCGGTGCCCGCCGGGGTGGGCGCGGCGGAGGCGGAGACGCTGGTGGTCAACGGCATCACCGCCTGGCAGATGCTGCACCGCAAGGCACGGGTCCGCGCGGGCCGGACCGTTCTGGTGCACGGGGCCAACGGCGGTGTCGGCTCGGTGCTGGTCCAGCTCGCCCGGGCGGCGGGCGCCAGGGTGATCGGCACCGCCTCCGCCCGCCATCACGCCGCCCTGCGGGACAAGGGCGTGGAGCCCGTCGACTACCGCACCGACGACATCCCCGCGCGTGTCCGCGCCCTCGCCCCCGGCGGGGTGGACGCCGTCTTCGACCACGTGGGCGGCCCCGGCATCGTCGACTCCTGGCGCCTCCTCGCCCCGGGCGGCACGCTCGTCTCCTACGGCAGTGCCTCCACCCGGGACGACGAGGGCTCGGGCCGACTCCCCGTGCTCAAGCTGCTCGGCCGGGTGTGGTTGTGGAACGCCCTGCCCAACGGGCGCCACGCCTTCTTCTTCAACGTGTGGGCCGGACGGGCCCTGTCCCGCGACCGGTTCCGGGCCCGGCTGCGCGCCGACCTCGCCCAGGTCTTCACCGCCCTCGAGCGCGGCGAGGTCACCGCCCAGATCGCCGCCCGGCTGCCGCTCGCCCAGGTCGCCGACGCCCTGCGGCTGGCCGAGTCCGGGACCGTCGCCGGGAAGGTCGTGCTCACCCCGTAGTAGCCCGCACCCGCCCCGCGGCCGAGCGCCGCCGCCGTCCGCCCGGACGGCGCGCTCCACCGTCGCGCGACCGTCTCGGGCACGCGGCGCCCCACCCCACCCACCGGACGAAGGAAACCCCGTGATCAGCACGCGCTCCCGAAGGGGCGCGCGCCGGGCCGCCGCGGTCGCCGTCCCGCTCGCCCTCGCCGGTGTGCTCGGGACGACGACCGCCCCGGCCGCCGAGTCCGCGCGGTCCACCCGGTCCGCCCAGGCCGCCCCCGCACGGACCGCGCACCGGGACGGGTGCCGCGGGCAGGGCGTGGACGACTCCGCCCTGATCCGGTACGAGTCCGACATCGTGATCGACGCGCCGGTGAGCACCGTGGGGAAGCTGCAGACCGACGTGGAGCGCCGGCCGTCCTGGCAGCCACCCGTCACCGGCTCGGAGCGCCTCGACACCGGCCCGCTGCGCCGGGGTTCGCGGTTCCACTGGACGACGCCGGCGCCCGCCACCCCGACGACCCCCGCCACCACCCTCGGCATCACGTCCACGGTCCAGGAGATCCAGCGGGGGCACTGCGTGCTGTGGCGCGGCCCCGCTCAGCCCGCAGGCCGTCCCCGCACCGCGTCGAACAGGGCCCACTCCACGGCCCAGCGCTCGATCCGACGGCGCTCCAGCCGGCCGCGCAGGTACCGGCCGCCGGCGCACGGCAGGACCCCCACGGTCACGCCCGCCAGGCCGCCGACGAGCGAGGCCCGCACCCGGGCCTGGGCGGCGGTGGCGGGCTCCGTGACCAGACGGCCCCGGCGGTCCGTCCACACCGTCACCGCGGTGCCGGCGGCGCTGCCCGGAGCCACCCCGACCTGACCGGTGCGGGCGGATCCGTCGGGCCCGGTCCAGCCGGCCTCGGCCCAGACCCGTTCCCCGGAGTGCGCGGCGGCCCTTCCGGGCGCCCGCTCGGTGAGGCGCCCTGCGACCGGCCGCCACTCGGCGCGCTCCCGGGCCAGACCCTGCTCGACGGACCGGGCGGCCGTCCAGCCGGCCAGCACGCCGCACACGACGGTCAGCACCCAGGCGCCGAGCATCACCCAGGCCTCCACCGTGTCGGAGCGCCGTTTGAGCGGATTGCGCCGCCAGCGCCACAGCCACACCCTCGGACCACGGAACGCCATCGAAGGCTTCCTCCTCATGAGCGCGTGAACATCCCGGCCGCCCTCCCATACGGGCCCGGCGGCCCGGATGCTCAGGACGAGTCCTCCGTCCCGACGGTGCCACGGACGCGGCGGGCGCGCGGGACTCCCGCCGAAGGTGGCCGACACCTTGCGGTCCCGGGCCGTCGCCGCCGCGGTGACCTGCGGCGACGGCCGCTTCGGGGGTGACTGTCAGTGGCCGGGTGCAGACTGGCCGGTAGTTGGGACAAGGACGTCACAGCAGCGGAGGTGACCGGCATGACCGAGGTACTGCTCGCCGTGGGCACGCGCAAGGGCCTGTTCATCGGACGGAGGCGCGGGGGCGGCTGGGAGTTCGACGCATCCCCCTGCTTCAACGCACAGGCGATCTACTCGGTCGCGATCGACACCCGGGGCGGCCGCACGCGGCTCCTCGCCGGCGGGGACAGCGCCCACTGGGGCCCGTCGGTGTTCCACTCCGACGACCTCGGCCGGACCTGGACCGAACCGGCGAAGCCGGCCGTCAGGTTCCCCCAGGACACCGGGGCTTCGCTGGAGCGGGTGTGGCAGCTGCACCCGGCCGCCGGCGAGCCGGACGTGGTGTACGCGGGCACGGAACCGGCCGCACTGTACCGCTCCGAGGACCGCGGGGAGAGCTTCGAGCTGGTCCGCCCGCTGTGGGAGCACCCGACGCGCTCCCGATGGGTGCCGGGCGGCGGCGGTGAGGGCCTGCACACGGTGCTCACCGACCGGCGGGACCCACGGGCGGTGACGGTGGCCGTGTCCACGGCCGGCGTGTTCCGCACCACCGACGGCGGCGCGAGCTGGACGCCTTCCAACTCCGGTGTCTCCGCGGTGTTCCTGCCGGATCCGAACCCGGAGTTCGGCCAGTGCGTGCACAAGGTCACGCGGGACGCGGCCGATCCGGACCGGCTGTACCTGCAGAACCACTGGGGGGTGTACCGCAGCGACGACGCGGGCGCCCACTGGACGGACATCGGCGCCGGCCTGCCGTCCACCTTCGGCTTCGCCGCCGCCGCGCACCCCCACCGAGCGGACACGGCGTACGTCTTCCCGATCAACGCCGACGCGGACCGGGTACCCGCCGACCACCGCTGCCGGGTCTACCGCACGACGGACGCGGGCGAGAGCTGGGAGCCGCTGTCGGCCGGCCTGCCGCAGGAGGACCACTACGGCACCGTGCTGCGCGACGCGCTCTGCACAGACGACGCGGACCCGGCGGGCGTGTACTTCGGCAACCGCAACGGCGAGGTGTTCGCCTCGGCCGACGACGGCGACAGCTGGCGGCAGTTGGCCTCGCACCTGCCGGACGTGCTCTGCATGAGGGCCGCGGTGGTCGGATGAGTCCGACGGGTGAGGCGCGGGGTCCTGGCCACCGGTTGATCGCCGCCGCCCGTACGGCAGTAGGGTGACGCCCGTGGCACCACGACCCTTGCATGAGATCGTCGAACCGGGCTGGGCGAAGGCCCTCGAACCCGTGGCCGGACGGATCGCCGAGATGGGCGACTTCCTGCGCGCGGAGATCGCCGCCGGACGCACCTACCTCCCCGCCGGGCCCCACGTCCTGCGGGCCTTCCAGCAGCCCTTCGACGAGGTCCGCGTCCTGGTCGTCGGGCAGGACCCGTACCCGACGCCGGGCCACGCGGTGGGCCTGTCCTTCTCGGTGGCACCCGAGGTACGGCCGCTGCCCGGCAGCCTCGTCAACATCTACCGGGAGCTGAACACCGACCTGGGGCTGCCCCAGCCGTCCAGCGGCGACCTGACACCGTGGACGCGGCAGGGGGTGCTGCTGCTCAACAGGGCGCTCACCACGGCCCCGCGCAAACCCGCGGCCCATCGCGGCAAGGGCTGGGAGGAGGTCACCGAGCAGGCGATCCGGGCGCTCGCCGCCCGCGGCAAGCCGCTGGTGTCGATCCTGTGGGGCCGCGACGCCCGCAACCTGCGTCCGCTCCTCGGCGACCTGCCCTCGGTGGAGTCGGCGCACCCCTCGCCCATGTCGGCGGACCGGGGCTTCTTCGGCTCCCGGCCGTTCAGCCGGGCGAACGACCTGCTGATCCGGCAGGGCGGTCAACCCGTGGACTGGCGCCTGCCGTGACCTCCCCCGCGGTTCCGGAACCCTCCCCCGGTGTCCTCGCCGTGGACTCGGGCGGCTCCGGACTGCGGGTGGCACTCGCCACGACCGACGGCGGCGCACCCGCCGTACGGTCGTCACGGAGTCCCGTGCGCACCGGCGCGCGGGGCATCGACCCCGAGCACCTGATGGCACAACTGCTGCCCATGGTGCGGTCGTTGGCGGCGGAGACGAGGGTGTCCCGGCCGGTCACGGCGGTGGTCGGCGCCGCCGGTCTCGCCACCCTCGGCGGCGCGCTGCGGGCCGAACTGCCGGGCGCGCTGGCGCGGGAGTTCGGGGTGGGCACCACCGCCCTGGCCGCCGACGCCGTCACCGCCTACGCCGGCGCCCTCGGCACCGGTCCGGGCGCCGTGCTGGCCGCCGGAACCGGACTGATCGCGATCGGCACGGACCTGACGTCCTGGCAGCGGGCCGACGGCTGGGGCCATCTGCTGGGCGACTGCGGCGGCGGCGCGTGGATCGGGCGGGCCGGCCTGGAGGCCGCTCTGCGCGCCCACGACGGCCGGCCCGGTGGGTCCGCCGCCCTCCTGGCCGGCGCCGAGGAACAGTTCGGACCGATGCCGGGTCTGCCCGGTCTGCTCTACCCGCGCCCCGACCGCGCCGCCGTCCTCGCCTCCTTCGCGCCCCGCGTGGCCGCCTGCGCGCCGGCCGACCGGGTCGCCGCGGACATCCTGCGCGCGGCGGCCCGGCACATGGCCGACTCGGCCGTCGCGGTCTGCCCGCCGGACGCCGAACCCCGCCCCCGCGTCGCCGTCACCGGCGGCCTCGTGAAACTGGGCGACCCCCTCCTCGTACCGCTGGCGGAGGAACTGGCGCGGCGGCTGCCGTACGCCCGGCGGGTGGCGGCCGCCGGCGATCCGCTGGACGGCGCCGTCCGCATCGCCCTCGCCCTCACGGCCGGCACGCTCGGCCTGCCGGTCGACGGGGCGATGCTCTGCGTGGCCCCGCGGGTGAACGGCGCGTCATGACGGAAAAGGGGAATCGAACCCTTCAGGGGCAAGTCGCCCGGAACACACGCTGATCACTTCTGATCCGTACGTAACTCATCAGACAAAACCGGACGGATACCGCTCACCTGCACCCTCCCCGAACAGGGGAGCCCAGGAAGCCAGTAACATGCGGCGCCATGAGCTCCCCCACTGGGCCCGCGTCCGGCCTCCCTGTACGAATGCCGCGCCCCCGCCAGCCCGGACGACACCGCCGACCCGAGCCCCTGGCGGCTCCCGAGGGCGCGCCCGCGCTCGTTCTCGCGGTGCCGGGTACGCCGAGCGCCGCCACCCGCGGCCTCGCCGAGGAAGTCGTGAGCATCGCCCGCTCCGAGCTTCCCGGCCTCGACGCGCGCATCGGGTACCTCGACGGGAACGACGCCGAGTTCCCCAGCCTCCAGTCCGTCCTGGCGCACGCCGCCGACGAGCGCACCGCCCGCTACGAGCAGGCCCTCGCCGCCGGGGTGGACGCCAAGGAGCCCGACGGCCCGGTCGCCGTCGTCGTACCGCTGCTGGCCGGGCCGGACAGCGCGCTGCTGCGCCAGGTGCGCCAGGCCGTCATGGAGAGCCGCGTCGCGGCCGACCTGACCGACGCGCTCGGCCCGCACCCGCTGCTCGCCGAGGCGCTGCACGTGCGGCTGTCCGAGGCCGGTCTGGCCCGCGCCGACCGCGCCCGCCTGTTCACCGTCGCCACGGCCGCGGACGGCATCATCCTCGCCACCGTGGGCGGCGAGGAGGCCGTGCAGGCCGCCGGCATCACCGGCATGCTGCTCGCGGCGCGCCTCGCCGTGCCGGTGATGGCCGCGGCCCTCGACCAGGAGGGTTCCATCGCCTCCGTGGCCGAGCAGCTGCGCGGCTCCGGCTCCCAGCAGCTGGCCCTGGCGCCGTACCTCATCGGTCCGGAGATCGACTCCACCCTGCTGGAGGAGGCGGCCAGGGAGGCGGAGTGCGCGTCCGCCGACGCGCTCGGCCCGTACCCGGCCATCGGCAAGCTCGCCCTGGCCAAGTACACGACGACGCTGGGGATCGCGCCGCAGCAGCCGCAGGGCACGCCTGCCCGCCAGTCGTAAGCGACGCGGGCGCGAGCCCGTACGACCTGCACGGACGCCGAAAGGGCCCGCTCCCGACCGGGGAGCGGGCCCTTCGTCGTGCCTGCGGGCCAGGGTGCGGAGCCGACGAGTGGGCCCCGGGCTCCTGCCGGGTTCGGGGACCAGGGTCTTTCGTCCGGATCGGGCCGGACCCCGCGGGCCCGGCACGATCCGAACGAGAGGTCCTAGCCGAAGACCACGCAGGACGCCGCCGGCACCGGGATCGAGCCGCCGCGCCGGGGCAGGCCGGTCGCCGGGTCGAGGGCGAACCAGGTCACGTCGCCGGAGCGCTCGTTGGCGACGTACAGGAAGCCGGCGGACTCGGTGAGCGCACGCGGCCAGCGGCCGGCGCAGGGCACGGTGCCGATGAGGCGCAGTGCCTCTCCGCCGCCCTCGACGGCGAACGCCGACAGCACGTCCTCGCCGCGGGTGGCCGTCCACACGAACCGCCCGTCGGGCGAGACGACGATGCCGGACGGGTAGGCGTCCCCGGCGGGCGCGCCCGGCAGCACGGGCACCTCCGCCAGCGGCTTCAGTGAGCCGTCCGGGGCGTCCCAGCGGCAGACGGTCACGGTCGGGGTGAGTTCGTTGACGACGTACGCGTGGCCGCCGTCCGGATGGAAGGCCAGGTGACGGGGGCCGGAGCCGGGGCGCAGGGCGAACTCCCGGTGCAGGACCGGCCTGCCGTCGCGCAGGGCGCACACCCGCACCGAGTCCGTCCCGAGGTCCACGCTGACCAGCCGGCGTCCGCTCGGGTCGGCCTGGACCTGATGAGCGTGCGGCCCCTGCTGGCGCGGGGTGTGGGGGCCGGAGCCGCTGTGGTGGAGCACGCCGGAGGGCACCGGGGCGAGGGTGCCGTCGGGCCGGACGGGGACGGCGGTGACACTGCCGGATCCGTAGTTGGCGGTCACGACGTGGCCGTCGAACACGGTGAGGTGGGTGGGACCACCGCCGCCGACCGGCACGGCCGGTCCGGCCTGCTCCGGGACGTCCCCGGCCAGGCTGTACGCGGCCACCGCGCCCTCGGCGGTCTCACTGACGGCGTAGAGCGTGCCGCCGTCCGGCGACAGGGTCAGGTACGAGGGATCGGGAAGGCCGTTCACGCTGCTCAGGACGGTCAGCGCGCCGTCGCTCGGGTCCACGGCCGCCGCCACGATCCCGGGCCCCCCGGCCGCCGTGAACGACCCGATGAACGCCCGCCGGGGCCGCCTGTCGACGTCTGCCACCGCTGTCCCCTCTCGTGCCGCCGCTGTCCGGGGTGACGGTAGCAGCCGATCACGCGCGGTCTAGACCAAGATGGTACGGATGACACGGCGGCGTGCCGCGGGGTTCAGCCGGGCGACGCGAACCGCGGTCGAGGCCGGAACGCCGGCCCCCGGGCGTGGCGGGGGCGGCGTCGCCGCAGACGCTCAGGCTCCCACCAGCGGTGAGCCGGACGGGGTGCGCAGGGGGTGGGCCAGTTCCGCCAGGGCTCGTTCCAGGCCGTGCAGGTGGGCCAGGGCGGGTCCGGCCGCCGAGGGGTGCTCGGCGGGGGCGAGGTGTTCCGTGCCCCCGTCGGTCAGGGCCTCCACCGCGGCCTGGACGCGCCAGCAGGCGGCGGCGAGGCGGGCGTCGTGGGAGGCCTCCGGGTCGGCGGCGACGGCGACGAGTCCGCGGATCTCGCGCGCGCAGTCGTCGAGGAGGTCGAGGACGCGGCGGGCGCGTGCCTTGCGGCCGAGCATGGGGTTCAGCGGGTGGGTGAGCGGGGCGACGGAGAGCCGGACCCGGCCGAGGAGCTGTTCCAGTTCGGCGACGCGCGCGCCGGGGTCGGCGGCGGGGTCGCCGGCGAGGCGGGCGGCGGCTTCGGCGGTGCCGGTGTGGACGCAGCGCAGCGCGCGCTGGATCCAGGCGTCGGTGACGGCGTGGGTGGTGACGGGGAGCACGAACAGCACCGCCAGCCCCGCGCCGAGCGCGCCCACGCCGGTCTCGGCGAGGCGGACCGCCAGCAGGCCGGGGGTGAGCACGCCGAGGAGCCCGTAGAGCAGCTGGGCGAGCAGGGTCACCCAGAGCATCATCCAGGTGTAGGAGACGGCGGCCGTGTAGAAGATGCCGAAGACGCAGACGGCGACGAGGGCGGCCGTGGGGGCGCCGGCGCCGTGCACGGGGGCGGCGACGAGGAGGCCGAGGCCGATGCCGATCACCGTGCCGAGCACCCGGCGGAAGCCGCGTACCAGGGTCTCGCCGCGGGAGGTGGTGTTGACGAAGATCCACCACGTGGCGCCGACGGCCCAGTACCAGCGCTCCCCGGACACCGCCTGGCCCACGAGGAGCGCGAAGCCCGCGCCGGCCGTCGCCTGGACGGCCTGCCGGGTGGTGACCCGGGCGAGGCCCCGGCCGCCCGGCGGGGCGGGCACGGCGGCCGGGGGCAGGCGACGCTCGTAGCACCACAGGCCGAAGCGCACGGCCGCCGCGCCGAGGACGGAGAGGACGACGGCCGCGGCCAGCTCGGGGAGCCGCCCCCCGGTCGCGTGCAGGAACTGGGCGACGAAGAACATCATGAACGCGAACACGCCCAGGCTGTGGCCGCGCGGCCCCCACCGGCGGGCGTACACGCCCGCGCCGGTGACCGCCAGGAAGGTCAGGTCGCGGGCCAGGGGCTGGTCGTGCAGGAGGGCCGCGGCGGCCAGGACGGGCAGGCCGACGGCGGGCAGCAACGCGGTGGTGACCGCCTGGCCGCGCACGGTGGTGTCGGTGACGGTGAACAGGGCGAGCAGCGCGGCGAGCCCTCCGGTGACGGCACCGGCCAGGGAGTGCCCCGCCAGGCCGCAGACCACGACGGCCAGCCCGATGCCGAGGACGGCCCGCGCGGCGAACCGCAGCCGTACCCGCCCCGGATCCGGAGCCGTGAACACCCTCTTCAGCACTTCTCGCCCCCAACGGTCACCCGTGAACACCGGCATGGAAAAGGCGCCGCGGGATCCGCAGCGCCATCGACGGCACCATGACAGCATCCGTGCCGCCGCTGGCTCAAGTGGCCGGAAATCGACTGGTCCATTGGTCCACTGACTGCTCTTCGGGGAGGACCGCGGAAGGGCCAACGGACCAGGAACGGCCGGTCCGCCCGGAATGCACCCGCCTGGGCCATTGGTACAGTCGTTCGCGATCACCGATGAACACACGAGGAGTCCGGGCACCATGGCCGTCGACCAGCTCGACACCCGCATCCTGCGCCTGCTGCTCGAGCAGCCCCGCACCAGCGTGCGGGAGTACGCGCGCATCCTCGGCGTGGCTCGCGGCACGCTCCAGGCCCGCCTCGACCGACTGGAGCGCGAGGGCGTGATCACCGGCTCGGGCCCGTCCCTTTCCCCCTCCGCGCTGGGCCACCCCGTGCTCGCGTTCGTGCACATCGAGGTCACCCAGGGCCACCTCGACGACGTCGGCGACGCGCTGGCCGCCGTGCCGGAGATCGTGGAGGTGTTCTCGATCACCGGCGGCGGTGATCTCCTCACCCGGGTGGTGGCCCGCGACAACGCCCACCTGGAGGACGTGATCCAGAAGCTGATCAGTCTGCCCGGCGTGGTCCGCACCCGCACCGAGGTGGCGCTGCGCGAGCGGGTGCCGTACCGCCTGCTGCCGCTGGTGGAGTCGATCGGCCGTACGGTCGGCGGCTGACGGCGGCGACTCCTCGCCGATCCCGTCCGCACCGGTTGACGCCCTCCGTCACCCCCTCTACCGCCTGGTCGATCATCCGCACATTGTCCGTGATATCGAACATTGTGGACCCGGAGGAGCAGCACATGGCACCGCCCCTCACCAGACGGACCCTTCTGCAGAGCGCGATCCTCGCCACCGCCGCCGTCCCCCGCATCGGGGACGCGGCGGCCGCGGCGGCGGCCGGGGCCACGGCACCGCCGCCCCCGGCCGCCCGGACGCTCCGGCCCTTCCCCCCTCGACGCCGTCCGGCTCGGTGCCGGTGTCTTCGCCGCCAAGCGGCAGCTGATGCTCGACCACGCCCGCGGCTACGACGTGAACCGGCTGCTCCAGGTGTTCCGCGCCAACGCCGGCCTGTCCACCCTGGGCGCGGCCGCCCCCGGCGGCTGGGAAGGGCTCGACGGCGAGGCCAACGGCAATCTGCGCGGCCACTGCACCGGGCACTTCCTCACCATGCTGTCCCAGGCGTACGCGGGCACCGGTGAGCAGGTGTACGCGGACCGGATCGGCACGATGGTCGGCGCGCTGACGGAGGTGCGCGAGGCGCTGCGGCACGACCCGGCCGTCCTGAGCGTGGACGGACGGTTCGGACGGGCCGCGGAGCACGTGCGCGGGTCGTACCGGTACGTCGACCTTCCTGCCGCAGTCCTCGGCGGCGCCGCCGAGATCACCCTGGCCGCCTGGGTGAGACCCACCCACGACGGCGCCTGGGCCCGCGTCCTGGACTTCGGCGACGACACGACCCGCTACCTCTACCTGGCCGTGCGCAACGCCGCCGGCGTGCCCCGGTTCGCCGTGACCACCGACGGGCCCGGCGCCGAGCAGGCCCTCGACGGCACCACCGCACTGCCCCTGAACCGCTGGAGCCACCTCGCGGTCACCATCGGCGGCGGCACCGGAACGCTCCACGTCAACGGCACGGCCGTCGCCCGGAACACGGCGATGTCCCTGACCCCGGCGGCCCTCGGCACCCTCGCCCACCACTGGCTCGGCCGCTCCCACTACGCCTCCGACCCGGTCTTCGCGGGCGCGTTCGGCGGGTTCGACATGTGGTCGCGCACCCTGACCGCCGACGAGATCACCGAGCTGCAGAGCGTCCGCGTCCCCGGCGACCTCGTCTCGTACGCCTTCGACGAGACGTCCGGCTCCTCCTTCGCGGACTCCTCCGGGCGCGGCCTGACCGCCACCCTGCGCCGCACCTGGGGCGGCCCCGGCCATCCGGGGTTCCTCGCGGCGCACCCGGAGACGCAGTTCGTCCAGCTGGAGTCGATGACCGGCAGCGACTACACGCGCTCACGGGAAAGGCCGAACACCTCGCGCTGGCCCGGCTGTTCGACCTCGACCGGCTCATCGACGCGTGCGCCGCGAACACCGACGTCCTCGACGGCCTGCACGCCAACCAGCACATACCGATCTTCACCGGGTACGTCCGGCTGTACGACGCGACGGGCGAGGAACGCTACCTCACCGCCGCGAAGAACTTCTGGGACATGGTCGTACCGCACCGCACGTACGGCATCGGCGGCACCGGCACGGGCGAGTTCTGGAAGGCGCGGGACGTCATCGCCGGCACGATCGGCGCCACCACGGCCGAGACGTGCTGCGCGTACAACCTGCTCAAGCTCAGCCGGACGCTGTTCTTCCACGAGCAGGACCCGAAGTACATGGAGTACTACGAGCGGGCCCTGCTCAACCAGGTCCTCGGTTCCCGGCAGGACCGGGCGGACGCGGAGAAGCCGCTGGTCACGTACTTCATCGGGCTCACGCCGGGCCATGTGCGCGACTACACGCCGAAGCAGGGCACCACCTGCTGCGAGGGCACCGGCATGGAGAGCGCCACGAAGTACCAGGACTCGGTGTACTTCACGGCCGCCGACGGCAGCGCGCTGTACGTCAACCTCTACAGCGCGTCCACGCTGACCTGGGCCGAGAAGGGCGTGACCGTCACCCAGAGCACCGGCTTCCCACCCGAACAGGGCACCACGCTCACCGTCCGGGGCCGTACGGCGTCCTTCGCGCTGCGGCTGCGGGTGCCGGCGTGGGCGACCGCCGGGTTCCGGGTGACGGTCAACGGCCGTGAGGCGAGCGGCGTCCCGACGCCCGGGACCTACTTCACGGTGTCCCGGTCCTGGCACGACGGGGACACCGTGCGCGTGTCGGCCCCGTTCCGGCTACGGGTCGAGAAGACCCCGGACGACCCGTCCCTGCAGACCCTGTTCCACGGCCCCGTGAACCTGGTCGCCCGCGACCCGTCGACGTCGTACCTGGAGTTCGGCCTCTACCGCAACGCGGCGCTCTCCGGCGACCTGTCGCCCTCGCTGACGCCCGTGAGCGGGAAGCCGCTGCACTACACGCTCGACGGCACCGAGTTCGCGCCCTTCTTCGAGGGCACCGAGGACCCCACGCACGCCTACGTGCGGCGGGTGGAGCCCCGGGTCGTCTTCGGCGGCACCGACGCGGGGGTGGCCAACCCCGCGAGGACGGACGGCACCACGCTGCTCGACGAGATCTGGGCGAGGGCGCCGTTCCGCGGGAAGGGAGCGCTGGTGAGCCGGGTGCGGAGCGTGGTGGACGCCTGGGTCGCCGCGGGGCTGCTCGGGCGGGCCGACGGGGAGCGGGTGGTGGGCACCGCGCGGAGCGCGACCTTCGTGCCGTGACGCCCGGTACCGCTACGAGCGGCGGCGGGGTCTGCCGCCGGTGCCGCGCCGGCCGCCGCCTCCCTTGGCGCCACCGGCGCGCCCCCGGGCGGCTCCGCCCGAGCCGGCCTTGCGCGGGGCGCCGCCGGTCCTCGGCTTGGGACGCTCGGCCTTCGGCTCGGCCGACGGCTGCCGGTCCCGGCCACGGGTGCTGTTGACCGTGCGGCCGCGGACGATGCCGATGAAGTCCTCGACCAGGTCGGTGGTGGCGTCCTGCGGCCAGGCGAGGGCGACGCCGGACTGCGGGGCGTCGACGAGGGTCCGGTAGGTGAGGTCGCGGCGGTGGTGCAGCCGGGCCAGCGACTGGGGCACGACCAGCACGCCGATGTTCGCCGCGACCAGCTCGATCGCGTCGGCCGTGGTCGCCGGGCGCTCGAAGGCGGGCTCCCCCGGGAGCCGCTCCCAGTCGAGGACGTCGTCCAGCGGGTGGACGACCACCTCGTCGGCGAGGTCGTCGAGGGTCACCTCGTCGGCCGCCGTGATCACGTGGTCCTTGGGGACCACGACCACCGTGGTCTCGGTGTAGAGGGGGATCGCGCTGAACACCGTACGGTCCACCGGGAGCCGGACGAAGGCCGCGTCGGCGGTGCCCTCGCGCAGCATTGCGGGAGCCTCGGCGGGCGCCGTCTGAAGGAGGACGAGGGGTACGTCGGGCAGGCGCTCCTGCCAGGTCCGCGCCCACTTGGCGGGGGTCACTCCGGGGACGTACGCGAGCCGGAACGAGGGGGAATCCGCCGAGTCGGTCATCCCGCCAGGCTACCGGCTGTGGTCGGCGGTCCGGTTCGCGGCCGATACCCTGGACGGCATGACGTCGCACCAGAGCACCCAGACGATGAAGCCCGCGACCGCGGCGAAGAAGCTGGGTGTGTACCTCCCCGCCACCCCCGCCGAGTTCCAGGAGGGTGTCGTCACGCGCGCCGAGCTGAACGAGCTCCAGGCGAACCCGCCGGAGTGGCTGCGCGCCCTGCGGGAGAAGGGCCCGCACCCCCGTCCGGTGGTGGCGGCCAAGCTCGGCGTGTCCATCGCCGGACTGGCGCGCGGCGGTGTCACGGAGGCGCTGACCACCGAGCAGATCCAGGAGATCAAGGACGCCGGGCCCGAGTGGCTGGCGAAGGAGCGCGCCACCCAGGCCGAGGTCCGCAAGGAGGCGGCGCGCCTGCGGCAGCGCGACGCCGAGAAGGCCGCCGGCGCGGAGTCCTGACCCGCCTCCCGTACGGCGTCGGAGCCTGCCCCGTGCGCCCGTGGTGGTCGCCCCCGACCGTCGGGGTGACTACGATCTGGTGAGGTTCACCGACGTGGGTGTGCGAGGTCGCTGGGGGTTGGGATGGTTGCTGGTCGTGTGGTGCGCTTCGACAGCCAGCGCGGTTACGGGTTCATCGCGCCCGACGACGGCGGGGAGGACGTGTTCCTGCACGTCAACGACATGCTGATGCCCGAGTCGCAGGTCCGCCGGGGCATCGTCGTGGAGTTCGAGATCGAGGACGGCGAGCGCGGCCCGAAGGCTTCCGGGGTACGGCTCGCGCGCGGGGCGGACGGCAAGCCGCTCGCGGCCGACGACGACGTCCTGTGCGACGTGCTCAGCACGGAGGAGTTCACCCGCGACGTCACCGAGGCCCTGCTGACGGCGGCGCCCTCGCTGACCGCCGAGCAGATCCTCCAGGTGCGCTCCGGACTGGCCCAGTTCGCGAAGAACCACGGCTGGGTCGAGGGCTGACCTCCCCCGCCGGCCCCCTGCCGGTACACCTCCGTGACCGGCCCGTGGCCGCGTGCCACCCGGCCCGCGCCGCCCGTTTCCACTTCCGCTTCCACCTCCACCCGGTGGTTCGAGGGCGTGCGGCGCGGCGACCGTCCCGGCGGCGGTGATCGAGGCGCCCGGTCCCGGGAAAACGGCCGCCGGAACGCCGACCACTCGTCGCAGGCCCGTTGTCAGTGGCCTGATCTAGAGTTCCCGTCACTTGATCACTGCGGGTGCGGGAGGCACACATGGGGTGGGTGTCGGCCGGCGGCTATGAAGTCGCCCTCGAGGACGGCAAGGTGGTGTGCCGCAACGCGGCGGGACGACGGTTGAAGTCCGTGCCGCCCAAGATCGCGGACGATCCGGCCGTGGTGGGCCTGCGCCAGCTCGTCGAATGGCTGGAACGGCACGAACAGCGGTGCCTGACCGACGTCGAGCGCTGGATGGTGCGCTCGCTGCCGGTGCCGTTCGACGTTCTCGCGCGGGTGTGGCCCGACCCGGCGTGGCAGGCCGCCCTGCGCGACCTCGTCGTCACCGGGGAGGACGGCGAGGTGGCCGGATTCCTGCGGGACGCCGACCCCGAGCGCGGCCTCGGCCTCGTCGACCTCGACGGCGACACCGTCCGCATCACCCCTGGCCTCGTCCGCCTCCCGCACCCGGTGCTCCTCGAAGACCTGGAGGACCTCAGGGAGTTCGCCGTCGAACTCGGCGTCGAGCAGCGCGCCCAGCAGCTGTTCCGCGAGGTCTGGCACCGGCCCGCCGCGCTCGACGCGGAGGGCACCTCCGTCGAGGAGTACGCCGGCGGCGCCTTCAAGGAGCTGCGCTTCCTGCACGGCAGGGCCGCCCAGCTCGGTTACCGCGTGCGCGGCGGCAACGCCGTCTGCTCCGTCCTGGAGGACGGCCGGGGTGTCGAGGCCCGGGTGTGGATCGGCGACTACGAAGGCTACGAGGAGACGGAGACCGGCCCCCTCACCTTCACCGACCCCGCCGGCCGGGCGCTGAAGCTCGGTCAGGTGGGGCCGGTGGCCTGGTCGGAAGGCATGCGCATGGCGGCCTCGCTGTACGCCGGGCGGAACATCGAGGACGAGGAGCAGGCGGCATGACGACGTACGACGAGACGGCTTCCGCGGCACTGCTCGACGCCGGCGCGATCCTGCCGCCGGGCACGACCGGCCGGGAGGACGCCGACGTCCTCACCGTGCGCACGTACACGCACCCCGCCCTGGACGAGCGCAGGATCGTGCGGCTGGTGCCGGGCACGCTCGGCGAGGCGGAGGACCTGGCGCTGGACTTCCTCGGCCTGGTCCGGGAGCCGGAGACGCCGCAGGTCGGGCAGATACGCCGGGAGACGCTCGGCTTCCCCGCCTGGGCGCTGGTCAACGACCCGGCGAACGGCCACCACGCGCTGGCCCTCGTCAAGGACGTCGAGCGGCTCGCCCGGCAGGCCAAGTCCCGCCCCGGCACCGCCAAGGAGGGCTTCGAGGCGCTCGGCGAACGGCTCGGCCGGGCCGTGCCGCACTTCCTGCCCACCTTCTACGAGCAGGCCGCCCGCGTCTTCCTCCGGCACGAGAACACCACGTACGCCGCCGCGTTCTTCGGCAAGGCACGCGAAGCCGAGCGGGTGCACGCGCTGGCCGTCGACGAGGAACGGCAGCGCGCCGTGTTCCTGGAGTTCGCGTTCGCCGGGGCGCTCACCGTGAAGGCGCTCAAGGAGCACGTCAAGGCCCTCGCGGCGCGCCTCAGCCCCGCCGACGCCTGGAGCCAGTTCCGGCAGCTGACGGTGGAGCGCTGCGCGGCCGGCATGCCGCCGTACGCCTCGCTCCCGCAGGACGCGCGCGGGCTGATCAAGGCCGCGGGCCTGGACCGGGTCGGCGAGGAGTGCGCGCTGGTCGCCGACCTGATCGCCTCCCCGGCGGCGGTCCGGGCGCCCGCGTCCTTCTGGAACACCTACCGGGCGACGCTGGTGCTGCTCGCCCGGGAGCAGCCCGCCGTGCGGGCCCGGCTGCTGGAGATCATGCCGGCCGGCCTGGGCCGCGCCACGCGCGACGACGAGTTCTGGCTGGACCTGCTCACCGAGTGCGGCGCGGATCTGCTGCTCACCGGGGAGACCGATTCCGACGTCGACGCGGCGGACTGGCTCAGCCGCTGGTCCCTGCACCGCAAGCACGGCAGCTCGGTCAGCGGCCGGTCGCCCGCCACACTGGCGCTCGTCCGGCGGATGGCGTCGCGGCTGCGTGAGGGCGGCCGGCCCGTCGACCTCTTCACCGGCCGCTGGCACCCCGGTGCCGACCTGGACCTGCTCGACCTGTGCCTGGCGGAGGACGTGCCGCTGACGGACCCCGGCACCGGCCGGAACGTCTTCCTCCCCCTGGGCCAGTGGCTGAAGGACGAGGCGCCGGGGCGGCGGGACCTGACGGCCCTCGCGGCGCACCCGCGCCACCGTCGGCTGCTGTACCTGTCCGTCGGCACGCTCAGCGGCCACCGGCCGGACACGCAGCTGCTGGAGGGCCTGGCCGGTCATCCCGTGCTCGCCGACGTGCTGCGCGAGTGGCTGGAGGACGCGGCCGGGGAGCTGACCGCCGCGGCCGGTCTGCCCGCCGCGCGCGCGGCGCTGGAGAGACTGCGGCCGTTCCGCACGGTCGCGGCCCGGGTCGGTCCCGCCGCCGTCGCCGAGGTCGCCGCGCACGAGGTCGCGCCGCTGCTCGGCCGCACGCTGCGCGCCGGCATCCCGGACGAACTGGTCTGGCCCGCCCTCGAGGAGGCGCTGAAGCGGCTCGACGCCGAGACCAGGCGCGACCGTGACGACACCCTGCGCGTCGAGGAGGCCTGGCCCGCGCTGATCCTCTCCCGCAGGCACAAGGTGATCGTCGTCGGCCCCGAGGACATCCTCCTCGAACACGACCTGCGGCTGCCCGACGGCCTGGACCGCTGGCAGCGTCCGTCGTTCCGCTTCACGGACGGCGAGCTGCTGGTGACGTGGCCGCACGGCGGCAAGCAGTTCGGCTACTGGTCGGCCCGCCCCTCCGACACCTTCCCCCTGGGCGGCGAACGGGTCTCGCACTGGTACGGCGCCAACGACGCCGGTGAACCCTCGATCCCGCTGCCGGGGGGCGGCCGGGCCACCGGCGGCCGCACGCTGCACACCGGTGACACCGTCCTGCCGCCGAGCCGCCGCATCCTCGGCGACGGCACCTCGTACTGGCGTCAGGGCCGGCAGGGGCGCAAGCAGGTGTGGCTGGAGTACGACCCGGCCACCGGTACCCACGGGCGTGCCTCGCTGCCCGTGTTCCTGCGGTCGGGCATCACCGACGAGTCCACGCTGCTCCAGCAGCACTGCGTGGTGCTGCCGCTCCAGCCCGGTCTGGAGCACAGCCCGTTCGGCACGGACGGCACGGTCCTCGGACGCTGGGTGCGCGAGGAGGGCGAGGGCGCCGGGGCCCGCATCACCGCCGGCACGCCGGACGGGCGCACGGTCTCCCTGCCGAAGGGCCGCGACGGCGTCGCCCGCGGCGTGCCGGTCGGCGCGCTGCGGCTCCCCGGAGGGGCCGAGCCCGTCGTCGTCGCCCTGCACCGGCAGATCGCCTTCCACACCGCGGACGACACCTCCGGGTCCGGGGAGTCGGGGCGGGTGACCCCGCTGGAGCGGGGCGGCGAGTTCGCCGCCGGCACGCGGCTGGTCCCGCCGATCGACTTCTGGCACGCGCTGCGGCCCCGGGACGAGGCCGCGTCGGCGGTGCTGCGGGCGCTGAGCGACGAGCAGGCGGCCGTGGTGCTGCGCACCGGCGCGGAGGCGCTCGCCGAGCACGCCGCGCGCGTGGCGGCGGCGAAGGCCGCCTCGGCGGGCTCGGCCGAGGGGTTGACGGCGGCCACGGCGGGAACGCCCTCGGTGTCGGACGACGCCACCGACGGCACGTCCGTCCTGCCGTCCGCCGACGAGGTCCTGCGCGAGGCGGTCTCCCGTTGCCTGCCCGGTCTGCGCGAGCGGCGCCTGCTCATCGGGGTCTCCGCGCTGGTGCGCGCGGTGCTGCGGCTCGCGGAGTCGACCGCCGCGTTCGTGGCTCCTCCGGTGGAGCCGAAGCCGGTGCAACGGCGGCGCGTCGAGGGCATGTTCGACGACTACAGCCCCCGGCACGCGGACGACCAGACACTGCGGGAGGCCACCGCCGGCCTCGCCGACCAGCAGGGCTGGTGGGGCGGCGGGCAGCAGTGGAGCGCCGTGCGGCAGATCCGCGCCGTCAACCACGTGCTGTCCGGCAGGCCCGCCGACGGCAGGCCGCTGCCCGAGCGCTCCCGGTCGACGGGGTCCGCGCAAGGGTGGCGGAGCGACGAGTTCACCGTCCCCGGCATCGGGATGCTGTGGCCGTCCCTGCTCGACGTGCTGCGACCCCTGGCCTACCGTGCCGCCTCCCCGGTCCTCCCCGACGCGCACCGGGAGGCTCTCCTGGTGCTGTTCGAGGTGATCGCGGACGGGCGGCTGGCCGCGGCCGACGGCGCCGCTCTGCGGGAGGTCGTGCTGAGCGAGCCGCAGGACAAGCACGAGCGTCTGGGCCAGGTGCTGCGCCGCGACGGCCGTACGGTCGTCGTGCTCGGCTGCCGGCAGGTCGACCGGGAGAAGGGCCGGGTGCACTGGCTGGCCCTGGACCACGACCCGTCCGGGGCGTTCGGCGCGATCGCCCACTTCGTGCTGGAGCGGGAGAGCGCGCACCCGCCGGTGTTCCCCGCCGACGCCCTGACCGCCGTCACCGGGCTGATCCGGGACAAGGGCCCCGCACCCTGGCAGCCGGAGGCGCCGCACGCGCTCGTCGCCGCGACAGGGGGCGGACTCGGGCCCGTGCAGTCGGCGCTGCTGCTGGCCGGCAAGCCGGTGCAGGTGGCCACGGACCGGCTCGCGACCCTTGGCCTGAAACCCCGTCAGAAGACCTTCGGCGACGGCCTGCTGACCTCCTTCCGGCTCGGCGACGGGTCCGCCCTCGTCGGCGCCCTGCTGCCCGGCAGCCCCGGTGACCTGTGGACCGTCGGCCCCGACACGGCGGCCGCGGGACGGATCTGGCAGGAGCGGTTCGGCGGGTTCGTCCGTCTCCCCGAGGACATCGCCGCCGATCTCGAACTCGCCGGGGTCTCCGCCGGTGCGGCCGAGGACGTGCTCAACCCGACGCGCACGCCCTGGATCAGCCGCACCACCGTGCAGCGGCCCGGCAGGAACGGCGACCTCGTACCCGACGACGCGCGGGCGCTGCCCGGCCGCCACCACCTGTCGAACGCCGTGGCCTCCCTGGCCGGGCTCGCCTACACGCTGCCGTACGGCCATCCGCTGCGCGCCGCCCTGCCCGAAGGCCTCGCCGCGGTGCGCCGCCGCCTCACGGACCCGGGACTGCTGCTCGACCTCGACGTCACCTGGGCGGAGAAGGGCATGACCGCTCCCGCCCTGCGCAAGGCCTACGGTCTGCCCGCCACCGGCGGCGGTGACGCGGACGGTCTGACCCGGCTGGGCGACGCACTCGTGCTGCGCCCCTGGTACCAGGACCAGGAGGCGGTCCTGGTGCGGCCGGCCGGGCTGACCGGGCCGGACGACGCCGTGTTCGGACTCGTCGAAGGGCTGGCCGGACCGGGACGCGGCGGCGGCCTGCGCGCGCTGCGGGCCGTCCTCGGCGACGACCTGGCCCGTGCGCTCGCCGCCGGCACCGGTCCCGAGGAGGCCGGCGGGCACGCCCAGGACCCGACGGCCACCGTTCCGGAGCTGGTCGCGGAGGTCGCCGGTGCGCACGCTTTGAGCGAGGACGCGGCGGCGCTGTACCTCCAGCTGCTCGCCCTGCCCGACCCCACGGACCGCAACTGCGCCCGCTGGACCGGCTGGAAGCCCGCCCGGACGAAGAAGGCCCGTGCGGAACTCGCGGCCACCGACCTGGTCGTGGAGGCCAAGCGGCCGCGCGCCGGACGCACCCTCTTCCTGCCCTGCGGCTGGCGCGAGCCGAAGGCGCCCGCTCTGCCGGTCGAGGTGTGGAAGGAGGGCCTGTATCCGGTGGGTGAGCGCGCCCGTGCGGTGCCGCTGATGCCGGTGCCCGAGCTGTTCACCCGCGCATGGGACCGCGTCCGCACCGGCGACGCCCCGGCCTACGAGGAACTGACCACCCGCGCCACCCGCAAGGGCCGCCGCCGATGACCACCGTCCCCCCGCACCTGGAAGAAACCGCGCCGATGACGACCGCCCTCTCCCCCTCCCCGGCCCGCCAGGTCGTCCCGCCCGAGGACCGGCACGCCACCGAACTGGCCTTCCTCGCCGCGTACGACGACGGGCCGCGTCCGCCCGCCTGGCGGCTGACCCCGCGGGCGGTCGTCACGTTCGTCATGGGCAGCGGCGGGCGGGCCCTGAAACTGCCCGACGGTGCCGAGGCGGCCGACGGGGTGCCGCGCCGGCTCGTGATCGAGGGCAAGTTCGTGGGCGACCGGGCCCTGGTCGAGCGGTGCGTGGTGACCCTCGCGGGCGAGCGCGGTCTGCTGCTCGTCGGCGAGCCCGGTACCGCCAAGTCCATGCTGTCGGAGCTGCTGTCGGCCGCCGTGTGCGGCACCAGCGGCCTGGTCGTGCAGGGCACGGCGGGCACCACGGAGGACCAGCTCAAGTACGGCTGGAACTACGCCCTGTTGCTGGCGCAGGGCCCGAGCCGGCAGGCGCTGGTGCCCTCGCCGGTGCTGACCGCCATGCACCGGGGCGGCATCGCACGGGTCGAGGAGGTCACCCGCTGTCTGCCCGAGGTGCAGGACTCCCTCGTGTCACTGCTCTCCGAGCGGCGCATCGCGGTACCCGAACTGGCGGGCTCCGAGGACGCGTTGGCGCACGCGGCGCCCGGGTTCAACCTCATCGCCACCGCCAACCTGCGCGACAGGGGTGTCTCCGAGATGTCCGCGGCCCTCAAGCGCCGTTTCAACTTCGAGACGGTCGGCCCGATCCCGGACGTCGACGCGGAGACGGCGCTCGTGCGCAGCCAGGCGCGGGCGTCCGTGGAGCGGGCGGGGGCGCCGTTCCACGTCGACGACGCGGTGCTGGAGGCGCTGGTGACGGCCTTCCGGGATCTGCGCGAGGGCCGGTCGGCGGAGGGCTGGGAGGTGGAGCGGCCGTCCACCGTGATGAGCACCGCCGAGGCCGTGTCCGTGGCGGGGGCCCTGGCTCTGGCGGCGGCGTACTTCCCGGGGGACCGTGACGTGCTCGGCCTGCTGCCGGGGCACCTGCTGGGCGTGGTCCGCAAGGACGACCCCGCCGACGCGGCCCGGCTGCGCGGCTACTGGGACGGTCCCGTCCGCCGCCGCGCGGAGCAGGGCTCCGCCACCTGGCGCACCCTGTGGGACCTGCGCACGGTTCTGGAGGGCTGACGGCCGTGTCCCTCTCCCGCCTCTCCACCCACCACGGACCGGGCGCGGCCGGATCCGGCCCCGGTCGGGTGGCACCCGGTTCCCGTCCCGGTTCCGTACCTCCCGAGGAGGCCCTCGCCGCCCTGACCGGCCCGGCGGCGCCCTACCTGGTGGGCGTACGGCACCACGCGCCCTCCCTGGCCGCGGCGATGCCCGCGCTGCTGGACGCGGCGAAGCCGGACGTGCTGCTCGTCGAGCTGCCGGCCGAGATGCAGGAGTGGCTGCCGTGGCTCGGGCACGAGGAGACGCGGGCCCCGGTCGCGCTCGCCGCCGCCCCCGCCGACGGCAGGGGCGGCGCGGGGCCGGCGTTCTATCCGTTCGCGGACTTCTCGCCCGAGCTGGCCGCCGTGCGCTGGGCGAACCGCCGGGGCGTGCCGGTGGTCGCCTGCGACCTGCCGCTCGCCGACCGGGCGTGGCACGCGGGCCGGGCCGCCGCCCCGCCGCCGGGTGCGGGCGGTCCAGGGCTGGCCGCCGCGCTGCGGGCCGGGGTGAGCGGCCGTCCCGGGGACGATCTGTGGGACCGGCTCGTCGAGGCCACCGCACCCGGTTCGCCGCCGGAGGCCCTGCGCCGGGCGGCCCTGCTCACCGGCTGGGCGCTGCGCGAGGACGCGGCCGCGGCGGGCGGCGTGCCCGAGCTGGACCTGCGGCGGGAGCGGTGGATGCGGGCGCGCATCGCGCGGGCCACCGCGCACGGGGAGCGGGCCGCCGTGGTGGTCGGGGCCTTCCACGCCCCGGCGCTGGTGGGTGGACACCCAAAGGAGGCGGCGGAGGCGGCGGGGTCGGCGGAGACCGATCAGGCCGCAGCCGGCCCGGACCGCCCCGCGTGGACCACGTCCCTCATCCCCTACACCTACGCCCTGCTGGACGAGCGGTCCGGTTATCCGGCGGGCATCCGGGACCCCGAGTGGCAGGACATGGTCCTGCGGGCCGCGGGCGTTCCCGAGGCGCTGGAAGAGGCGCTGACGCGGGCCGCCGTCCGCGTCTGTGCCGAGCTGCGCCTCCTCGGTCACCCGTCGGGGCCGGCCGACGCGCGGGAGATCGTCCGGCTCGCCTCCGATCTGTCCCGGCTGCGCGGGCTGCCCGCGGCGGGCCGGGGTGAGCTGGTGGAGGCCGTGCAGACGGTGCTGACGCAGGGTGAGCCGTACGGGCGGGGGCGGGCCGTGGCGCGGGCGATGGAGCGGGTGCTGGTCGGCACCCGCACCGGGCGGCCCGCGCCGGACGCGCCGCGCTGCGGCCTGGCCCCGGCGGTCGAGGGCGAGGTGGCGGAACTGGGCCTGCCCGGACCGGCGGACGGGGTGCCCGGTGCGGCACGGGACCTGCGTCTGGACCCGCTGCGCTCCGACCTCGACCGGCGCCGTGAGCTGCTGCTGCGCCGGCTGGCGGGGTGCGGGGTGCCGTACGGGGAGGCGAAGGAGGTGGTCGGCGCGGGAGGTGCCGAGGCGCTCACCTCGCGCTGGGAGGTGCGCTGGACGCCCGCGACGGCGGCCATGCTGACCGCGACCGGTGTGCGCGGGGTCACCGCCGCGCAGGCCGCCGAAGGGGTGCTGCGCGAGCGGCGGCGCGCGGAGGAGGACGAGGGCGGGCCGACGGCGGCGCAGGCTCTCGACGGGCTGGCGCAGGCCGCCGAGTGCGGTCTGACCGGGCTCGCGGACGAGCGCCTCGACGACCTCGCCGAGGCGCTTCCCGGCATCGGCACCCTGCCCGAGCTGCTCGCCGGGCTGGCCCTGCTGGACCGGCTGCGGGCCGGGCACGTCCCCGGTCTCGGCGCCGACGGGGACCGTACGGCGCGGGCGGCCGGCGTGGCCGAGCTGCTCACGTCGGCGGCGGTGCGGCAGGTGGACGGCCTGACCGGTTCCGAGGACCTGGCGGACGCCCGCGCCCTGCTCGAACTGGCCCACCGTGCCGACCTGTCGGGCGGCATCAGGCTCACCGATGCCCTCGGCCGGCTGGCGGCCGACGGGTCCCCGCTGATGCGCGGCGCCGCCGGGGCCGTACGCGTGCTGCTCGGGCAGGAGGATCCGCGGGTGTTCGGGGACCGGGTGGCGTCCTGGGTCGACGGGGCCGTCGACGCGGACTCGCGGGCCGCGCTCACCGCGCGGCTCGGCGGGCTGCTGACCGCCGCGGGTCCCCTGCTGGAGGCGGCGGCGACCGCGCTGGAACCCCTGCTCGACCGGGTGTCGGAGCTGCCCGACCGGGAGTTCCTCGACCGGCTCCCGGCGCTGCGCGGCGGCTTCGACGCCCTCAGTCCCGCGGCCCGCGACCGTCTCCTGGCGGCCGTCGAGGAACGCCTGGACGTCTCGCACGTCGCGGACACCGGCGGTGTCGACCCGGCCGCGCTCGCCGCCTGGGCGCGGGCGGACCTCGCCGGCCGCGAGACCCTGCGGACTCTGGGGCTGCTGCCCGAGCCCGCCGCCGCGCAGGCGGATGTGCCCGTCGGGTCGCCGGGGGCCCGGGCCGAGGGCGGTCTGCTCGCCCCCGGTGACCGCTGGCGACTCGTCCTGGGCCGCGGGAAGGACCGGCTTGCCTCCTCGGCTGCTTCGTTGGCGACCGCGCTGGACGAGCTGTACGGCAGCGGACGCGGGGAGGGCAGCAGGGGCGACCTGACCGGGCGCGGCTCGGGTGGCGGCCGGGAGGTGCCCTACCCCGGCGTGCGGGAGTGGTCGCAGGAGCTGGCGGTGCTGTTCGGTCCGGGCATCCGGGAGGAGGTGCTGGCGGCGGCCGCGGCGGCGGGCCGGAGGGACGTGCTCGCCGAGCTGGACGCGGACAGCGTGCGCCCCTCGGTCGACCTGCTGCGCACCGTGCTGAGTCACGCGGGCGGCCTGCCCGAGGCCCGGCTGGCCGCGCTGCGTCCGCTGGTCCGACGGCTGGTCGAGGCCCTGACCCGGCAACTGGCCACCCGGCTGCGGCCGGCCCTGCACGGCACGGCCCTGCCGCGCCCGAGCAGACGCCCGGGCGGCGGCCTCGACCTGCCGCGCACCCTGCGCGCCAACCTGGCGACCGCGCGCCGCGCCCCCGACGGCACGGTCCGGGTCATCCCCGAGCACCCCGTGTTCCGCACCCGCGCGCGCCGGTCCGCGGACTGGCGGCTGATCCTGGTCACCGACGTGTCCGGGTCCATGGAGGCGTCCACCGTCTGGGCTGCGCTCACGGCGTCGGTGCTGGCCGGGGTGCCGACCCTGTCCACGCACTTCCTGGCGTTCTCCACCGAGGTCATCGATCTCACGGGGCACGTCGAGGACCCGCTGTCGCTGCTGTTGGAGGTCAGCGTGGGCGGCGGCACGCACATCGCGGCGGGACTGCGGCACGCCCGTGAGCTGGTCACCGTCCCCTCGCGGACCCTCGTCGTGGTCGTCAGCGACTTCGAGGAGGGCCATCCGCTCGGCGGGCTGCTAGCCGAGGTCCGCGCACTGGTCGGGGCGGGCTGTCACGTCCTGGGCTGCGCGAGCCTCGACGACACGGGCCGGCCCCGCTACTCCACGGGCGTCGCCGGTCAGCTCGTCGCCGCGGGCATGCCCGTGGCCGCCCTCAGTCCACTCGAACTCGCCCGCTGGGTAGGGGAGAAGATCGCATGACTCCGGACCTGTCCGCGGAACACCCGGGCCCGGAAGGGACCTCGGGGCACCCCGGCCCGGAAGGGTCCTCGGGTCGCCCGAAGCCGGAAGGCGCCTCCGGTCCCCCGGACCCGGAGGGGGCCTCGGACCGCCCGGGCGCCGGGCTGCCCCCGGTCGCCCCGTCCGTCACCGCCGAGCTGGTCGGGGCGCTGTCGCCCCGGCTCCGCAAGCGGCTGGACGCGGGGGTCGCCAAGCTCGCGGCCCGTCCGGCGGTGCGCGACGGCGACATCGTGCGGATCGCCGTCGACGACGACACCGACCTCGAACTGCGCGCCCCCGGCGGGACGGTGACCAGCACGGACGCCATCCGCTGCGGCTGTCTGCTGGCACCGGACTGCCTGCACCGCGCGGCCGCCGCCTCGGCGGCTCCGGTCGCCGAGGACACACCACCGGCCGCGCCGGCCGGCGAACCGGCGGACACGGCGAGGAAGTCGCGGGAGGATGCCGGCCCCGGACCCGAGCCGCAGTCCGCCGGGCCCGAGGAACGCGCCGCCGCCCGTGCGGTGTTCGAGGCGGCGGCCGCCGTCCTGGAGGCCGGCACCGACGGGGCCGGCGCCGTGCTCCAGTCGGAGCTGCTGCGCGCCGCGCACACCGCGCGACTCGCGGGTCTCCCCCGCGCCTCGGCCGCCGCGGTCTCCGTGGTCACCGGGGTGCGCGCGGCCCGTTCCGCCGACCCGGCCCACCGCCTCGACGGCCTCGCGGACGCGCTCCGCGGCCTCCTGGCCGTGGCGCACCGCCTCCCCCGCGCCACGGGCCCCGACCTGGCCGAACTGCGCGGCACGGCACGGCAGCCGTACCACCCCGACGGCTCCCTGCGGTTGTACGGACTGTTCTCCGAGCCGGTCCTGACGGCCACCGGTTACGCGGGCGCGGTCACCTGGACCGCGGATGCCGGCGGCCGCCTCTACACGGTGTCCGACGTGGCGCCCGGTGGTCCCGGCCGCGCGACCGGTGCCGCCGACCGGGCCGTCCGGATCGGCGACACCTCCCTGACGCATCGTGAACTGGCGCGCGCGGGCCTCGCCGTGTCGGGCGCGACCGTCTCGCCGACGGGGCGTCTCGGCGCGGGGGCGGGGGTACGGGCGGTGCGCGCGTCCGGCGCGTCGTGGCGCGGCGAGCCGCTGGACCGGTTGTGGGCCGTACCCGTCGCCGATCAGGTGGCGCAGGCCCTCGGGGGCGGTCATGATCTGCTGTTCCTCGAGGTGACGCTCCGGGGCGCGGTCCGGGAGGCGGCGGGCGACTGTCTGCTGGCCGACTGCGCCGGCGTGCCCCTACGGCTGGCGGTGGCCCACGACGCGCCCGCTCTGCCGTACCGCGAGAATCTGCGTCTGCTGGCGGCGGCCGGGGGCGGCAGTGTGCGGGTCGTGGCCCGGCTGGCGCCCGGGCCGGTTCCCCGTGCGCTGCTGCTGGCCACCGAGCACCCGAGCGACCCGGCCGCCCGGGTGGACCTGGGGCTGGACCGGCTCCAGCACGCGGATCTGCCCGCGACGACGTCCCGCGACGGGAGTCCGGCCCCGGACGTGGACGAGGCACCGCTGCATCTGCTGCGCCGACGGGTCCACCAGGCCGTGTCGGGGGGCCGCCGGGTGCTGGCCTTCCCGGGTGGCGCGGCGGGCGACGGGGCCCGGCTCCGCCGTGTGGGGCTCGGCACGGCGGGTGACCTCCTCGACGCGTTGCACGCCGCCGCGGCGGACCGCGCCCGTGACACGTTCGGGCGGCTGTTGCCGTCGGACTCGGGGCGTTTCGCGAGCGCGTGGCTGGCGGCGGCGCTGTACACCGGCGAGGTCGAGCGGGCGCTGTGCGCGCAGGCGTGGGGGGTGGCCGCGCTCCCGGCGTGAGAACGATCCGCAGCCCCGTCCCTTTAGGACAGGACCTGGCCTGTATCCCTCCTAGCGTGGTCCACGAACGCGGAACACACCTCTCGGAGACGGAGACACGCCATGTCCCTGAACAGCACCGCCCCCCTCGCCCCGGCCCTCACCGGGGAGCGCGCCGACCTGCTGGAGACCCTGGCCAAGCACCGCGGTTTCCTGCGCTTCACCACCAACGGCCTGACCGACGAGCAGGCGGGGCTGCGGACCACCGCCGGCGAGCTGTGTCTCGGCGGGCTGATCAAGCACGTCACCACGGTCGAGCGGAACTGGGCCTCCTTCATCGTGGACGGCCCGTCGGCGATGGGCGACTTCGACGACATGACCGAGGAGGACTTCGCCCGACGCGCCGACGAGTTCCGGATGCTGCCCGGCGAGACGCTGGCGGGGGTGCTCAGGGAGTACGCCGAGGTGGCCCGCCGTACCGACGAACTGGTCGCGTCGCTGCCCGACCTCGACGCGGCGCACCCGCTGCCCTCGGCGCCGTGGTTCGAACCGGGTGCGCACTGGTCGGCCCGCCGGGTGCTGCTGCACGTGATCGCCGAGACCTCCCAGCACGCGGGGCACGCCGACATCATCCGCGAGTCCCTGGACGGCGCGAAGACCATGGGATGAGCCGGTTGAGCCGCTTGTCCGTCAGGAGACCCGGAAGAGGTGCCCCTGCCAGGGCCCGAGGTCGACGAAGAGACCCCGGTCGGCCGGTTCGTCGCCCGCACGGTCGTACGTCCGTGAGGTGAGCGGGTCGGTCAGGCGCGGTGTGCGGCCCCGCAGGCCGCCCCAGGGGAGGGGCAGCCGCGCCCGGGCCGGGGCGGCCGGAGTGGTTGACCACGACCAGGTGGCGTGCCTGCGCCTGCGTCCACGTCCAGCTCAGCAGGGCGCGGTGAGTGTCGTCGCCCGGCAGGCCAGCGGGCGTGACCGTCCGCCATTCGCCCCGCCGGACGGCCGGCGCCGCCCGCAGCAGCCGACCGCGGCCGTCGCCCGCGCCGTGGGCGGCCAGCGCGACCTGGTCACGGTGCTGCCGTGCGACGCGTCGGCGCGGATCGTGCACCCGCTGTGCCGGGGCGAGGGCATCCCCCTGATGGACGGTGGGCGCACGGACCTGCGCACGGGCTTCGCCAAGGCGCTCCGGTCGCCGCCCCGGCCCGACGCCATCGCGGTCCTGACGGACGGTCAGGCACCCTGGCCCACCTCGCGGCCGCCGTGCCGGACGGTCGTGGGGCTGTTTCCCCGAAGGGGCGGGTCGTGGGACGAGGACGATCCCGACCACGTGCCGAGGCCCCCGCCCGCGTGGGCACGGGTGGTGGAGATCGGGTCGGTGCCGTCGGGGGACACCCGTGAGGCGGGCGGGGGCCGGTGCGGGCGCCTCACGGGGACGTCCGTACGGGCGATGCGGGCGCGCCCGAAGCCGGGTCCCCGGCCGCCTGCCCCACCGTCGTGGTGGGGCAGGCCCCACCTCCGGTCCGGTGGGTTGCTCCCTCGTGCCGAGGAGAGGGACACGGCATCGTTCAACGCGGCGGTTCCGCAACGGGGTTGATGTCCAAGTGGCCCGAGTGCCCAGGTCCGCGCGCCCGTAGGTCCGATTGCCCCGGAAGGAACCCGCGATGACGTCGCCCGTCCTGTCGAAGCCCCGGCCGAAGCCCCGGCCTGAGCCGCGGCGGCAGCCGGAGCCGCTGCGCACGGGCGGCTCGGCCGGCGCGGGGCCCGTGGTGGCGGCCGCTCCGTCGACGACGCCCGGCCCGCTCGCCTCCTTCGTGCGGTTCGTGGTCTGCGGCGGCGGGGTCGGGCTCCTCTCCGGCGCCGCCGTCCCGCTGGTGGCCACGCTCATTCCCTGGGCCCTGGCGAACGCGGTGATCACCGTGGCCTCGACGCTGGTGTGCACCGAGTTGCACGCCTTCTTCACCTTCGGCACCGGACGACGCGCCGGGTGGCGCCGTCACCTGCAGTCCGCCGGTTCGGCGACCGCCGCGTACGGGGTCACCTGCGCCGCGGTGTTCGTCCTGTACGCGGTGCGGTCGTCGCCCGGTCTCGTCACTCAGCAGGCCGTGTACCTGGGCGCCTCCGCCCTGGCCGGCACGGGGCGCTTCGTGGTGCTGCGCCTGTTCGTGTTCGCGGACCGCGCGCGGAGCGGGACGGCCGAGGCCCCGCGGGGCGGAGCGGCCACGCCGGCCGCGACCGTTCCCGCCACGGCCGCTCCTGCCCCGGTCAAGCCGACCGCGGCCGCCGCATCCGCCGCCGTGGGGAAGCCGCTCGCGAAGCGTCCGCTCCAGGAACGCGGGGTCCGCCGAGGGAGCCGGCACCGCCCCGGGCACCGGGGCGGGCAGGCGCCGCCAGGGTTCGGGGACCGCACCCTCGACGAGCAGGAGGGAGCCGGGGTGCGGGCCTCCGACGCCGGGCTCCACCGCGGCACTGGGACCGAGCAGGTGGAGCACGGCCCGCCCGGTCGGTGCGATCTCCGCCGTGAAGGGGACGCTGTCGGCGCCGGTTTCCTCGAGCGCGCCGCGGATCTGTTGCGCGGCGTCGAACTCGGCCTGCGTGCTCGGCCTGCGTGTCGTCGTGCCGGCGGTCCGTCCGGGCATCGGGAAGTTCCGCTGGACGGGCAGGCTCCACCCGTGGTGACCGATCTGTCCTGCCACGTACCCGCCCGGAGCGGCCAGGTGTTCCGCGTTGCCGGCCCGGACCAGCCTCAGCAGGGTTTCCCGGGTGGCGGATTCATGAAGGGAGGACAACAGCGGGCTCCGATCGACGGAGTCGACGTGGGCGGTCCGGCGTTCTGCCGAGCCGGCGCTCGGGTCTGCCGGTGCGTCAGCCCCGGAGGGGTGTCCGTGCCGGCGGCCCGGACGGCACCGCGTCCGCCCCCTCCGCCGTGAGCGCCGTGAGCGTTTCGCGGGCGCGGGCGGCCAGTTGCTCGTCGGCGCGGATGATCCGGTTCTCGATCCCTGCGGTCACCACCCGCCGGTCGCCCCGGGCCAGGCGTTCGACGCGGTGCAGGTGTTCGCCGGTCAGGGCGGCCCGGCCCAGCGTCGACAGCGCCTCGAACGCTCCGGCCGCGTCGACGCCGGACTCCGCCGCGTCCAGCACCTGCCCGGCCAGCGCGGTGCGCTCCAGCGGGCCGTGCAGTTCCTCCTCGGGGAGCGCGGCCAGCAACGCGAGGACCGCGGCCGGTGCGTGCAGTGGTGTGGCGAGGAGGTCCTCCAGCGCCGGGCGCAACGGCCGGGCCGCGGGCCCCAGCCGGACCGCGAGGCGCGCCGTCCGCAGGGCCGTCCACCGGGTCCAGGGGCCGCCGTCGGCTCTGATGACGGCGTCGAGCACCGGGACCGTCGTGGCGGCGTCCCCCGTGATGTCCCAGAGTGCGACGGCGAGTTCCGCGAGGGCGTCGAGCCGGGGGATCGACCGGCCTTCGGGCCGTTCCCGCAGGGCGTCGCGCATCGCGGGCACGAGTTCCCCCGCGGCCTCCCCGAGACCGGTGACGAACCGGGCGGCCTCCCGCAAGGACCGTCCTTCGCCGGTCAGTTCGGCGCGTATCGCGGCGAGCAGCGGTCCGCTCTCGCCCGTCAGCCCGTGCAGAGCACGCGCCGCGGACAGCCGTCCCCCGTCGGGACCGTGCAGGGCGGCCGCGCGCAGGGCCTCCGCCGTGCGGGTCCGGGGCTCGCCGTCGGGCGGGCAGACCGCCGCCAGCGCGGTGGGACCGGCAAGCGGGATCCTCGGCAGCGCGTCGAGCAGTTCGGGGACGGCGGAGGCCGCCCGTTGCCCCCAGGAGGCGAGCAGCAGGGCGAGGTGGATGGGCTCGTTCCCCTTCGACCCGGGGTCGGCGAGGCGCCGTCGGACCGCGTCGAGCAGCGCGGCGTCGTAGGGGAAGGGAGCACTGACGGCCGTACCGGGTGTGCGGGCTCCGACGGCCTCGGCCAGCGCCAGGGGGCGCTCCGGCAGCCGCTCGGCGAGCAGCGGGGCCGCCAGGCCGGGGGCGGCCGTCACCAGTACGGCGAGCGCCCGGTCGGCAAGGTCTCCGTCACCCGCGGCGAGCCGGGCGAGTGCGGTGCCGGCGGCGCCCGCCTGTTCCGCGACCTTGCCGAGCAGGGTCACCACATCGTGCGGCGGCTCCGGTTCGTCGAGCAGCGGGAGCAGCGCGGGCAGCAACCGCGCGGGCGCGGAACGGGAGACCATGCACGCGTGGTCCGCCGCCCACACGGCTTCGGCGCGTACGTCCGGCGCCGGAACGCGCAGGGCGTCCGCCAGCAGTACGAAGGCGGCCTCCCGGTCCTCGGCCGTGCCCCGCCGGAGCAGCGCGCCGACCACCGCATGGAGGGGCTCGCACTGCTCGAACGCGGAAACCAGGCCTTCGGCCGGCAACGCGGCGAGTACGGCGTCGTGCTGCCGGGTGTCCCACGGCAGGTCCGCCGCCAGGCAGGCGAGGACGGCGGTGACGCGCAGCCGGGCCGGACCGTCCGGCGCGAGGGCGGCCAGGGCCGTCGGGGCGCCGCGTGCCGGGTCGAGCCGGACCAGGGCGGTCACCAGCTCCGCCCGGACCACCTCGTCGGGCTCCTCCTCCCACCGTCGCCGCAGCACGGGCCACGCTTCGACGGGGGCGGCGGTGTGCCCGGCCGCCCATACGGCGGCCTGCCGCACCCGCGCCTCCCCGGCGCCCGTCAGGCCCAGGACGGACGGGAGTTGACCGGCGACCGCCGCGCGGCAGGCGCCCGGTGCCACCCCGTACTCGTCGGTGCTCTCGGCGATGCCGCCGAGCAGGACGAGGAGGTCGGCGCTGCGGTGGCCGGCCGCCGCGAGACGCGCGAGGAACGGCACCGCTTCGGCGGTCGCCGGGTAGACGGTGCCCTGGTGCAGGATGCTGCCGTACAGCTCGTCCAGGGCACCGTCCGCGATGTCCGGGTCGTCGCCCGCGAGGGAGCGCAGGAGGGCGGGCAGGTCCTCCGCGCTTCCGTAGGCGTGGTCCAGTTCCGACCAGGGACGGTCGTCGAGTCCGGCGAGGGCGAGCGTGCGATTCATGGGCGGATCCTCGCAGAGCGGCACACCGCCGCCGCCACCGCCCGGAATGCCGCGGAGTCAGGGCCCGGCCGGCGGTACGGCTCGTCACGGGGAACTCGCCGGCCGTCGGACGGTCCGTCCTCCTCGGCGCGACCTGCTCGGCTCGGTGACCGGTCACCGCCGGCTGACGGCAGGTCAGGCAACATCCCGGGAACCGCCTCGGGGCACGCCCCGGCGGTGTGTGCGGCGTCACGCACTCCGGGGACCGCCTAAGTCGTCTACATCACAGCGGAAATGTCCCTTTACCGCCCATGCTCGAGGCAGACACCGGCTCCCGAACTGGAGCCCCCCGGCGACGCCTTGGGCGCCGAATCCCGAAGTGACCCATGACACAGCGCTCGTGACACTCCCGCTCGTTCTCCTGGAAGGTGACCCACCATGGCCGCATACCTCTGCCCTCCCGCCGTGATACACGGCGAACACGCCGTGCGGACCAGCCAGATCGTGGCGGAGGTGCGCGACCGGCATCCGCATGCGGCGTGGGCGCCGCGCATCGACGGCATCGCGGCAAGCACGGGCATCGAGACCCGCGGGTGGATGCTGCCGCTGGAGGCCGCCGTCGCGCCCGGCAACGGCGGCGGTCTGCCGGCCGTCGGCGCGGGGCCGACCCAAGAGGCCTTGGCACACGCCGGTTTCGCCCAGCAGGACGTGGAGCGGGTGATCGCCACCCTGGAGGCGATACCCGGGCCGCAGACCGTTCAGGAACGTACCGCGCCGGCCTGGGAGGCCGTGCAGTCCTACGGCGAGCGGGCGGCGCGCGGGGCCCTGCAGATCGCCGGGCTGGAGGCCGCGGACGTCGACTGTCTGATCACCAGTCACTCCACCACCCCGGCCCTGCCGGGCCTGGACGTCTCCCTGGCCGACAAGCTCTCGCTCCGCAGCGACACGATGCTGCTCCCGGCCACGCAGTGGGCCTGTATCGCGGGCACCCGCTCACTGGCGCTGGCGGCGGATCTCGTGGCCGCGGACCCCGACCGGGTGGTCCTGGTCGTCATCGCGGAGGCGCTCAGCACGACCTACCAGCCCGCGGACGACACCCTCGAGTCCCTGATCGTCCGGTTGTTGTTCGCGGACACCGCCGTCGCCGCGGTGGTCACGGGTCGCCCGCGGCACGAGTCGGTGCTGCGGCTGGACTCCGCCTGGCACCACACCCTGCCCGGCACACAGGACCTGCACCGCCTGGAGACGCGGGCGGACGGCACCCACTTCGTGATGGACCGGCGCGGGCCGCGCGCCGTGCAGGAGACGGTGACCGCGATGTGGGAGTGGCTGCGCGTCCGTTACCAGGACGACCCCGTCTCCTGGCACCCCGACGTGCTGCTGGCGCACCCCGGCGGGACCCGTGTGCTGGAGTACATGGAGCAGACGATGCCCGACTCCTGGCCGTCGGGACTGCTGGACCACAGCCGGGAGAGCTACACCAGCGGCAACCGTGGCGGCGCCGCCGTGTTCGACATCCTGCGGCGGGCGCACGACGCCGGGCAGAAGCCGGGCAGTCGCGCCGTGCTGTACGCGGCGGCGCCGGGCCTCACCGCCACCGCCCTGGAAGGGGAGTGGCTGTAACCGCAGCGGCGGCGGGACGGCCGCGGCACGCGGCCGTCACCGCCGGGGAGCACCGTGCGTACCGTGGTGCCGGGCCGACGCGCACGCCGCCCGGACCGGCACCGCGCTCCGGTACGGCGGCCGGCTTCGGCCCGGTGGCGCGCGCCGGGCGGTGGCCGCGCGCTGGGCCGAACGGGTGCGGCGGCTCGCGGGGCACGGCAGCGTCACCGCCCGCCGGGCGCGTCACCTCACGACGGTCGCCCAGACCACCTTGCCGGTCTCCGTCCACCGCACTCCCCACCGGGTGGTGAGCCTGTGCACGATGTGCAGGCCACGACCGCCTTCGTCGAGGAGGCCGCCCAGGCTCAGGCGCGGTCTGCCGTTGCCGGTGTCGCCCACCTCGCACAGCAGGCCGTGGCCGGTCCTGATCAGCCGTACCGTGATCGGACCGGTGGCGTAGCGCACCGCGTTCGTGACCAGCTCGCTGACCAGCAGCGACACGTTGTCGCGGGTGTCGTCCCTGGTGCGCCATTGCCGCAGCAGCGCGGAGACCCGCGCGCGGGCGCGCGCGGGCGCGTCGTCGCGGGCGGGCAGCCGCCAGGTCGCGGTGTCCCCCTTGCGGTAGCCGATCGTGCGGGCGAGCAGCAGGGTCACGTCGTCGCGCTGGCGCACGGGCGCCAGCACGGAGACGACCTGCCGCGCGGCCTGCTGCAGGGAGTCCCAGGGGTGCACCGTCGACACGGTCTCCGCCAGTCTGCCGATGCCCTCGTCGATCGACATGGCCGGATCCTCCACCAGGCCGTCGGTGTAGAGGGCGAGCAGGGAGCCCGGAGGTGCGTCGAAGGTGTGGAGGTCGAACGGCTCCCGCAGCGCGAACTCGGCGCCGAGGCCGGGATGGGGGCGGACCGCGAGCAGGTCCGCCTGCCCCTCCGGCGACACCAGGACCGGCGGGAGGTGGCCGGCGCTGGACAGCGTCACCTGGTGGCTGACCGGGTCGTAGAGGACGATGCAGCAGGTCGACCCGAGAGCGCTGTAGCCGGCCGTCAGCCCGGACTCCGCGTCGTCCAGCAGCGTCACGGTCTCGTCCAGGTGCTCCAGCACCTCGTCGGGCGCCAGCCCCGCGGACAGCAGCGCCCGGGCCTCCATGCTCAGCTGGCCCATGGCCGCCGCGGCCCCCAGGCCGTGGCCGACGACGTCACCGACCACCAGCGCGGTGCGCCCGTCCGCCAGGGGAAAGCTGTTCACCCAGTCGCCGCCGACGCCGGCGCTGTCGGGGGTGGCGGGCTGGTAGACGCTGGCAACCGCGATGGTGTCGCCGCCGGTCCGGGGCAGCAGCCGGCGCTGCAACGCCAGGACCTGCGTGTGCTCGCGCTGGTGCTGGCGGGCCAGATCGACGTGATGGGCGGTCCTGGCCACCAGTTCCTGCAGGTCCAGCAACTCGCTGTCGCGGAAGGGACGGTCCGCCCGCCGCCAGACCTCCGCCACGCCCAGCACGACGGGCGGCGCGCCGTCCAGCACCAGCGGGATGCACGCCACGCCCGCCGACCGGTCGCCGGGCACCAGGGCGCGCACCACTCGCGGACTGCCGAGTACCCGCTCGACCGTTTCCCGGTCGGGTATGACGATCGTCTGCGGGGCGTCGTCCCGTCGTACCGCCTGCGCCAGCAGGCGACTCGCGTCGCCGGGGAGATCGTCACCCGGCGTCGCATAGCCGTCGGGCCACGCGCGGTCCGGTACGAGGGCCGCCCGCCGGAGCCGGATGCGCCCCTGTGCCTGCCCGGTGACCCCCTCACCCGTCCACACGGCGAAGTCGAGGTCGACGGCGGCCACATCGCCCCAGGCCAGCAGTGACTCCGCCAGTGACTGGGCGGTCTCGCCGATGTCCAGCGACGTGCCGATCGCGGTCTCGGCGGCGTACAGGTGCAGCCTCCTGGCCATGGCGATCAAGGAGACGGTCAGGCCCTCCTCGGGCGCCGCGGCGGGCAGGATGCTCAGGGAGACCACCAGCTCCGACCCGTTGCCACGCCGCAGGCGCTGGATCCGGGCGACGTGCGCCTCACCGGTCTCCAGAACCTGTCGCAACCGCCGGGTGACCGTCGGTACGTCCCCGGCGGGCAGGAGATCGACGAAAAGGCTTCCGGTGTCGGCTTCCAGGCCCGCGAACACGGGGGCGTCCAGATTGCAGCGGGTGACCCTCAGGTCCCGGTCCAGATTGACCACGCCGAGGATCTGCTCCTGCCGGTCGGCTTCCGGGTCGTCGGGCTCGCGCCGGCGGGCGGCGCGGTCGTCCTGCTCGTCGGCGGCTGCCGCTCCGCCGCGCGGGATGTAGCGCCCCAGGGCGCTGCTCACCAGCTCGAAGGGCGACGACGGAGACGGTGTGGAGTCCATGCGGCTCTCTCGGCAATCCCCGGCACAGCACCGGGGCCGTACTCGGACCCGTGCGACGGGGCCCCGCGAGACCCCTGGACGCACACCTCATTGAATAACACCGGGGGTCGCTTCGCCCACACCAACGGATCGCGCGGTGAACACGGACCGTGAGGGAATGCCGCGGCCGCGCGGGCCGCGACCGCCGTGCCGGTGGGCGTCGTGCCCGCGACCGCCGTGCCGGTGGGAGTCCCCCGCCAGGAGGTACGGATCGTGACCAGCTCGCCGGCCCCCTTCCCGACCCCGCCGGGGCCGGCATGCGAGGCCTCCGTCCGGCGCGTGCCTCAGCCGAGGAAACTCACACGAAGCGAATCACTACCGAGCGACCACGAAATCCCGGTCCACAGTCACCGACTGAAATCTCCAGCGAACCCGGGGCGGTTCACGTCCCGTACGCCGCGAGCTGCGTGCGCGTCGGCCCGAGCACCATCGTGTGCGCAGTGGCACGGCATTCGGTCACACACCATCACGCATCGGCAACCGGACGGCTCACATTTCCCTCACATTCACCTCGAACAAACACTCCCGCAGAATTCCCGGCCCGCAAACAATCATTTCTTTCGAGCCGGACGGAATGTGATTGACCATACGCAATCAACCGGAGCAGGGATGGCAACCGCAGTGACGATCATGTGCAACGTGGGGGGAAGTTGTGCTGTCGGTGTTGTCGTGCATTGCCGGGCGCCGGGGCCGTCCCCCATCAGGACGGAGGCGCGGGCCGACGGCCTTCGCCGCGGTCGCGGCCGTGTGCGGGTCCACCGTCCTGATGAGCGTCCCGGTCGCGGCTCCGGCGGCGCACGCGCTGTCCGGTGCCGGCGGTCTTCACGGGTGTCCTGTTCACCGTCGGCTTCTTCGTCAACGGGCTGACCGGAGGCGCCTTCGCCCGACCACGGTCCGCGCCACCGGCACAGCACCCTTGGCCGTCGGCCCGCCCCGGTAGGGTCGGGCGGACGGCCGAGGGCCCCGAAACATCGAGAAAGGCACGTACCCGGTGGACGACGAGACCCCGACCATGGACGTGGCCCTGTGGGCCACGCTCGACGACCATGCGGCGGCACCCCGCGGCGACCTCCTCGTCCACTGGTTCCGCACCGCCACCGACCGGCTCTTCCCCGCCGGGGACGAGGAGTCGGCCGGATCCTGGGCCCTGGTCACGGAGTCGATGACCGGCGGTCGGGACGTCCGGATGCGCGACGTCCGCGCCCACTGGGGCCAACTGGCCGACGCGCTGCGGCCGTCGCCGTTCTATGCCGCGGCCGGCTTCCACCCGTCCTCCCGCGACGACGGCGGCGTCTGGGTCGACGACGTGGGCCGCGTGGGGGGCACGCAGACGGGCCGCGGCGGCAGCCACACCGAGCTGTCGGCGGCGGTGCGGGGCGCCGAGCACGTCGCCGACGCCGCGTGGTGCGCGGGCCTGGTCGCCTTCCTGGCCACCGCCCTGGACGGGGCCAACCCGGCCTTCGCGCGGATCGACCACCGCAACTTCCACGAGACCACCGATCTGGAGGCGGTGCTCAAGCGCCCGCGGCGCCGCTCCCTGCGGGAGTCGCGGACCCTGCTGCGCGGCTACTCCTGGGTCACCGGCGTCCCCGCCGAACTGGCCGACCGGCTCGGCGGTCCGGCCGCGCTGGAGGCCACCGGCGCCTTCCACGCGGTGCGCCCGCTGCGCGCGGGCGGCCTGCTGCTCCAGGCCAGCGAGACCCTCGCCGGATATGACGACCGGCACATGGAGGCGGTGTTCCGCGCCCTGGCCCCGGTGCTCCCGCCGGGCCTGCCCGGCGAGGATCCCGGCCGCTCCACGCGGGTCGTCCGCGAGGACGCGAGCCGAGTATGAGCGGGTCGAAGAGGCCCACGACGGCGGGGACCCCGCGACAGGCTCCGGAACCGTCTTCCTGACACCCCGCTGTACCGTTGCGAGGCGCTGGAGCTCGGGTACGCGGTGAGCGTCAGGCTCGGGACTGCGAACCCCGTCCGCAGCCCCGAGGGCCGCAGGGCCGAGGTGGTGGCGGCATGACTGCCGTATCGCCATGAGGCGAAGGACTCGCTGTCAGGTGTGGCACGCTCACCCCGCAACCGTGGTGCTGCTCAGTCGCTACGGCCGGAGGTCCCCTCCACGGTCTCACCGGAGCGGTTCACTGACCGAAGAAGCTCAGCCGGACTCCACGGTCGGTGTTGTCCTTGTTCGTGTCCACGAGGCACACCGACTGCCAGGTTCCCAGCTGCAGGGCGCCGTCCACCACCGGCAGGGTGGCGTGGGGGGGCACGAGGGCCGGCAGGACGTGGTCGCGGCCGTGGCCGGGGCTGCCGTGGCGGTGCTGCCAGCGGTCGTCGGCGGGGAGCAGGGTGTGCAGGGCGGCGAGGAGGTCGTCGTCGCTTCCGGCACCGGTCTCGATGATCGCGATGCCGGCCGTCGCATGGGGGACGAAGACGTTCAGGAGGCCGTCGCGGCCGGCCGCCGCCTCCCGCAGGAAGGCCTCGCAGTCTCGGGTGAGGTCGACGACCCTCTCCTGTGCGCCGGAGGCGATGTGCAGTACCCGGGTGGTGAACGCATCTGACATGCCTCCATCCTGGCCCATCGGCAACCCCGTACACCGGATTCCACAGGCCGGATTCCACAGGCCGGTGTCCAGCCGGCCCGTGACACAGGGGGCCCGGTCCGCGAGACGCCCGTCGGCCACGACCACGGCCGCGCCGGTACGGAGGGGCTCCGACGCGTTCGCGGGAAGATCCACGACTCCGCCACTGTTGGTTCAAACGTGAACGACATGCGTGAGGTCGAGGTCGCCGTCATAGGCGCCGGGCAGGCCGGGCTGGCCGCCGCCTATCACCTGCGGCGCACCGGCTTCGAGCCGGACCGGGACTTCGTGGTGCTGGACCACTCCCCCGGCCCGGGCGGCGCCTGGCAGTTCCGGTGGCCCTCACTGACGTACGGCAAGGTGCACGGGATGCACGCGCTGCCCGGCAGGGAGCTGACGGGCGCGGACCCGGCGCGGCCCTCCTCCGAGGTGATCACCGAGTACTTCACGGCGTACGAGCGCGCCTTCGACCTGCGGGTACGGCGGCCGGTCGATGTGACGGCGGTGCGCGAGGGGACGGACGGGCGACTGCTCGTGGAGAGCACCGCCGGTACGTGGGCGACGAGGACGCTGATCAACGCCACCGGCACCTGGGACCGTCCCTTCTGGCCACGCTACCCCGGGCAGGAGACCTTCCTGGGCCGGCAGCTGCACACCGCGCGCTATCCGGGGCCCGAGGCGTTCGCCGGGCTGCGGGTGGTCGTGGTGGGCGGGGGCGCGTCGGGGACCCAGCACCTGCTGGAACTCGCCCCGTACGCGGCCGCCACCACCTGGGTGACGCGACGCCCGCCGGTCTTCCGCGAAGGCCCCTTCGACGAGGAGGCGGGCCGCGCGGCGGTCGCCCTCGTGGAGGAGCGGGTGCGGCGGGGGCTGCCGCCGAAGAGCGTCGTCTCCGTGACGGACCTGCCGCTGAACGACGCGATCAGGCAGGGGCTGGCGGACGGGGTCCTCGACCGGCTGCCGATGTTCGACCGGATCACCCCGGACGGCGTGGAGTGGAAGGACGGGCGGCGGGTGTCCGCCGACGTCATCCTGTGGGCGACCGGCTTCCGGCCCGCCGTGGACCACCTGGCACCGCTGCGGCTGCGCGAGCCGGGCGGCGGAATCCGCGTCGAGGGCACGCGTGCGGTCGCCGACCCTCGGGTGCATCTCGTCGGCTACGGCCCCTCCGCGAGCACCGTCGGCGCCAACCGGGCGGGGCGCGCCGCCGTGCGGGACATCAGGCGGCTGCTCGCCGAGCGGGCCGGCGAGCCGGCCGCCGCCTGATGCGCCGCCGTCGGATCAGCGGGCCTTCGACGGACTCGCCGAGGCCTGAGCGCTCTGCTGGATCCTGTTGAACTCCGCGACGTTGCGCTGGTGTTCCTCGTAGCTGGCGGTGAAGCGCGTGTCGCCCGGCTTGACCGTGACGAAGTACAGCCAGTCGCCCGGCGTCGGGCTGATCGCGGCGCGCACGGCCTCCTCGCCGGGGTTGCCGATCGGGGTCGGGGGCAACCCCATGCGCTGGTAGGAGTTGTAGGGGTTGTCGATGCGGGTGTCCGCCGTGCTCGTCCTGAGCGTGGAGCGGTTCAGCGCGTAGTTGATGGTGGAGTCCATCTGCAACGGCATGCCGCGCTCCAGGCGGTTGAAGACGACGCGGGCCACCTTGCCCATGTCCGCCTTGGTGGCGGACTCGGCCTGGACGATGCTGGCGACGGTGACGGCCTGGTAGACGTTCATGGCGTTGCGCTGGGCCCCGGCGGCGACGGGGGCGCCGTTGAACTTCCTGTTCGCGGTGTCGACCATCCGGGCCAGCAGCGCCTGCGGCGTCGGTTTCTCGCCCAGCGGATACGTCGCCGGGAAGAGGTAGCCCTCCGGGTTGCCCTCGGCGTCGGCCGGCAGCTTCAGACCGGCCTTCGGCAGCGATTTCCTGGTGGTGCCGGGCGGCAGGGCGAGGGCCTTGTCGACGGCCTCGTAGATCTGGCTCGCGCGCCGGCCCTCCGGGATCACCAGCGTCGTCGGTCTTTTCTCCTCGGAGCCGTCCATGCTCAGCAGCGGCACGGCCACAGCGGTGCCGGCCGCGACGGCTCCGATCGCGATGAGGACGAGACGGCCCCGGCGCGTCAGTCGGATCGCGCTCCGTGGCGGAGTGTTCATCTGCATGCGGGCACGGTAACCCGCATACCATCACAATCCCGACACAACTCGGCCTATCGTCATCTTGTCATCTCGTCGGCTCCAGGCGGGCGTCCCGGCGCACCAGCTCGGCGTACCGCCCGTCGCGCTCCAGCAGCTCCTCGTGCGTACCCCGTTCGGCCAATCGGCCGGAGTCCAGGACCACGATCTGGTCGGCGCTGCGGATGGTGGACAGCCGGTGGGCGATGGTGAGCGTGGTGCGGTCGGCCGAGAGCGCGTCGATGGCCTCCTGGACGGCGTGCTCGGTCCGGGTGTCCAGGGCGCTGGTCGCCTCGTCGAGGATCAGCACCGGCGGGTCGCGCAGGATGGTGCGGGCGATGGCCAGGCGCTGCTTCTCACCACCGGAGAAACGGTGGCCGCGCTCGCCCACGACCGTGTCGTACCCGTCGGGCAGCGCGGCGATGTGGTCGTGGATCTGGGCCGCCCGCGCCGCGGCGTGCAGTTCCTCGTCGGTGGCGTCCGGCTTGGCGAAGCGCAGGTTGTCCGCGATCGAGGAATGGAAGAGGTACGTCTCCTGCGAGACGACGCCGACCGCGCGCGCGAGGGTGTCGAAGTCGAGGTCGCGGACGTCGACCCCGTCGATGGTGACCCGGCCGCCGGTCACGTCGTACAGACGCGGCACCAGGTAGCCCAGCGTGGACTTGCCCGCGCCGGTCGGCCCGACGACGGCGAGGCTGCTGCCGGCCGGGACGGTCACGTCGATGTCGTCGAGGACGGGGGCGACCGTGTCGTCGTCGCCGTCGTAGCGGAACTCCACGTGCTCGAAGCGGACCTCGCCCTTGATCTGGTCGAGGTGGACCGGGTCCGCCCGCTCGGTGATGTCGACGGGCAGGTCGAGGTACTCGAAGATGCGCTGGAAGAGCGCGAGGGAGGTCTGGATCTGCACTCCGGTCGACAGCAGGCTGACGGCCGGGCGGAACAGGCCCTGCTGGAGCGAGACGAAGGCGACGATCGTGCCCAGGGAGGCGCCGGGTCCGCCGAGTTCCATCGTCAGGCCCGCGGTCCAGTAGATGACGGCCGGCATGGCCGACATGACGATCCCGATGACGGCCATGCGCCAGCGGCCGGCCATGCTCGACCTCACTTCGAGGTCGACGAGGCGCTCGGACTCGTCGGCGAAGGAGTGGGTGAGGGAGTCGGCGCGGCCCATGGTGCGGCCGAGCAGGATGCCGCTCACCGAGAGCGATTCGGTGACCGTGGCGGCCATCCCCGCCATCTGTTTCTGCCGCTGAGTAGTGATCTTCCGCCGTTCGTTCCCGACGCGGCGGCTGATCCACACGAACACCGGCAGCAGGAGCAGCGAGACGACGGTGAGGCGCCAGTCGAGGGCGACCATCGCGACGATCGTGGCGACGACGCTGGTGAAGTTGGAGACCAGGGATGTGGCGGTGGAGGTGACGGTCGCCTGCATGCCGCCGATGTCGTTGGCGATGCGGGACTGGACCTCGCCGGTGCGCGTGCGCGTGAAGAACGCGAGCGACATGCTCTGGAGGCGGCCGTAGACGGCGGTGCGCAGATCGTGCATCACACGCTGGCCGACCGTGGTGGAGATCAGCGTCTGGAGGACGCCGAAGACTCCGGCGAGGACGGCGCTGAGGATCATGCCGAGGGCGAGCAGGCTCAGCAGGCCGGTGCGGCCCTCGGGGATGGCGACGTCCAGGGCCTCCTTCAGCAGGAACGGCGTGGCCACCGAGACGAGCGAGGAGGCGGCGACGAGCAGGCCGACGACCGCGAGCCGTCCGCGGTAGGGACGGAAGAGTTTCAGGATGCGGCGTACCTGCCGGGGGTGTTCCCCGGTGTCGCCGGACGGGTTCCAGGAATCTGGCGTGTCGGGGTGCATGGGCTCCTACGGGAGGTGAGGCGAGGTGAGCGAGACACAGGGAGCGTAGCTCATTGTTACCTATACTCACAATGAGCGGCGTCCTGATATTGTTCCCGCATGACCACCTCAGATCCCGACGGCGCGCTCGCCGAGCAGCTGCTGCGGTTCACCCGTCGGGTGCACCGCATCCAGAAGCACCATCTGGAGCTGTCGGACCTGGGCATCACGCCCGCCCAGTCCCGCCTGCTGCGCACCCTCTCCCATTTCAGCGCACCGCCGCGGATGGCGGACCTCGCCGAACGCCTGGAGGTCGTGCCACGGGCGGTGACCACGCTGGTCGACGGGCTGGAGGCGCACGGCAAGGTCCGCCGGGTACCCGACCCGACCAACCGCCGGGTGATCCGGATCGAGCTGACCGACGCGGGCCGCGCCACGCTGCGCGAACTGCACCGGGCACGTCAGTCGGCGGCGCGGGAGATCCTGGCCCCCCTGACGGACGTGGAGCGGGCGGTGCTCGGGGATCTGCTGGACACGCTGATCGGCGGGACGGCGGCCCCCCACTGCTGAGGCGTTCACGCACGACACGAGGGCAGGCCACGGCCGCCGCTCCGGGATGCCGGAGGGGCGGTCGTCGCCTTTGGGGACGACTTTCCGACGACTGGCCGGCCGCACTGGGCGCCGGCGGCGGGTTCCCCGGGGCGACGACCGCTTCCGGTGGCAGCCGGAACCACGCGGTGCCACGGAAAACCGGTTGATTCCGACCACCCTGCGGAGCGAACCTTTCACGGTTTGCTGTCGCCGCTCGCCGCGGTCCCCTCCCCCATCCCTGACACGAGCCACCGGGACGTCATGAAGATCCGAGACCTTCCCTATCCAGACCCGGGTGTGCCCGACGCCCGCTCGGGGCCCCGATTCCTGTGGTGGCTCGGACGCAGACAACTGGGCGGTCAGCTCACCTCCCTGGCCTGGGGCCTGCTGCACTTCACGGCCGTCTCGGCCCAGCCGTTCTGCGTGGGGTTCGCCATCGAGGCGGTCGTCGACCGCTCCGGCGCCCGGCTGGCCCTCGCCGGTGGACTGATGGCCCTGTTCGGCGCCGCCACCGCGCTCGGGGACACCTTCCTGCACCGCGCCGCCGTCACCAACTGGATCACCGCGGCCGCCCGCGTCCAGCAGCTCCTCGCCCGCAAGGCCTCGCAATTGGGCTCGGCGCTCAGCCGGCGGGTCGCGGCCGGGGAGGTCGTCGCCGTCTCCACCGGCGACGTCGAGAAGATCGGCTGGTTCGTCGAGGCCGCCTCCCGCTTCACGGCAGCCGCCCTCACGGTCGTGTTCGTCTGCGTCGGCCTGGTGGTCTACCAGCCGGCCCTCGGCGTCGTCGTCGCCGTGGGCCTGCCCGTCGTCGCCTTCGCGGCGCTGCCCCTGCTGCCCCGCGCGACCCGTCGGGCCGACTTCCAGCGGGAGAAGGCCGGACGCGCCACCGAACTGGCCTCCGACACCGTGGCGGGCCTGCGGGTGCTGCGAGGCATCGGCGGCGAGGACCTCTTCCTCGACCGCTACCGCCGCGCCTCCCAGGAAGTCCGTCACGCGGCCGTGCGCAGTGCCCGCATGTGGTCGCTGATCAGCGCCGTCCAGGTCCTGCTGCCGGGGCTGCTGCTGATCGCGGTCGTGTTCCACGGCGTCCACCTGGCCCGCGCGGGCCGGATCTCCGTCGGCGAACTCGTCACCGTCTACAGCTCCGTCATGGTCCTGGCGTACCCCCTCAGGCACTTCGAGGAGATCGCGATGGCCTATTCCTTCTCCCGTCCGTCGGCGAAACGCGCCGCCCGCGTCCTGTCGATGGAACGGGTCACGGACGCGGGCGGATCACGCGCCGCGGACCTGCCCGCCGGTGACCTGTACGACCCGGCCACCGGCCTTCTCGCCCCGGCCGCACGGCTCACCGCCGTGGTGTGCGGCGACCCGGACGCCGCCGGGCGGCTGGCCGAACGCCTCGGCGGACACCCTGCCGAGAACGGCCCGTCCGTGCTGCTCGGCGGGGTCCCGCTGGACGAGTTGCCGCTGGACAGCGCGCGCGCCGCCGTCCTCGTCCAGGACAAGGACCCGGTGCTGCTGTCGGGCTCCCTGCGCGACCTGCTCGACGTGCCCGCCTCGGGCGCGGTCGACGCGGCCGCGGCGCTGGCGGCCGCCCGGTGCGGGGACGTCCTCGACGCCCTTGTCCAGGGCTCCCTGGACGTGGACGATCCGATGGACGCCCACATCACCGAGCGGGGACGCTCCCTGTCGGGCGGCCAGCGCCAGCGGCTGGCACTGGCCCGGTCGCTGTTCACGGACCCGGAGGTCCTCGTCCTGGACGAGCCCACCTCCGCCGTCGACTCGCACACCGAGGCACGGATCGCCGAAGGGCTGCGGGAGATCAGGACGGGGCGCACCACGGTCCTGTTCACCTCGTCCCCGCTGCTGCTGGACCGGGCCGACCGCGTGGTCCTCGTCCACGAGGGCCTGGCCGTCGCCGCCGGTGTGCACCGCGAACTGCTGCACACCGAGCCGCGGTACCGCGCAGTGGTCACCCGCGAGACCGACGAGGAGACCGCGCTGAGCGGTGTGCTGGACGAACTGCACGGACTGCACGGACTGAAAGACACAGCACGGCACGAGATCGAGGAGTCCGCATGATCGGCGTGGCGCCACCGGCTCACGATCCGGCGGCACCGACGACAGCCGACACGCTGCCCGTCGGCGCCCCCGCGACCGTACGCGCCTATGTGGCCGAACTGCTGCGCCGGCACCGGCGCGCGTTCGGGATCCTCCTGGCCGTCAACACGATCGCCACCGTCGCCTCGATGGTGGGCCCGTGGCTGCTCGGCGACGTCGTGGAGCGGCTGTCGGAAGGAACCCGCGAACTCCACCTGGGTCTCACCGCGACGCTGTTCACCCTCGCCCTCGTCGTCCAGGCCGTCTTCGTGCGGCAGGTGAGGCTGCGCGGCGCGATGCTCGGCGAGCGCATGCTGGCCGACCTGCGCGAGGACTTCCTCGTCCGGGCGGTGCGGCTGCCGCCGGGCGTGCTGGAGCGGGCCGGCACGGGTGACCTGCTGTCGCGCATCACCACCGACATCGACCGGCTGGGCAACGCCATGCGCGAGGCCGTGCCGCAACTGACGATCGGCGTGATGTGGGCGGCGCTGCTGCTCGGCGGACTCGTCGTGACCGCTCCGCCGCTGGCACCGGCCGTACTGGTCGCGGTGCCCCTGCTGGTGGCCGGCTGCCGCTGGTACTTCAAACGGGCCCCGGCCGGCTACCGCTCGGAGGCGGCCGGTTACGCCTCCGTCTCCGCCGCCCTCGCCGAGACCGTGGGCGCCGGCCGTACCGTCGAGGCCCACCGCCTGGGCGACCGCCGCGTCGGACTGTCGGAACTGCGGATCAAGCAGTGGACGGCCTGGGAGGACTACACGCTGTGGCTGCGGTCGGTCCTCTTCCCGGTCATCAACCTCGTGCACGTCACCGTCCTGGGTTCGGTCCTCATGCTCGGCGGGGTGTTCGTCCTGCAGGGCTGGATCGAGGTCGGTCAGCTGACCACGGGCGCGCTGCTCGCCCAGATGCTCGTCGACCCGGTGAACCTGATCCTGCGCTGGTACGACGAGCTCCAGGTCGCGCAGGTGTCGCTGGCCCGGCTCGTCGGGGTGCGCGACATCGAGTCGGACGCCGGTGACCCCGGGCTGGAACCGGACGGGCGGGACGTGCTCGCCGAGCGGGTCCACTTCGGCTACCGCGAGGGCGTCGACGTGCTGCGCCAGGTGTCCCTGGAGGTCACGCCCGGCACCCGGCTGGCCCTCGTCGGCCCCTCCGGCGCGGGCAAGTCCACGCTGGGCCGGCTCCTCGCGGGCATCTACGCGCCCAGGGACGGCAGGGTCGCCCTCGGCGGCGCGGAGCTGTCCCGGATGACCGCCGAACGCGTCCGCTCGCACGTGGCGCTCGTCAACCAGGAGCACCACGTCTTCGTCGGCTCGCTGCGCGACAACCTCCGTCTGGCCCTCCCCCACGCCCGCCTCGAGGAGGAACGGCCTGATCAGGCCGACGCCGGGCCGGCGGAGGAGGCCGCGCTGTGGGCGGCGCTCACCGCGGTCGACGCCGACGGCTGGGCACGCGCCCTGTCCGACGGCCTGGACACGGAGGTCGGCTCGGGCGGGCACGTGCTCACCCCGGCACAGGCCCAGCAGATCGCGCTGGCCCGCCTGGTCCTCGCCGACCCGCACACGCTGGTCCTCGACGAGGCGACCTCGCTGCTCGACCCGCGCGCCGCCCGTCACCTGGAACGCTCCCTCGCCCGCGTCCTGGACGGCCGCACCGTGGTCGCCATCGCCCACCGCCTCCACACCGCGCACGACGCGGACGTCATCGCCGTCGTGGAGAACGGCCGCATCAGCGAGCTGGGCAGCCACGCCGAGCTGGTCGCCGCGGACGGGGCCTACGCGGCCCTGTGGCGGTCCTGGCACGGCTGAGGAGGCGGATCCGGGACCCGGACGGACAGGAACCGGTCGCGGCCGGCCCGCAACCGGACGGACCGGCGGGAGCCGGCCGCCCGGCTCACCCGGGGCGGATACGGCGGCCGGACCACCGCGGGACGGGCGGCTGCCCCACGAGGCCGGATCACCGCCGGACGAACGGGAGGCGGACACCGCACCGGGGTGACGACGCTGCGCGGGACCGGTGGGGCCCCCGTCGGCGGACCACCGGAGTCGCCACGCCGGCGGCGCCGGGGGGGAGGCCCTCCGCCCGCGTCCGAGCGCGTCGGCGCGGCTCTGGCGTTGCGCACTCCCGAAGGGGGGTGGAACGCTGGAGAGCGGCACCCCCCGCGGCAGGCAGCCGGGCCGGCCGGTCCGGCGCGCACCGCCGCCGGTCGGTGTCCCGTGCCACGGTCGCCCACCGCCGACCTCGCGGTGAGGACGGGCCCGTCACCCCCTGGAGGTACCCGTGAACAGCGCCGACGGATGGGGAGACGACGTCTACCAGCCCGACGCCTCCGAGATCCAGGACGACGCCGGACTTCTCGACGCGGAGGACACTCTGGAGAACGACGGCGTCGGCGATCCCCTGGACCGGGGATGGTCGCCTCCTGAGCGGCCCTGGGCCGTGGAGCACTCCGGCGTGACGGCCGCGGAGCGCCGGCGGGGCGAGACCCTGGACCAGCGGCTCGCGGAAGAACTGCCCGACCTCGTCGCACCCGACGGCGACGGCCTCGGCGACTGCGACGGCACCGACGGGGAACTCCTGGACAACGAGGTCGGCGCCGTCCGCTCCGGCCGGCTCGTCGCACCGGACGAGGGAGCCCACGAGGACGAGGAGAGTGCCCTGGTCGCCACCGACGTCGGTATCGACGGCGCTGCCTCCTCCGCGGAGGAGGCAGCGATGCACATCGTCGACGAGGACGCCCTGCCCGGCTGATCGGCGCCGTCCGTCCGGTCCGGCCGCCACGGCCCACCCGTGCCGGGCGGCCCCGCACCCACCGCACGCACTGTCCGAGGAGCACGCATGCAGCAGGACAAGCACCCCGACTACCACTCGGTCGTCTTCCGCGACCGCACCGCCGGCTACGCCTTCCTGACCCGGTCCACCGCGACCAGCGACCAGACGATCGAATGGGACGACGGGGAGACCTACCCCGTCGTGGACGTCGAGATCTCCTCGGAGAGCCACCCGTTCTACACCGGCAAGGCCCGCACCGTGGACACGGAAGGCCGCATCGCCCGCTTCGAGCGGCGCTACGGGGAAGGCACGCAGACCTGAGCCGATCCCGTCGGCCACGGCAGGACTCAGATGTAGTTGAGCGCGGCCGCGCCGCCCACTCCTCCGAGCACCATGAACACGGGCATCAGCACCTTCAGCTCGACCCAGCTTCCGGCCCGGAACCGCATCGCCTTGGGCGGGCCGATCGGGTACCAGCGCTTGCGCCCGATCGGGATGGGCCACAGAACCGGGCAGCCCGAGACGGTCAGAGCGTCCCCGATGTCGTGGACCAGGGCGCCGAGCACGATCGGCAGTCCGAGCCAGAGGTACTCCTGGCCCGGGTCCGTGAACAGCCAGTCCGACCCGTTGCCCGGCTCGTCCAGCACGCCGGCGATGATCCACGCGGTCGCCGCCGCCAGCAGCCACACCAGCACGTCGCTGCTGGACCCCCGCGTCGCCCGCCACAGCAGGCCCTCGATCGCCAGGACCATGTGGACGAAGAGCAGCGCCAGAACCGCCCAGCGTCCACCGGTGATCGCCAGCGCCGAGGAGCCCGCACCGATCATCACCGCCCACAGCCAGGTGTGCGTCAGGGTGCGGTGCCCCCCGGAGCGCCGCGGGTCGCCCTGCTTGCGCGTGCTCTTGTAGACGGCGTAGGAGAGCTTGTCCACGATCTCGCACAGCCAGCGCGAGAGGGGTCCGAAGGCGCGGGAGATCGTCGCGGCCTTGTGGTCGAGGTCCGGAGCCAGAGCGGCGCCGGCGCAGATCAGCGCACCGGCGAGCAGCACCGGCCACGGCATCGAGTGGCCGGCCGCGGCTGCCGCCGCGCCGACGCCGAGCCAGGCGGCGGCGCCCGACAGTGAGTGTGCTGGTCCCATCATGGCCGTTGCCCGCCCCATTCCTCGTGCGCCGCTGTCCGGTTGACCGGGTGCGATGACGCTCCGTCGGCGACACAGCGTAGCTGCCGTGATCTTCGGTCTCGCATCCGATTCCCCCGTTGCGCACCGGGGCAGGCAAGATGGGGGCGTGACCCTCATCGATCAGTTGCCGCCGACCGCAGATCCCGACGCCCTGTACGAAGCCTTCGAGTCCTGGGCCCAGGAGCGCGGTCTGACGCTCTACCCCCACCAGGAGGAGGCGTTGATCGAGGCGGTCTCCGGGGCGAACGTGATCGTGTCGACGCCGACCGGCTCCGGCAAGAGCATGATCGCGGCGGGTGCGCACTTCGCGGCCCTCGCCCGTGACGAGGTCACCTTCTACACCGCTCCGATCAAGGCGCTGGTGTCGGAGAAGTTCTTCGAGCTGTGCAAGATCTTCGGCACGGAGAACGTCGGCATGCTCACCGGTGACGCGTCCGTCAACGCCGACGCCCCGGTCATCTGCTGCACCGCCGAGGTGCTCGCGTCGATCGCGCTGCGCGACGGCAGGCACGCGGACGTCGGCCAGGTCGTCATGGACGAGTTCCACTTCTACGCGGAGGGTGATCGCGGCTGGGCCTGGCAGATCCCGATCCTGGAACTGCCCCAGGCCCAGTTCATCCTCATGTCGGCCACGCTCGGCGACGTGTCCTTCTTCGAGAAGGACCTCGCCCGGCGCACCGGCCGGCCCACCGCGGTGGTCCGCTCGGCGACCCGGCCCGTACCGCTGTCCTACGAGTACCGCTTCACGCCGCTCACGGAGACGCTCACCGAGCTGCTGGAGACGAAGCAGGCTCCCGTGTACATCGTGCACTTCACCCAGGCTCAGGCGGTGGAGCGGGCGCAGGCGCTGATGAGCATCAACATGTGCTCGCGCGAGGAGAAGGAGCGGATCGCCGAGCTGATCGGGAACTTCCGCTTCACCACCAAGTTCGGCCGCAACCTCTCGCGTTACGTACGGCACGGCATCGGCGTGCACCACGCCGGCATGCTCCCCAAGTACCGGCGACTCGTGGAGAAGCTCGCCCAGGCCGGCCTGCTGAAGGTGATCTGCGGGACGGACACGCTCGGCGTCGGCGTCAACGTGCCGATCCGCACCGTGCTGTTCACGGCGCTGACGAAGTACGACGGCAGCCGTGTCCGCACGCTGCGGGCCCGTGAGTTCCACCAGATCGCGGGCCGGGCCGGCCGGGCCGGCTTCGACACGGCGGGCCTGGTGGTCGCGCAGGCGCCCGAGCACGTCGTCGAGAACGAGAAGGCGCTCGCGAAGGCGGGCGACGATCCGAAGAAGCGCCGCAAGGTGGTCCGCAAGAAGGCGCCCGAGGGCTTCGTCGGCTGGACCGAGAGCACCTTCGAGAAGCTCATCGCCTCCGACCCGGAACCGCTGGCCTCCCGCTTCCGGGTCACGCACACGATGCTGCTGTCGGTCATCGCACGCCCCGGCAACGCCTTCGAGGCGATGCGGCACCTGCTGGAGGACAACCACGAGCCGCGCAAGCAGCAGCTGCGGCACATCCGGCGCGCGATCGCGATCTACCGTTCGCTGCTGGACGGCGGGATCGTGGAGAAGCTCGACGAGCCGGACGCCACGGGCCGCGTCGTGCGCCTGACGGTGGACCTCCAGCAGGACTTCGCGCTGAACCAGCCGCTGTCCACCTTCGCGCTGGCCGCGTTCGAGCTGCTGGACCCGGAGTCGCCGTCGTACGCGCTCGACATGGTCTCCGTCGTGGAGTCCACGCTGGACGACCCGCGGCAGATCCTCGCGGCCCAGCAGAACAAGGCGCGCGGCGAGGCGGTCGCCGCGATGAAGTCGGACGGCGTGGAGTACGAGGAGCGCATGGAGCGTCTCCAGGACATCACGTACCCGAAGCCGCTGGAGGAGCTGCTGTTCCACGCGTACGACACGTACCGCAGGAGTCACCCGTGGGTGGGTGACCATCCGCTGTCGCCGAAGTCGGTGATCCGTGACATGTACGAGCGGGCGATGTCGTTCACCGAGCTGGTGTCGCACTACGAGCTGGCCCGCACCGAGGGCATCGTGCTGCGCTACCTGGCGAGCGCCTACAAGGCGCTCGATCACACGGTCCCGGACGACCTGAAGTCGGAGGACCTGCAGGATCTGATCGAGTGGCTCGGCGAGATGGTGCGGCAGGTCGACTCCAGTCTGCTGGACGAATGGGAGCAGCTGGCCAACCCGGAGGAGATGACCGCCGAGGAGGCCCAGGAGAAGGCCGACGAGGTCAAGCCCGTCACCGCCAACGCGCGTGCCTTCCGTGTCCTCGTCCGCAACGCGATGTTCCGCCGTGTCGAACTCGCCGCCCTCGATCACGTCGACGAGTTGGGCGAGATGGACGGTGAGTCCGGCTGGGACGCCGACGCGTGGGGCGAGGCGATGGACAAGTACTGGGACGAGTACGACGACCTCGGCACCGGTCCGGACGCCCGCGGTCCCAGGCTGCTGGTCATCAAGGAGGAGTCGCAGCACGGGCTGTGGCGGGTCCGTCAGATCTTCGACGACCCGAACGACGATCACGACTGGGGCATCAGCGCGGAGGTCGACCTGGCGGCGTCGGACGCCGAGGGTCGCGCGGTGGTCCGCGTCACCGACGTCGGCCAGTTGTGAGCACAGGACGAGGCAGTCGCGGTACAGGAGAAGCACACACATGACGAATCCGGCCGAGAGGCTCGTGGACCTGCTGGACCTCGAGCAGATCGAGGTCAACATCTTCCGCGGCCGCAGCCCGCAGGAGTCGCTGCAGCGGGTCTTCGGTGGGCAGGTCGCCGGCCAGGCGTTGGTGGCGGCCGGCCGGACGACAGAGGGCGATCGGCCCGTGCACTCGCTGCACGCGTACTTCCTGCGGCCGGGCCGGCCGGGGGTGCCGATCGTGTACCAGGTCGAACGGGTACGGGACGGGCGGTCGTTCACGACCCGCCGGGTCACCGCGGTGCAGCAGGGGCGCACGATCTTCAATCTCACCGCCTCCTTTCACCAGCCTGAGGAAGGTCCCTTCGAGCACCAGCTGCCGCCGGCCCGCGAGGTACCGGATCCGGAGTCCCTGCCGACGGTCACCGATGAGGTCCGGGCACATCTGGGCGCGCTCCCGGAGCAGTTGGAGCGGATGGCGCGTCGGCAGCCCTTCGACATCCGGTACGCGGACCGGCTGCGCTGGAGCTCCGAGGAGATCAAGGACGCCGAGCCGCGCAGTGCGGTCTGGATGCGTGCCGTCGGTCCGCTGGGTGACGATCCGCTGGTGCACACCTGCGCCCTGACGTACGCCAGTGACATGACTCTCCTGGACGCCGTGCGTCTTCCGGTCGAACCGCTTTGGGGGCCCCGGAACTTCGACATGGCGTCCCTGGACCACGCGATGTGGTTCCACCGGCCCTTCCGCGCGGACGAGTGGTTCCTCTACGACCAGGAGTCGCCCGTCGCGATCGGGGGTCGCGGTCTGGCCCGCGGGCGGATCTACGACCTTCAGGGGCGGCTGCTGGTGTCCGTCGTGCAGGAGGGCCTGTTCCGGAAGCTGTAGGCTCCGGCGTCTCGGACGCTTCTGCGGAGCAGCCGGCCCAGGAGTCCGGTCCTGGGCCGCTCGGTCCGCGGGGCCGGTTCCCGTTTCCCGGCCGGCCGCGGTGGGGCGGGCTTCTCGGTGGGTCGTGGTGCCGGTCGGTGCGCGCGGGCCAGTTCGAGGGCGTGCGTCAGGTCGGAGCGCAGCCAGGCGATCTCGTCGGGGTCGGCCGCCGTCGTGATCCTCTCCGCCAGTTGCGCTGCCGGTGAACCCGGGGCACTGTACGTCGGCGGTCCGGGCCGGAAGCGGTTCAGGTGGGAGCGTTCGTAGGGGTCCCTGGCGATGTCGGCGACCTGTGCCGGGTCCAGGAGGGCGGCCAGGGCGCCCGCCCGCTGCCAGGGCCCCTCGGCCTGCCGGAGCAGGGATCCGAGGTGCCGCCCGCGCCAGTTCCGGGCCCGTAGGTCCAGTCCCGCGGCCAACTGGTCCCGCATCCCCTCGGGCGCGCGGCCCGTCAGCAGGGTCGCGTTGTCCTCGTCGGCGGCGAACTGCCGCAGTTCATCGGCGAGATAGAGCCATACGACGGCACGGTAGCGATTCAGGTAGAACGTCACGGGCACCAGGAACCCCATCCGCGCCAGGCGGGTGAACCGGCTCGGAGGCACCCGCATGACGGCTGCCGCCTCGGTGGTGCCGACGGCCTCGACGCTCCTGGTCAGGGTGTCGGGAAAGCCGGGCGCCGCGCGCAGGCGGTCGATCTCGGCGTGGGCCACCCGTCGGCCCCCGCCTCCGTCGTCGGGCACGGTCCTGATGCGTCCGAGGTGCACGGCGAGATCGAACTGGCTTCGCTTGAGGCCCAGTTCCCGTGCCGCACGGCTGTAAGCGCAGGAGAGGGTGTGCGGTGGCGCGACGGTGTTGCCTGACATGGTCGGTCTCCCCCGTGGAGTGAAGGGCCCCGCGCCGTCCGCGGTGGCCTCGGGAAAAACCGTAGCCGTCTTCGCGAAATTCTTGGCGGCCTGTGGATAACTCCACAGGGGAAAGCGAACACGCAGGTCAGAGATGCGGGTAGGGGTCGCTGCCGGGTCGGCGTGCGTCGACGGTGAGGTGTTCTCCGACGCGATTGACGAGCAGGGCCATCTCGTAGGCGATCTGTCCCATGTCGGCCTCGGCCGTGCTGAGCACGCAGAGACAGCTGCCGCTGCCGGCAGCCGTGACGAACAGCACCGCGTCGTCGAACTCGACCATCGTCTGGCGCACCTCGCCGACGCCGAAGTGACGGCCGGATCCCTTGGCGAGGCTGTGCAGTCCGGACGAGACGGCTGCGAGGTGCTCGGCGTCCTCCCTGCGCAGTCCCGTGCTGGCGCCCGCCACCAGCCCGTCGTTGGACAGGACCAGCGCGTGGTGCACTTGTTCGACCCGCTCGGTCAGGTCGTCCAGCAGCCACCCCAGGCTCTGCTTCTGCGCCATGATCCGTCTCCCCGTGACGTTTCCCCGTGTGGTGTTCCCGCCTGGCCGACAGGTCCGTCCGCCAGCCTTCCCCACCTCCGGCCGCCGGGCAAGGAGGATGGGGGCATGGCACAGAAGATGACCGACGAGGAATGGCGGGCGTTCGTCTCGCAGGGCACCCGTACCGCGAAGCTGTCGACGGTACGGGCCGACGGAAGCCCGCACGTGGCACCCGTCTGGTTCCTGCTCGACGGGGACGAGGTGGTGTTCAACACCGGTAAGGAGACGGTGAAGGGGCGCAATCTGGCGCGGGACGGCCGGGTCGCCCTGTGCGTGGACGACGACCGGCCGCCGTTCGACTTCGTGGTGCTGCAGGGACGCGCCCGGATCTCGGAGGACCTCGACCAGGTGCGGCTGTGGGCGACCCGTATCGCGGCCCGGTACATGGGAGAGGACCGGGCCGAGGCGTTCGGCGCCCGCAACGGCGTCCCGGGCGAACTGCTGGTCCGCGTCGGGATCGAGAAGGTCCTGGCGCAGAGGGCCGTGGCGGACTGACGCGAAGGGCGGCCTCCCTCAGCTCACGGAGTCGAGGATCCGGGCGGTGTGCATCCGTGTTCTCGACGAGTTCGGCGAGCAGGTGGGTGAGGTCCGCGACGGCGGTTCCTTCGACGAAGGCCTCCGGGAGCTGTCGCACCTCCACGCGCGCGTGGTCCTCGACCGTCCGGCGTGGGCGCGGCGCCCGCGTACGGGGGTCGGTGTGCGGGCGCCGTCCGTGGGGTCGTCCGGGGTCTGCGCATGGCCTCCTCGTTCGTCAGTGGCGCGCAGGTGGAGGTCCGGTCCCGTCATACGGTCCGGGCCTGCTGAAGGCCGACGGTGCTCTCCGTCCACTGGGCGGAGGCGGACGCCTCGCGTTCCCCCGCGGTGGGCGACAGCGCGACGAAGGCCGGGAGCAGGAAGAGGTACGACCCGAGACCCACGGCGAGGGGAAAGACGAACTGCATCGCCGTGGCGCCGGGCGGGGTCTCGGGCGAGGGCGTGACCTGGACGTGGACCGCGAACATCCCGGTGCAGTGCATGCTGCTGACCGCCGCTCCCATCACGAGGGAGGCGAGGGTGACCGCGACCGGCGACTTGGTGTTGAGGGCCGCCCAGAGCGCCGCGGTCGCCGCGAGGACGGCGATGGCGACGGAGAGTCCGACGAGCATCGGGTCGTAGGTGACGTCGCCGTGCAGTCCACCGCCGCCATGCCCAGGTAGTGCATGCTCGCCACGCCGAGCCCGGTGGTGAGCCCGCCGATCAGCAACGCGCGCGTGCGGTCCCGGCTGTGGCCGACGGCGAACACGCCGGCGCAGACGACGACCATGGCGACCAGGAGGCTCAGCACGGTGAGGGGGACGTCGTAGCGGATGTCGGTACCGCCGACGCCGAACCCGAGCATGGCCACGAAGTGCATGGTCCAGATGCCGGTGCCGATCGACGATGCCGCCGTGACGAGCCGGTTGCGGCGCGAGCGCCCGGTCGCGCCCAGCGCACGGACGGTGCAGCGCAGCCCGAGGGCGGCGCCGATGCGGGCCATCGCGTACGAGAGCACGGGGGTCAGCCAGCCGAAGGCGGCGTGGTCCAGGTGTCCCATGGCTCGGGGACGCCAGCCGGGGCACGGAAGCACAAAGGGGGCGCATTTCGAAAGCTGCCGCAATATGACACGAAAACGAGCCGGGGTGATCGCCTCTCGCCCGAACGTGTACGCAGCGACGGTCTCCCCGCCGGTGAGGGATCATGCGGACCATGAGCGACGACCACACACACGTCCAGGAGTTCTTCACCCCGCGCGCCGCGGACTGGGACAGCCGGTTCCCCGACGACGCCCCCGCCTACGCGACCGCGGTCACGGAACTCGGTCTGCGCGAGGGCGACCGCGTGCTCGACGCGGGCTGCGGCACCGGACGGGCCCTGCCACCACTGCGCGACGCCGTGGGACCCTCCGGGGTGGTCGTCGGGGCGGATCTGACCCCGGCGATGCTGGAAGCCGCCGCGCGGGCCGGACGTGACCGTGCCGGGCGGCTGCTGCTCGCCGATGTCACCGCGCTCCCCCTGCGCTCCGGTTCGCTCGACGCGGTGTTCGCCGCCGGTCTCGTCGCCCACCTGCCCGACCCTTCACGGAACCTGCGCGAACTGGCGCGGGTGGTCCGTCCCGGCGGCGCGCTGGCCCTCTTCCATCCGATCGGCAGGGCGGCCCTCGCGGCACGCCAGGGCCGCAGCGTCACTCCGGACGACCTGCGCGCCGAGCCGAACCTGCGGCCGCTGCTGGCGGGTTCGGGATGGCGCATGACGTCGTACGTCGACGAGGACGCCCGGTTCCTGGCGCTGGCCGTGCGCGAGGGCTGAGGCCCACGCGTCTCCGGCGGCCGCCTTCACGAAGGTGCCGGGGTCGTCGACCATGACGTGGTACCCGGCGGCCGGCGCGGTCTCGACCCGCACGTCCGACGCCCTCAGGGCGTCGGCCCCGTCGGGCGGGCCGCTCGACTCGCCTTGCGGGCAGACGCGCTCGGCCTTGTCGAGCCCCGTGCGGATCTCCCGCATGACCGGTCGGGACCCTCGTCGCAGCCCGACGGCGCCCCGGCCCGGGCAGCGGTGTCGCGCCGCCGACCGGCCTTCCTCGAGGAGCCGGCGAGCTTCTTCCACGACGGCGGACGGGCTCTGCTCATGGAGGAGTCGGACGACCTGTTCCGGCGGGTGCACCGACCGTCGCGCGGGCGACGTCGCGGGCCGAACTCACCTGGCTGCGCGAAACGCCGACGTCACCGGCCGGCTGAGCCGTCACCGTGCCGCACGGGGCAGCCTCGCAGTCCGGGCGTCGGCCGGGTGCCCAACTGCTCGAGGCGGTAGCCGTCCGGGTAACTCCTGATCTCCCGGTTCTGGCGCGCGAAGTGCGGTGCGCGGCGCGGCGGGAGGAGCCGGACGGCACGTCCACGCGCGCGTACGGCCCGACGGACCAGCGCGCGCGTGGCGGGGGCGGGCGGGGTGTACCGGAAGGCCCGCAGGAGCGGTTCGTCCAGCAGGGCGAGGGTGGCGGTGCGCAGCACGGGGGCGAGCGGCCTCGGGTACCAGGAGGCCATCAGGTCGAGGGTGGCGTCCGAGACCGCCCGTGCCTCCTCGTCCCAGGCGAAGTGGGCCTCCTCGTAGGCGTCGAGGCAGGCCTCGAACTCCTCGTAGGACGAGGGAACGTCCTTGATGCCCATCCGGTGTCCGAGGGTGCGGTAGTGGACGCTGGAGGCGACGATCTCGTGGCGGGACAGCCTGCGCCATCCGTAGGTGTCGATCCAGCGCTTGGGCACGACCACGAACGTGCAGAGCACGTAACGCATGTCGTCGTCGCTGATGTCGTAGCTGCGGTGCATGCGGTTGATGCGGCGGACGGCCGTTCGGCCCTGTTCGCTGTCGAATCCGTGCTCGACGACGGCGTCGAGGAGCAGTGCGGTGTCGTCGTAGCGTTTCTGCGAGCGCTCCGTGAGTTCCGCCGTGCGGGCGAGCAGACGGCCGATGCTCGGCACCGCGTAGGTGCGGTAGAGGGCGAGTTCCAGGGCCCGGGTGACGTCCCAGGGGAACTCGTGGGCGACGGTCAGCCGGTAGATCTCGGAGGCCTCCGTCACAGGGTCCATGCGCCGGATCCGTTCGAGCCGCTCGTAGCGCTTCACCGCTCCGTCCCCCTTCTGCCGCCGAAGCTCCGACTCTACTCTGAGTGACAGCTGATGAACGCTCGGTCGGCACAACGGACAAGGGGAAGGCGGTCGGCGATGTTCGACTCGGTCCGCAGGGTCTGGGAGCGGTTTCTCGGCGCCGCGCGCGGGCGGCCGCGTCCGGGCGAGTCGCGCTCCGCCGGGGATCCGCGGGGGTCCGGCACGAAGCGCGCGCCCAACCTGTTCGAGGCGGCCGCCGCGTACGTGGCGGCGTGCGCGGAGGACGATCAGGACGGGATCGAGGAGGTGGCGGGCTGGGTGTCCCCCGAGGCGCTGTCCTTCGGGGTCAACGAGCTGGCGTGCCGGGCGGTGATCGCGCTCGCGCGTGAGCGCGACGAATCACCGCGGACGGTGGCGCGGGCCCTTCTCGGGCTGTCGTCGGCGTGACGCTGTCGGCGGCCAGAGGGCGATTCGCCCCCGTCCGGTCGGAAAACTGCAGCTCCGGGCAGGTCGGGGAGTCGTGACAAGCGCCTTCTCGCCGCACTAGGGTGCGCGCCGACGGACGAACCGATGGGGAGGCTGGGATGGCAGGGACGGAGGAGGACACCGTCGCCGCCGCGGACGATGCGCTCTACGTGCTCACGGCGGTGCTGCTGACGCCGGCGAAGTTCCCGAGCGTGCTGGGCGACGACTACCCGGAGGCCTGCGCGGCGCTCGGTCTCGCGCCGCTCGCCGACGGCTACGGCCTGGTGCTGGGCCAGGACGGTGAGGGCGCCCGGTGGACGGTCGTCATCGACGACGTGTCGCTGGTGGCCGTCGCCATCGCGTCGTGGGACTGCGGCATGGAGTACGACCTGTCGCCCGACGAGCGGACGATGGTCGCCGCCCTGCCAGGCTGGCCCCTGGCGGTGGCCGTCGCGGCGCCCGGCGTGCCGGCGCCTCACGACCCCGGGCCGGAGGCGACGGACGGCCCCGCCCTGCGCCCGCCGGACACGACCACCTGGGGCCCCGCGCAGCGGCGGCTGGGAGCCGACGAGATCGCGCTCCAGTGGGCGCTGTGGCGGGAGCAGATCGACGACGCCGAGTTCGCGCCCGCACCGGAAGGGGCGGAGGCGGCCGAGCCGGCCGACGGCGGGGAAGGAAGCAGCAGGGACACCCCGGCGGGGCACGGTGGTGTCCGACGTGTCCTCGCGGAGGTCCGCGCCTACGCGGAGACACCGCCTCCGCTGGGGCGCGTGCGCTCCTCGTTCGCTCCGGGTGACGCGCGCACGCTGCGCGCGGACGGCCCCGGCTGGTCACTGGTGGCCCGCACCGACGACATCGCCTTCGTCCTGCTCGACGACGAACCGGGAGAGGTGCTGCCGGTCGGGCGGGGGCCCGAACTGCCCGGCCTGCTCGAGGCGCTCGACAAGATGGCCGTACGGCCCAGCTGAGCCCGCACGCATGCCGCACGGCGGGGGCCGCGACGCGGCCCCCGCGGATCAGCGGCCGATCTCCTTGCGCGTGACCCGGCGCAGCCTGCGCCGCTGTGAGGGGTCCAGCGCGAGGTACGCCACGGCCGGAACTCCCAGCACGATCAGCAGAGCCGCCCACCAGGGCAGCCAGATCAGCAGCAGGAGCCCTACGGCCACACCCCCTGCGGCGATCTTCGCGTTCTTCGACATGTGCGTCGCCTCCTCCGCGGCTACTGCCGCTCTCTGGTGTGAGAACGGCTCTGTGCGGCGCCCGGTTCCAGCATCAGCCCTGAGACGTCCCTGACGTCCACCCCGAGATGCCCCTGAGACCCCTCGACCGCGCATCCCCCGGGAGCCCTTCCGGCGGTGGCACGCGTCTGGTGGCGGAGTGCTGTACCCTCGGCCGCCGACATCAGTAGTCAAATTTGAGGAGTGGACTTCTCCGTGCAGTGGGTTTCCGCGGGAACGCCGTCCGAGATCGTGGAACTGGCGCGTCGGCCCGCCCTGTTCGTGCCCGGCGTCCCCGCGCGCACCGGCCGCTTCGCCTTCTGGCAGCACGACGGCGAGATCCCGCCCGCCCCCGGGTCGGGCTCGCTGGAGGACCTGTCCGTCGTCCGGCCCTCCGGTGCGGGCGTGGCACTGGTCCGCGTACCGGCCGTGCTGCTGCCGGTGCACGAGGCCCTGCCCGTCCTCACCCGCGCGCGTGCCGTTCGCGAGGCGCACCGGGCGGTCGCCTTCTGGGGCGCGGCGGCTCTGACGGCCCTCGAGTTCACCGCGCGCGGGCTGCTGCTGCCCGGTCTCTCCTCGGACGATCACGACGCCTGGCGCGCGGGCCCCCTGGGGCCGGACGACGTCGAGCGGGTGCGCCGGCTGGCCGCCGCCATGCCTCCCGAGGCGCACGCCCTACCGCTGGACCACGTCCCGCCCCTGCGGCTGCCGGACCAGGAGCGGCTGCTGCGGGCCTTCCTGGACGCGGTCGCGGACACCCTCCCCCGCTCCCCCGCCGCGCCGCTCCTGACGGGCGGACCGGCCTACGCGGCGCCGGGGCCACTGCACGTGCCGCAGTTGCGGGCCTGGGCCGCCGACGTGGCGGCCGGCCACGACGCCGGTGTACGGGTCTCGCTGCGGATCGAGGTCTCGGGGCTCGCCCCGGGTGCAGAGGAAGCGGCACCGTCCTTCCGCGCCGTGCCGCAGGTGCACAGCGTGAGTGATCCCGGGCTCCTCGCGGACGCCTCCGAGATCTGGCAGGGCTCCGGTGCCGGCCGGCCGGCGTTCGGCCCACGCGCGCGCAGGGACGCGCTCCTCGCCCTGCGCCGTGCCGCCCGCGCGTGGCCCGCGCTCACGCCCCTGCTGTCGGCGGCCGTCCCGGACGCCGTCGATCTGGTCGACGAGGAGGTAGCGGAACTCCTGGGAGAAGGATCGCGGGCGCTGGCAGCGGCGGGAGTCGCGGTGCACTGGCCCAGGGAACTGGCCCGCACGCTCACCACCCGCGCGGTGGTGGGCCCGCCCGACGACGTCACCGGACCGGACCGGGCCGCCTCGGACACGCCGTCGTCCCTGTCCGCGGACGCGCTCCTCACCCTCAGCTGGTGGTTCGCGCTGGGCGACCAGCACCTCACGCGCGACGAGCTGGACCGCCTCGCCGAGGCGAACCGGCCGCTCGTGCGGCTGCGCGACCGGTGGGTGCTGATCGACCTCCGGGAGGTGCGTCGCGCTCACGCCCGGCAGGACCGCGAGGTGCCCCCGGTCGACGCGCTCGCCGCCGCTCTGACCGGATCCACGGAGGTCGACGGCCGCCGCGTCGAGGTCCGACCCACGGGATGGCTCGCGGTCCTGCGGGAGCGTCTGGCGCGCCCGCAGGACCAGGAACCGGTGGAACAGCCCGCCGCACTCCACGCGACGCTGCGCGACTACCAACGACGCGGCCTCGGCTGGCTGGTCAGGAACACGTCCCTGGGGGTCGGCTGCTGCCTGGCCGACGACATGGGCCTCGGCAAGACCGTCACGCTGATCGCCCTCCACCTGCACCGCCGGACGGACCCCTCGGCAGCCGGTCCCACGCTGGTGGTCTGCCCGACGTCCCTCATGGGCAACTGGCAGCGGGAGATCGAGAAGTTCGCCCCCGGCACACCCGTGCGCCGCTTCCACGGGCCGCGCCGCGATCTCGCGGACCCGGCAGACGGGGAGTTCGTCCTCACCACCTACGGCACCCTGCGCATGGACGCGGGCCGGCTGGGCGAGGTGCCCTGGGGGCTGGTGGTGGCGGACGAGGCGCAGCACGTGAAGAACCCGTACGCGGAGACCGCGCGGGCACTGCGCACGATCGGGGCACGCGCGCGTGTGGCGCTCACGGGAACGCCGGTCGAGAACAACCTGTCGGAACTGTGGGCGATCCTGGACTGGACGACCCCCGGACTGCTGGGCCGGCTGGGCACGTTCCGTACCCGGTACGCCCGGGCGGTCGAGGAAGGCGGGGACCCGGCCGCGGCCGAGCGGCTCGCCCGGCTCGTGACCCCGTTCCTGCTGCGCCGCCGCAAGTCGGACCCGGGTATCGCGCCCGAGCTGCCGCCCAAGACCGAGACCGATCACCCGGTGTCCCTGACCAGGGAACAGGCGGGCCTGTACGAAGCCGTGGTGCGCGAGACGCTCGCGGCGGTCGCCGAGGCGGACGACATGGCACGGCGCGGGCTGGTCGTGAAGCTCCTGACCGGCCTCAAGCAGATCTGCAACCACCCGGCGCAGTACCTCAAGGAGGAACGGCCGAGGACCGCCGGGCGCTCCGGGAAGCTCGAACTGCTGGACGAGCTGCTCGACACGATCCTCGCCGAGGGGGCGAGCGTCCTGGTGTTCACGCAGTACGTGCGCATGGCACGGATTCTCGAACGCCATCTGGCCGCGCGGGGCGTGCCGACCCGGTTCCTGCACGGCGGGACGCCCGTCGCGGAGCGCGAGGCCATGGTGGCGCGCTTCCAGGACGGCGAGGTGCCCGTGTTCCTGTTGTCGCTCAAGGCCGCCGGGACCGGACTCAACCTGACGCGCGCGGAGCACGTCGTGCACTACGACCGCTGGTGGAACCCGGCCGTCGAGGCGCAGGCCACCGACCGGGCCCACCGCATCGGACAGACCCGGCCGGTGCAGGTGCACCGGCTGATCGCGGAGGGCACGGTCGAGGACCGCATCGCCGAGATGCTGCGCCGCAAGCGCGAACTCGCCGACGCCGTGCTCGGCTCCGGAGAGGCGGGATTCACGGAGCTGTCGGACGCCGAACTGGCCGAACTGGTGGAACTGCGAGGGGGAACGCGGTGAACGCGTACGACGGCGAGCGGGAACGCACTTTTCAGGCGCTGCCTCCCGCACGGGGGAAGGGTTTCGCGCAGTCGTGGTGGGGGCGGGCCTGGCTGGCCGCCCTGGAGGACGGGGCGCTGGACGGGGAGCAGGTGCGGACGGGCCGCAGGCTCGCGCGCGCGGGAGCGGTGGGCGCCGTGTCGGTGCGGCCGGGGCGGGTCACGGCCGTCGTCAAGGACCGTGACGGCACGGGACACCGGGCCGATGTGCTGCTCGAGGTCCTGACGGACGGCCAGTGGGACCGGTTCCTGGACCTGGCCGTGGAGCGGGCCGGTCATGTGGCCGCGCTGCTCGACCGTGAGCTGCCGCCGCACCTGGTCGAGGACGCGGGGACGGCGGGTGTCGACCTGCTGCCGGGGCCGGGCGACCTGGAGGCGGAATGCGGCTGCGGCGCGTGGGACCACTGCGGCCATACGACGGCCCTGTGCTACCAGGTGGCACGGCTGCTCGACGAGGATCCGTTCGTCCTGCTGCTCCTGCGCGGCGGCGCCGAACGGGCCCTCCTCGCCGACCTCCAGGCCCGCAGCACCGCCGCGGCACCGGCCGAGACCGCGCCCGTCCCGCAGGAGGGCGTGGACGCACTGGAGGCGTACCTCGCCGGGCATGTCCTGCCTCCGTTGCCCTCCGTTCCCGACCTGCCCGAACACCCCGGCGTGCCACCCTCCTTGGACACCGGGGTGCCGCCCACCGGGGAGGTGGAGCCGGCCGCCCTGGAGCTCTTGGCCGCCCGTACGGCCCTACGGGCCCGGGCCCTGCTCGCGGAGGCTCTGCGCGGCGGGACGGAACAGCGGTCTCCGGCCGGAGCGCTGACGGTCGGTGAGGACGCGGTGCGGCTGGCGGCGGGCGGTCCCCGGGACGCCGCGCCCCGTGTCGGACCGGCTCGCCGCCGGTTCCGGGCGTGGCCGGGAGCAACTGGAGCTGGCCGTCCGGGCCTGGCGCATCGGGGGCCGGGCCGCCCTGGCGGTGCTCGAGGAGGAGTGGGCCGTCGAGGGCGAGGCTCTCGCACGCGCGCGTGCCGCCCTGGACGCCGCCTGGGCGCAGGACGAGCGGCCGGCGCTGCGGGCGCGGGGCAACCGGTGGACGGTGGTCGGGTCGGCCGGTCAGCTGCGTCTGGGGCGGGACGGCCGCTGGTGGCCGTATCGCAAGGAGCGCGGGCGCTGGGTGCCCGCCGGGGACGCGGCCCGGGACCCGGCGACGGCCCTGGCCGCCGTCGGGTCCGACGGGGAGGAAGAGCCTTCCTGAGGCGGGGGCCGCTCCGGTGGAGGCGGGCGGGCCGGACCGACGGTCGGCCGACGGCACGCGTTCACCGGGGCGTCGCACGGTGTTCCGCGGGTGAACCGACTCTGTCCGCTGTCACCACAGATGCTCCTCAGGAGGCTCGATGTCCCCGCATGCCACCGGTCGACGCGCGGTCCACCGCTGCGTCGCGGCGGTCGTACCGCTCACCGTGCTGGCCGCCCTCGCCACCGCCGGCCCGGCGTCCGCCCACAGGCGGTCCGGGGAGGCGCGCGTGATCTCGACGGCGACGCTCGGCGACATCCCGCTCGGGACGTTCAGCAACGCGCTTCTGCCGGGCACCGTCGCCGAGGACCGGGGCGTGGACCTCGGCGGCATCGGCAGCGACATCCACCCGGCGGGCCGCAAGGGCGAGTACTGGACGGTCACCGACCGCGGCCCCAACGGCCAGATCAAGGTGGACGGCACGAAGCGCCGGACGTTCCCCGTGCCCGGTTTCGATCCGGCGATCGTCCGGATCAAGGTGTCCGGGGACACGGTGAAGGTGCTTCGGTCGATCCCGCTCACCACCTCGTCCGGCGAGCCCGTGACGGGCCTGTCGAACCAGGCGGAACGCGACGAGGCGCCGTACTCCTACGACGCGAGGACGCCACTGCCGTTCGATCCGAACGGGCTGGACACCGAGGGCGTCGTGCCGGCGGCGGACAGCAGTTTCTGGCTCGTCGACGAGTACGGGCCCTCGCTCGTCCACGTCTCCGCGCGCGGGAAGGTCCTCACCCGTTACGTGCCCGAGGGCCTGAACCTGACGGGCGCCGACCACCCGGTGGTGGAGGCGCTGCCCGGGGTGCTGCTGCACCGCAAGGTCAACCGCGGATTCGAAGGGCTCGCACAGCTACCGGGCGGCGATCTGGTGCTGGCGATGCAGAGCCCGCTGTCGCTGCCGGACAAGGACGCCGGCGAGGCCTCGCGCACGGTGCGCCTGCTGCGCTTCTCGCCGAAGAAGAAGGCGGTCACCGCCGAGTACGCGTACCGTTTCGACCCGGTGACGGTGGTCGACCCGAGCGAGGACGACGCCTCCGAGCTCAAGATCTCCTCGGTCGTCGCGGTGGGCGGTGACCGGCTGCTGGTCGAGGAACGGACCGACAAGGCCGCCCGCCTGCACCTGGTGCGGCTGGACCGCAAGGCGGACATCCTGGGCGGCCGCTGGGACGACGGGGCGACGTCGCCGTCGCTGGAACAGCTGGCGGACCCGGCGGCCGCGGGCGTCCCGGTGCTCTCCAAGCGGCTGGTCGTCGACCTCGGCACGGTCGCCGGAGTGCCCGGCAAGATCGAGGGCGTCGCGCTCGTGAACCGCGACACGCTCGCCCTGATCAACGACAACGACTTCGGGATGACGGACGGGGCGGACGCGTTCGACGCCCGGGGCCGGCTGGTCGACAGCGGCATCGAGACGAAGGTGACGTACGTGCGCCTGCCGAAGGGGTTGTGACAGCCGGCCGGTGACGACGGGCCGGGCGGCACGGGCCGGGCGACGACGGTGGGCGTGTGCGGCACGCGCGCGTGCCGCACACGCCGTCACGCGCGATGCGGCGCAGGGGCCCACGCGCGATGCGGCGAAGCGCGTGCGGCACGCGACTTCACGCGCGCGTGCCGCACGACGGCAGGCTCACGGGAGCAGTTCCTCCGAAGACGGCAGGAGGGACTCGAGATCGCTCGGCAGCACAGTCGGCAGTCCGCTCGGCAGCTGGGACGGCAGCCCGCTCGGCAGCCCACTGGGCAGCTGGGACGGCAGCTCGGTCGGGAATCCGCTGGGCAGCCCGCTCGGCGGACGGAGCGAGGGCGTGGGCGAGGAGCCCGTGCCCGCCGGCGCGTCGCCGTCGGGCGAGTCGCCGTTCCCGGAGGTCGTCAGCACCACGGCGACGACGACTGCGGCGGCGACCAGCAGCGCCAGTACGGCGAAGAGTGGGTTCCTGCGCCTTCCGGGGCCGTCGGGAGGGCCGGGCGGCGCGGGGGGCGGCTCGGACGGCGGCCGGCCGCCGCCTCCCGCGTCGTGATCGGGGCCGAAGCCCGGGGAAGGCGGTCCGAAGCCGCTCGGAGGCGGCGTGTCACCCGGCGGGCCGGGCGGCTTGGGCGGTACGGGCGGCATGGCCATGGCGTCCAGGGTCGTGGTGGACGCGCCGACGCGCGACCCCTGAACGGAAGTTGATACCGACTCATGTCATGGACGGCATCATTCCGGCGTACTCCCCACGGAGGTCCCGACTCGGCGTGCTCGACGGCACACACGCGCGTACGTCCCGACGGCACACCCGCGTACGTGCGAGCCGCACACGCGCCTACGTGGTGAGCCGCACACGCGCGTACGTGGCGATCAGTACACGCGCGTACGTGGCGAACGGCGCGCGTGAGGGCACCGGAGGGGTCCGGTCCGGATGCACCCACGCGCGCGTGCCGTCAGCCGCGGGCGCCGAGCAGGTGGTCCATGGCCAGCTGGTCGAGGCGCTCGAAGGCCATGCCGCGGTCGGCGGCCGCGTCGGCGTCGAAGTCCTCGAACGCCGCACGGTCGGCGAGCAGGGCCTGCAGGCCGTCGGCGGCGGTGGGCTGGGCCAGCTGGTCCAGACGGGAGTCGCGCAGGGCCTGCTGGACCTCGGGGTCGTCGCGGAACGCGGCCGCACGCTCCTTGAGGATCAGGTAGTTGCGCATGCAGCCCGCGGCCGACGCCCACACGCCGTCGAGGTCCTCGGTGCGCGGGGGCTTGAAGTCGAAGTGCCTGGGGCCCTCGTAGCCGGCGCTCTCCAGCAGGTCGACCAGCCAGAACGCCGAGCGCAGGTCACCGGCGCCGAAGCGCAGGTCCTGGTCGTACTTGATGCCGGACTGACCGTTGAGGTCGATGTGGAAGAGCTTGCCCGCCCACAGCGCCTGGGCGATGCCGTGCGGGAAGTTCAGGCCCGCCATCTGCTCGTGACCGACCTCGGGGTTGACGCCGTACAGCTCCGGGCGCTCCAGGCGCTCGATGAAGGCCAGCGCGTGCCCGACGGTGGGCAGCAGGATGTCGCCGCGCGGCTCGTTCGGCTTGGGCTCGATGGCGAAGCGCAGGTCGTAGCCCTGCTCGACGACGTACTCGCCGAGGAGGTCGAAGGCCTCCTTCATCCGGTCCAGGGCCACGCGCACGTCCTTGGCGGCGCCGGACTCCGCGCCCTCGCGCCCGCCCCAGGCGACGTAGGTCTTCGCGCCCAGCTCGGCGGCCAGGTCGATGTTGCGGATGGTCTTGCGCAGCGCGTAGCGGCGCACGTCGCGGTCGTTCGCGGTGAACGCGCCGTCCTTGAAGACGGGGTGCGTGAAGAGGTTGGTGGTGGCCATCGGCACCTTCATGCCGGTGGCGTCCAGGGCCTGGCGGAAGCGCTTGATGTGCTCCTCGCGCTCGCTGTCGGAGGATCCGAAGGGGATCAGGTCGTCGTCGTGGAAGGTCACGCCGTGCGCGCCCAGCTCGGCCAGGCGCTGCACCGTCTCGACCGGGTCCAGGGCACGCCGCGTGGCGTCACCGAACGGGTCGCGTCCCTGCCAGCCGACGGTCCACAGACCGAAAGTGAACTTGTCCTCGGGGGTGGGCTGGTAGCTCATTGCCGCGGCTCCTTGCTTGCAGACTATTTCGTCATGGCCGTTTACAAATTAGTATGCGGAGGCATCTCTGGGAAGTCAGATCCCGCGGAGCCGCGGAAAAAGTTAGGGAGATCCCGATGTCAGCAGCCGAGGGTCCGCTCGTCGTCGGCGTGGACACGTCCACCCAGTCCACCAAGGTGCTGGTCGTCGACGCGGCCACCGGCCAGGTCGTCGCGAGCGGCCAGGCACCGCACACGGTGACCTCCGGCGCCGGCCGGGAGAGCGACCCGCGCCAGTGGTGGGAGGCCCTGCACGAGGCCCTGCGCCAGTGCGGTGACGCGGCGCGCGAAGCGGCTGCCGTGTCCATCGGCGGGCAGCAGCACGGGCTCGTGACGCTGGACGGACGCGGCGAACCGGTGCGCCCGGCGCTGCTGTGGAACGACGTGCGCTCGGCCCCGCAGGCCCGCCGGCTGACGGAGGAGCTGGGCGGCGCGAAGTTCTGGGCGGAGCGCACCGGCCTGGTGCCGGCCGCCTCCTTCACGGTCACGAAGTGGGCGTGGCTCGCCGAGCACGAGCCGGAGGCCGTGCGCGCGACCGAGGCCGTACGCCTCCCCCACGACTACCTCACCGAACGTCTCACGGGCGAGGGCACGACCGACCGCGGCGACGCGTCCGGCACCGGCTGGTGGGCGTCCGCGACCGAGGCGTACGACGACGAGATCCTGGCCCGTGTCGGCCTCGACCCGGCGCTGCTGCCGCGCGTGGTGCGCCCCGGCGAGGTGGCGGGCACCGTGCGGGACAGCCACGACCTGCCGTTCTCCAAGGGCACCCTGGTCGCCGCGGGCACCGGCGACAACGCGGCGGCCGCGCTCGGCCTCGGGCTGCGCCCCGGCAGCCCGGTGCTGAGCCTCGGCACCTCGGGCACGGTGTACGCCGTGTCGAAGCGGCGCCCCACCGACCCGACGGGCACGGTGGCCGGCTTCGCCGACGCGCACGGCGACTGGCTCCCGCTGGCCTGCACGCTGAACTGCACCCTCGCCGTCGACCGCGTCGCCGCCCTGCTCGGCCTCGACCGCGAGGCCGTCGAGCCCGCCACCGGCCTCACGCTCCTGCCTTACCTGGACGGCGAGCGCACCCCGAACCTGCCGAACGCCTCCGGTCTGCTGCACGGTCTGCGCCACGACACCACCGCCGGCCAGCTGCTCCAGGCCGCCTACGACGGTGCCGTGCACTCCCTGCTCGGCGCACTCGACCTGGTCCTCGACGAGGACGCCGACCGCTCCGCCCCGCTGCTGCTGATCGGCGGCGGTGCCCGTGGCACGGCCTGGCAGCAGACCGTGCGCCGGTTGTCCGGACGGCCCGTGCAGATCCCGGACGCCAGGGAACTCGTCGCACTGGGTGCCGCGGCACAGGCGGCCGGCCTGCTGACCGGGGAGGACCCGGCCGCCGTGGCCCGGCGCTGGAACACCGCGCGGGGCCCGGTGCTCGACGCCGTGGAGCGGGACGAGGCGGCCCTGGCCAGGATCGCCGGGGTACTCTCCGACGCGTCCCCGCTGCTGGAGCGGGGCACGGACACCCACTGAGGATCGACGCAGGCATGAGCGCACCGCCGCACGAGGCCCGCCCGACCGGCCCCGGGCGAACGCTGCCCGACACCCAGCAGGGCATGCGCCGCCGCAACCTCGCCCGGGTGATGCACGCCGTCAGCGCCGAGGGACCGCTGTCGCGGGCGGCGGTCGCCACGCGCATCGGCCTGACCCGTGCGGCGGTCTCGACGCTCGTCGACGAACTCATACGCACCGGCCTGATCGAGGAACTCGGCCCCGAGCGGCCGGGCAGGGTGGGCCGGCCCGGGTCGGCACTCGCGGTCAGCGGGCGCGGCCCGGCGGGGATCGGCGCGGAGATCGGCGTGGACCACCTCGCGGTCTGCGCCGTCGACCTGCGCGGCGAGGTGCGGGCGCGCGCCGTACGGCACGGCACGAACCGGGGTCGCGCCCCCGGACCGGTGCTCCGGGAACTCACCGCGCTCGTGCGCCGGGTCGTGGCCGACGGGGAGCGTGAGGGGCTGTGGCCGGCGGGGCTCGCGGTGGCCGTCCCCGGACTGGTGGGCCGGGACGCCCGCACCGTCGTCCGCGCCCCGAACCTGGACTGGCACGACGTCGATCTCGGCGCCCTGCTGCCCGGCGGGTTCCCGCTGACGGTGGACAACGAGGCCAACTTCGGCGGCCTCGCGGAACTCTGGCTCGGCGCGGACACCCCGCGGGACTTCCTGCACGTCTCGGCGGAGATCGGCATCGGTGCCGCACTCGTCGTCGACGGCAGCCTGCTGCGCGGTACCCGCGGTTTCGCCGGCGAACTGGGGCACGTTCCGGTCCATCCCGACGGGCCGGACTGCGTGTGCGGCGGCCGTGGCTGCCTGGAGCAGTACGCCGGCGAGGAGGCGGTCCTGCGCGCGGCCGGCCTGGAACCGGGCGAGGACCGCGTCGGTCTGCTGGCCCGACGCGCGGCGGACGGCGACGAGCGGGTGCGCGGGGCACTGCGCGAGGCGGGCACGGCACTGGGCGTCGCCCTCACCGGAGCCCTCAACCTGCTGGACCCGGAGGCCGTCGTGCTCGGCGGGGCCCTCGCCGGACTGGCACCCTGGCTGCTGCCGTCCCTGGAGTCCGAGCTCGCCCGCCGCACGGCCGGCCCGCCCTGGCCGGTGTCCGTCTCCCTGCTGGGCCCGGAGGGCCCGCTGCTCGGCGCGGCGCACTCCGTGGTGCGGGCGGTGCTGGACGACCCGGCGGGAGTGGCGGGGCGGGGCTGAGCCTCCGGGCCCGACGCCTGATGCGTCGGCAGGGCCGGAGCGCGAGGGCGTTCCCGCGGGTTGCGCCTGTTCCCCTCTTTCGGGTGACCCCGGTCCAAACGGTTGTCGGGACGCACCCCCGGCGTGACGATGTCCCCCAGCCGCATCGCCTTCCGGAGGACGACGTGACCGATCCCTGGGTGGCCCTGGAACCGGGGGCCGACCCTGCCGAGCGTGTACGGACACTGCGACGGGCGCACGACGCGTTCACCCAGGCCGGCAGAGTCCCGCGGCCGGTGCGGTCCGTGGTGGCCGACTCGTGGCGGCGATCGGCGCGGGCGGGCGTCGGGCCGGACGGCACCGCGGACGTGGAGCTGACCGACGCTGACCTCGGCGCCTACCGGGCCGAGCATCCGCTGGCGCGGGTGATGCCGCTGTTCCGGGAGCTGATGGGCACGTTCGCCGCCGACGGAGAACACCTCCTCGCGGTCTGCGACGCGCACGGCCGGCTGCTCTGGGTCGAGGGTCACCCGGCGACACGGCGGCAGGCGGGGCGGATGAACTTCGTGCCGGGTGCGCGGTGGGCGGAGACCGCGGTGGGGACGAACGCCCCGGGGACGGCGGTCGCCGTGGACCGGCCGGTGCAGGTGTTCGCGGCCGAGCACTTCATCCGGCGGGTGCAGCCGTGGACCTGCGCGGCGGCGCCGGTGCACGATCCGCGGACCGGGCGGGTGCTGGGCGCGGTGGACATCACCGGCGGCGACGGGCTGGCGCATCCGCACAGCCTGGGCTTCGTCCAGGCGGTCGCGCGGGCCGCGGAGTCGCACCTCGCGCTGCTCGCCCCGGAGCGGCCGGAGACCGACCCGCCCGAGCTGACCGTGCTGGGGCGCGACGAGGCACACCTCGCCGTCGGCGGGCGACGGATCAGGCTGAGCCGACGGCACAGCGAGATCGTGGTCCTGTTGGCCCGCCGTCCGGAGGGCCTGACCGGGGACGAGCTGCTGTGCGCGCTGTACGAGGACGAGTCGGTGACCCCGGTGACGCTGCGGGTCGAACTCGCCCGGCTGCGCGGGGTGCTGGGACCGGGACTGCTTGCCTCGCGGCCGTACCGGCTCACCGTCCCCGTCGAGTCGGACCTCGCCGTCGTGGAGCGGCGGCTGGCGACCGGGGCGGTCACGGCCGCGATCACGGCGTACACCGGGCCGCCGCTGCCGGCGTCGCGGGCACCGGCGGTGGTACGGCTCCGGGACCGCCTGGCCGACGGCCTGCGCGCCGCCCTGCTGGCCGGCCGGGACCCCGACCTGCTCGCCGACTGGGCGCACGCGCCGTGGGGCGAGGACGACATCGACGTGTGGCGGGCGCTGGCGACGGCACGGCCGACGGCCGCGGTGCGGGCTCGGCTGGCCGCGCTGGAGTCGGAGCTGGCGGCGCCGGCGTCATGGACGCGCCGCTGATCACCGGCTGCCCGCCCGGGCCGGCACCGTCGACGCGACGCGCTGCCCGCGCGCGCCGCCCGGACGGCTCCGGTCGCCGCCCCGCCCGCGCAACGTGCATGCAACGTCGGCTTGCCTAGCCTCCCTCAGCAGAGCTGCCCAACGGCGGGCAGCGCTGCTGAGGGAGGCCATCCACCATGACCCGTTACGCGGCGCCCGGAACCGACGGCGCGATCGTCTCCTACCAGGCGCGTTACGACCACTTCATCGGTGGCGAGTACGTGCCTCCGGCCCGCGGCCGGTACTTCGAGAACCCGTCCCCGGTGAACGGGCAGCCGTTCACCGAGGTGGCCCGCGGCACGGCGGAGGACGTGGAGCGGGCGCTCGACGCGGCGCACGCGGCCGCGCCGGGCTGGGGCCGGACGTCGGCGAGCGAGCGTTCCGACATCCTGCTGAAGATCGCGGACCGTATGGAGGCCCACCTGGAGCCGCTCGCGGTCGCGGAGAGCTGGGAGAACGGCAAGCCGGTCCGCGAGACGCTGGCGGCGGACATCCCGCTGGCCATCGACCACTTCCGCTACTTCGCGGGTGCGGTCCGAGGGCAGGAGGGTTCGCTCAGCGAGCTCGACGAGGACACGGTGGCGTACCACTTCCACGAGCCGCTCGGGGTGGTCGCGCAGATCATCCCGTGGAACTTCCCCATCCTGATGGCGACGTGGAAGCTCGCGCCGGCCCTGGCCGCCGGCAACGCGGTGGTCATCAAGCCCGCCGAGCAGACACCGGTCTCGCTGCACTACTGGATGAGTCTGGTGGCGGACCTGTTGCCGCCGGGCGTGGTGAACATCGTCAACGGCTTCGGCGAGGAGGCGGGCAAGCCGCTCGCGTCCAGCCCGCGGGTGGCGAAGGTCGCGTTCACCGGTGAGACGGCGACCGGGCGGCTGATCATGCAGTACGCCGCGGAGAACCTGAAGCCGGTCACGCTGGAGCTGGGCGGCAAGTCGCCGAACATCTTCTTCGACGACGTCTGGGAGAAGGACGACGACCTGCGCGACAAGGCCCTGGAGGGCTTCACGATGTTCGCGCTGAACCAGGGCGAGGTGTGCACCTGCCCGTCGCGCGGGCTGGTCCAGCGGGGCAACTACTCCGAGTTCATGGCGGCCGCCGTCGCCCGCACCGAGCTGATCAAGCCCGGACACCCCCTGGACACCGACACGATGATCGGCGCCCAGGCGTCCGGCGACCAGCTCAGCAAGATCCTCTCGTACATCGACATCGGTCGGCAGGAGGGCGCCAAGATCCTCACCGGCGGCGAACGTGCCGATTACGACGGCGAGTTGAAGGGCGGCTACTACGTCCAGCCGACCATCTTCGAGGGCGACAACCGCATGCGGATCTTCCAGGAGGAGATCTTCGGCCCGGTCGTCTCGGTGGCCTCGTTCGACGACTTCGAGGACGCCGTCAAGACAGCCAACGACACGTCGTACGGCCTCGGCGCCGGGGTGTGGACGCGGGACATCAACACGGCGTACCGCGCGGGACGGGCCATCCAGGCGGGCCGCATCTGGACGAACTGCTACCACGCCTACCCGGCGCACGCGGCGTTCGGCGGCTACAAGCAGTCGGGAATCGGCCGCGAGACGCACAAGATGATGCTGGATCACTACCAGCAGACGAAGAACCTGCTGGTGTCGTACTCGCCGAAGAAGCTCGGCTTCTTCTAGGCGCAGAAAAAGGGCGCCTGACCAGGGCTGATGCCCGGCAGGCGCCCTTCTCGGAGCACATCTGAGTAGCGAGTGGAAACACACCCTTACTCCCGATATCTCCCACCCGTGCCCCAGCTCTGACCAGCAGTTCCGGGGCATTTCCGAGCCAAGGTCTCGCTAAGAACTCGTCACACGATCTTGCTGGCGTGCCGCGGCTGGTCGGCGCGCTGTCGAGCAGGTTGCCGCTGTCGAGGTCATTCACGGGCTACGCCGGAGTCATGCTGGGATGAAGCTCGGCCACCAGGGTGGGACGTTGCCCGGGCACAACAGGGCGGGGTAGGAGTCCGGCATGCCGAACCATGTGACAAGGAACCAGGTGAACCACAGGGTGAAGATGAGCCCTGCAGTCAGGGCTGTCCTGCAATGACGTCTTCCGAGGGTGCTGTGCAGGATCATCCACGGAACCGCAGCGGCGATCCATATGAGAGGCGCAAGAAACAGCAAAGTCATGCCGTTGGCTGCCGCGCTGCCGCCGATGTCACAAGCAGCCCATACCCTCCCAATCGCAGCAACGGACACCACCGTGGTCAGCCCACCGAAGAGGACACCAAAGCCAGTTCCTCTGAACCAGCGGCTCGGAGGACTCGACGGCGCTGCTCCCACGATCGTCTCCCCCGCCTCGCCGTAGGTGCGGAGAGCACCAACGTTCTGAAGTAGCCCGCTGGGGCCCTGGCCTGTCCTGACACGGTCAGTCGTTTTTGTGCTTCCGAAGCCTCGCCGGCAGATGAGACTGCAGGCCAGGGAGACGAAGGCGCCGTGGAGTTCGGTGCGGCGTTCCCAGCGGACGGCGAGGCGTTCGAAGTGGTGCAGCAGGGCGAAAGTCTGCTCGACGACGTAGCGGGCTTGCCCATACCCTGGATGTTCGATGATCCCTTGCGGGAGATGACGGGCAGGATCCGTCGGCGACGCAACTCGTCGCGGTGGGCGTTGGAGTCGTAGCCCTTGTCGCTGAGCAGGGCTTCGGACCTGCGGCGGGGCCGGCCGGGGCGGCCCGCGACGGGCGGGATGCCGTCGACCAGGGCGAGGGTCTGGGTGACGTCGTTGACGTTGGCCGCAGTCGTGATGACCTTGAGCGGGGTGCCGCGTCCATCGCAGATCAGGTGGTGTTTGCTGCCCGCTTTCCGCCGGTCGGCCGGCGACGGACCCGTGTCGGCGCCCCCTTTTTCGCGCGGATGTGAGAGCCGTCCACGCACGCACGTGACTAGGGCGTGTTCGCCGGCCGCGTTCAACTCCGCGAGCAGGACCCGATGTAGCCGGTCGAAGACTCCTGCTTTCTGCCACCGGTCCAGGCGGCGCCAGCAGGTCTGCCCCGAGCCGAACCCCAGCTCCAGGGGCAGGAGTTGCCAGACCATGTCGTTGTAGAGGACGAACAGGATGCCCTGGAGGCAGAGCCGATCCGCCACCGGTCGTGGCCCCGGGGACCGCTCCGGCCACGGCGGCAGTAACGGCTCGACCAGCGCCCACAACTCATCGTCCACGATCCACGGTCGAGTACCCACACCCCACGAACGGCCGAATCGTCACACCGGTTACGCCCCACCAGCACGCTTCAACAAGATCCTGTCACGAGCTCTAAGGCCGGAGAAAGATCCCGCTCAAGCAGCCCCTTCTCCCGTTTCCGGCCCGCCACCTCCCCTTGACCCACCGTCGATGCTCCGTTTACCCACACCATCTGGCGTTCGGTATCACCTTCGCGCCAAATGGCGCGGCCAGTCGGAGCCCTTCGCCCACTCGGCCAGGAGAGTTATGGCCCAGGGCGAGTGGGGACCCCGTCGTGTTTCGGCCCCGAGTCCCACGGCACGTTAGTTCGACGGTTCTCCTGATCATGCATCACCGCGACCTCTCTTCACTCCTGACCCACAGGTGATGCACTGTGCGCACACAAGCGCGAGGACTCGTCACGGCCGTTCTGACCCTGACTCTGCTGGCCATAGCGGGGGTCGTCCCCTCCTGGGCGTCCCCCCGGGACCGTCCGCCCTCCACGGCCACCGCGGCCGTCACACGAGCACAGGCCCGGACAGCCGCCGACCTGCCCAAGCCACCCAGGGCCATGACGCTGGCCGAGCGTCGCAAGCAGGTCGCGGAGGACCGGCACGAACGGTCGCCGATGCGCGAGTACATGAACTCGCCCGAGCGCGAGCCCCAAGGCAAGCCTCACAGTCGGCCGGGCAAGAACAGTGCCGAACGCGGTCCAGCCGCCGGGGGAAGCACAGCCGTCCAGCCCCTCGCGACGGCGGGCGACAACCCGACGTGGGTGTCCTCCTGGGCCGAGGCGTACCCGGGAATACTGTCGATCGGCGGGCAGGTAAAACTGCCCAAGCGGGGCTCGTCGTACACCGGGATGTGGCTGTACGTACGGGACGAGGCGGGCAACTTCGTCGTCCAGCAGGAGATCAAGAAAGCCACGGACGATCCGGCCGGCTCGACCGCCAACACCGGGGCCTGGTGCTACGACTGGTGGGGAAGCACTTCCTACCCCACCGACCAGTGCTTCTGGTGGGCCAGTAGCGAACTGGGTGGAATCCTGCAGGACGGCAAGAAATACTACGCCTGGGTCTTCCTGAACAGTGCCGACGGGACGTCGAGCCCGGGCGGGACCACCTCGCCGCTGGTGGAGGCGTTCTACACCCCGGTGATCCCCGGAGCGCAGGCGGGCATCTGCACCTGCTACGCACAGGCGCACCGCGCCGACCCGGTCAACACGGCCACCGGCATGTTCTACGAACAGCTCACCGACGCCTCCCTGGTGAGCCCCGGTGTGCCCCTGGCCCTGGAGCGCACCTACCGCTCCGACTCGACCGCCGTCGGCCTGCTGGGACGCGGCTGGGCGACCCCGTTCGACGCGAGGCTGACACTGGCGACGGACAAGGTGACGTACCGGACCGACGACGGTGCGTCGTTCGTCTTCACGCAGGCGAGCGACGGCACGTACACCGCCCCGGCGGGCTCCGCGGCCAAGCTGGTCAAGGGCACGAGCACGTACACGATCACCACACCGGACCACACCAGGCGCGTCTTCGACAGCGCCGGTCTGCTCACCTCCGTGGTCGACACCGCGGGCAAGGGACTGAGCCTGACGTACACGTCGGGCAGGCTCGCTTCCGTCAAGGACGCCGCCGGGCGCACCACCACCTTCACGACCGGCACCGACGGACTGCTGGCCGAGGTGGGCCTGCCGGACGGCACGTCGGTGTCGTACGGCTACACCGACGGCCTGCTGACCTCGGTGACCGACCCGGCCGACAGGACGTCGTCGTACGCGTACGACACGAACGAGCGGCTGTCCTCCTACACCGACCCGGCGGGCGGCAAGGTCACCAACGCCTACGACACGACGGGCCGCATCAAGTCCCAGACCGACCAGAACGACAGGACCACCACCTTCACCTGGGACGGCAGGAGCGCGTCGCACACCACGGCCCCCGACGGCGGCGTGTGGACCGACGTGTATGCCGGCAACGTCCTGATGGAGACGATCGACCCCTACGGCAAGAGCATCACCTACGACTACGACCGCCACCTGCGCCCCGCCGCCATCACCGACCAGCGCGGCAACACCACGCAGATGACGTACGACAGCGCCGGACGGATGCTCACCCGCACCGCGCCCACCGCCCTCGGCTACGCGGAGAGCTGGACCTACGACAGCGCGGGCAACATCACCAGTCACACCGACGGACGCGGCAACAAGACGATCTACGCGTACAACACGGCGAACCAACTCACCTCCACCACCGACCCGATGGGCGGCAAGACTCTCTACACGTACACCGCGCTCGGTTCCCTGGAGACCGTGACGACCCCGCGCGGCAAAGTCACCACCTACGGCTACGACGCGGCCGGCAACCGCACGTCGGTCACCACCCCACTGGGCGCCAGGACGACGTTCACGTACGACAAGGCCGGCCGGATCCTGTCCAAGACGGACCCGCGCGGCAACGTCGCCGGCGCCGATCCGGCCGCGCACACCACGACGTACACCTATGACGGGCGCGGTCTGCTCAGCTCGGCCACGGACTCTCTGGGCCGCACCACGACCTACGGGCACAACGGCGCCGAGCAGCTGACGTCGGCCAAGAACCCGGCGGGCGACATCACCACGTTCGCCTACGACGACGCCGGGCATCCGACCCGCACCACCGACCCGTCCGGCAACGCGGTCACCCGCACCTACGACGCGAGCGGACGCCTGGCCTCCGAGACCGACGCGGCCGGCGGCAAGACCACCTACACCTACGACAAGGTGGGCCGCCTGCTGAGCAGCGTCTCGCCACGGGGGAACGTCTCCGGCGCCGACCCGGCCGCGTACACCACGAGTTACACCTATGACGCGGCCGGAAACACCACCAAGGTCACCGGCCCCACCGGGGCGTCCGCCACCACGACCTACGACGCGATCAACCGGCCGCTCGTGGTCACCGACCCGCTGGGCCACACCACCGGCTACACCTACGACGCCAACGACAACGTCACCAAGACCACCGACGCGGCGGGCAAGACGGTCACCTCCGTCTACGACAAGAACAACCGGCTCACCAGCAGCACCGACCAGCTGAGCAAGACCACCGCCTACGCCTACGACGCCGACGGCAACCTGCTCAGCCGCACCTCTCCGCTCGGCCACAAGGAGAGCTGGACCTACGACGCCGACGGCCGCCAAGCAACCTCGGTAGACCCCCGCGGCAACGCCACCGGCGCCGACCCCGCCCAGTACACCACCACCTACGGCTATGACCCGGCCGGCAACCCCACCACCGTCACCGACCCGCTCGGCGGCGTGACCACCACCGTCTACGACGCGGTCGGCAACGTCACCAAGCACACCGACGCCGACAAGCGCGTCACCGCCTACGGCTACAACAAGCTCGACCAGCTGACCGAGGTCACCGCCCCCGGCGGCGCGGTCACCACCTACGGGCACGACAAGACCGGCAACGTCACCACCCGCACCGACGCCAACAGCCACGTCACCGCATACGGCTACGACGCGGCCCGCCGCCTCACCTCGGTCACCGACCCGCTGAACCGGGAGACCACGTACACCTACGACACCGCCGGCAACCTCACCAAGAAGACCACGCCCCGCGGAGCCACCGGCTACACCTACGACCCGCGCGGCCTGCTCACCAAGATCGACTACTCCGACTCCACCCCCGACGCGACGTTCGGCTACGACGACGCCGGACACATGACCACCCGCGCCAACGCGAAGATCTCCGAGGACTTCGTCTACGACGCGGTCGGCAACCTCACCAAAACCCGCGGCTTCGCCTACACCTACGACGCCGCCGGACAGATGCTCACCCGCAAATACGCCGACGGCAACACGATCACCTACACGTACGACAACGACGGCCGCACCGCGACGATGCTGGCCGACGGCAAGACCACCACGTACACCTGGGACCCGGCCGGCAGCCTCACCAGGTCGGCGCTGCCCAACACCGAGACCGAGGACCGCGCCTACGACCGGGCCGGCCGCCTCATTGCCGTCACCTCCTCCAAGGCCGGCGCCACGGTCACCAGAACCGCCCTCGCCCTCTCCCCAGCGGGCCTGCCCACCCACGTCGACGTCACCCGCGCGAGTGTCGGCACCGGCGGCTACGACCTGACCTACGACACGGCCGGCCGCCTCACCTCCGGCTGTTTCCCGCAGCCCTGGGTCACCGGCTGCGCCGCGAGCCGCACCACCGCCTACACCTACGACAAGGTCGGCAACCGGCTGACCTCCACCCTCGGTACCACCTCCACCGGCTACGCCTACGACGCGGCCGACCAGCTCACCTCCGCCACCACCGGCACCACGACCACCGCCTACGGCTACGACGCCGAGGGCAACCAGACCAAGAAGGGCGCCGACACCTACACCTACGACCTGGCCGGACAGATCTCCGCCGCCACCGTCGGCGGCAGCAGCTACACCTACGACCACGACGCCGAGGGCAACCAGGTCACCACGCTCAAGGACGGCGCGGTCACCAACCGCACCCAGTGGGATCCCAACGCACCCCTGCCGATCCTGGCCACCGAATACGACAGCGCCTGGACCGTCAAGCAGTCCTACCACTACGACCCCCTCGGCCAGCCCACCGCCACCAAGACCGGCTCCGGGACACTCTTCTACTACCACCACGACACCCAGGGCTCCCCGGTCGACGTCACCGGCAGCACCGGCACCCTGCACCAGCGCTGGGCCTACGACCCCTTCGGCACCCGCGTGCTGAACACCACCACCACCGGCGCACCCGCGAACACCCCGTCGTACACCGGCGCCCGCTACGAGACCACCACCGGCAGCCTCGACCTCCACGCCCGCCAGTACGACACCACCACCGGCCGCTTCACCCGGCCCGACCCCGCCACCCGCGCCCGGACGACCCCGTACGCCTCGCCCTACGCCTACGCCGACAACGTCCCCACCCTCCTGACCGACCCCAGCGGCCTGACCCCCGACGACCCGAACAACGACCGCGTCGACAGCCTCGGCGAGGCAGCGGGCATCTTCGGTGACGCCTTCGTCGACGTCTTCAAGTCCCCCTTCGTGTTCCTCGGTGACGCACACGACGCATTCACCGGCGAGAACGGCGGCGCCGGCGCCTTCGTCGACAAGTACCTCCCCGTCCGCCCCGCCTACCGCCTCTACCGCGCCGAGTACATGCTCCGCCAACAGGGCTGCGACGCACTCGCCGATCTGTACGCCGAAGCAGCCGAAGAACTCACCCAGCAGATCGCCCTCGTGGGAGTCGGCGGACTGACCGGCTGGCGTCGGGCGGCCGTGGCCCCCGAAACCGCGGCGGTCAATGTGGGGAACCTGAGGTTCGGCGTTGGAGGTGGCGGCGTGACCAGGGGATACGGAGGCATCCCCTACAAGACCCCGATCACGGAGCAGCTCAAAGCACTGGTGAACCCTCAAGGCGGCAACACGAACTGCCGTGCCTGCGCTGTGGCAGTCGACCGCCTGCTGGCCGAGGGATCTCCGTCCTCAGCGCCCGGAGGGCTCCGAGAGGGCTCCACAGCACCCATCGAAGCTTTGTACGGCGGACGCCAGTTCAAAGCGTCCACGCTCTCGGGCATCGTCAATCAGATCAAGAAGGCGGGAAATGGCGCCCGAGGTATCGTGATGGGTCAGAAGGGGAGGCAAGCCCATGTCTTCAACGTGGTGAACATCAAGGGAGACGTGGTGTTCCTGGATGGCCAATCAGGGCATGCCGATCTCTCGCCGTGGCGCAACTTCTCCCTCCTGAGGACAGATTGATGCTGGACATAGAAGAGGCGACCGAGCTGGCCAAGAAGTTCCTGGACGAGAAGGTCAGCCACGAGGGCATGACCCTTGCGCTCGTCGAAGGAGAGCGCACCCAGGTGGGAAGCACCTTCTACTTCGACTGCCAATCGGTCGCTTACCTCCGTACCGGGGACCTCCGGGACATGGCTGTCGGCACGGGCTACGTTCGCGTCGACGGGGAAACAGGGGAGTGCCGCATGCTGGGAGCAACCGAGTCCGCCCAGCTCGACCTGTTCTGACCTGCCTTGGCACGCCCTTTGGTGTGACGTCATGAGAAAACAGGCCGGTGGCATGCGGCGATGTCCGGCGCATGCCACCGGTCCGATAACGTCGCACGTCTGCGGGACACCGATCGGAGTCACGGGTCGGGGACGTTCTTCCGGGCGGGAAACGCCCCGATGCCGACGAGACACGCCCGGCGGACTCTGTCCGGCCCGCCGGGCATGGCGGCGGTACCGTCGCACGGGCCCAAGACGCCGGGGCGGTCGCGTCCACACGACCCGCGCAACCTCAAGGGGCAGGCAGTGTCGCGGAGGCGTCCCATTTCGCATGCACAAAGCATGTGGTCTGGTTGGTCGGGCGCAATCCCTGAGTCGCGTGTTGCGCACCGGGCATGCGACGCGTGTCGTTGCGGCATCTCTACGTCGGGTGCTTCGAGAGCGGACAACCGCATGCAACGGTGCCCATGCCTGACCCTGCAACCCACCTGTCCGGAAGCCTCGTCGGGCCGGACCTGCGGCTTTCCATCGAACGCCGCTGTCACACGCCTGTCACCGACTATGTCGGCCCCCGCGGACCGGAATTGCCCTGAACAGGCATTACGCGCTCATCCTGGACCGGCCAGGAAGCCCACGGACAGTATTTACCACCTGTGCCATGTCGTACCGCAGGACTCGCACGCCAACACCACAGATCACGGACCAAGATCCGGACCAGGTGCGGACCAACTCGGCTCAGCAGCAGACGATTCCACCCTTTGCCGCAGGTCAGAGGCGACGGTGAGCGCGTACCACCAGCAGACGAAGAACCTGCCGGTGAGCTACTCGCCGAAGAAGCTCGGCTTCTTCTAGTACTCCAGCAGGATTTCGCTGTCTGACCTGGTCTTTCGCCGGGCGGGCGGAGTGTAGCGCGGCTTCGATCGTGTGGGGGCGGTCTTACGGGG
>NZ_JBFBCB010000014.1:0-144310 GCF_040682975.1 Streptomyces sp. NPDC051051
TCGAGTCCGGCAAGCGTGCCGTCGAGGACGCCCGGCACAACCTCGCCGACTTCGACCGCGTGCGCGGGCAGCCGTCCGTGCGCCCGGCCGGCGCCCGGTGTGCCCGAGGGCCGCCCGCTCCGCCCGAGGGCTACGCGGTGTACTCGTCGGCCACCGACAGCGCCGTGTCCAGCGCCGCGAGCCCCTCCTTCAGCTCCGCCTCGCCGGCGTTGCACGGCGGCACGAAGTGGGTGCGGTTCATGTTGACGAAGGGCCACACCCCGGCCTTCTTCGCGGCGGCCCCGAACGCCGCCATCGGCGCGTTCGCCTCACCGGTGGCGTTGTACGGCACCAGCGGCTCGCGCGTCTCGCGGTCCTTCACCAGCTCCAGCGCCCAGAACATGCCGACACCGCGCACCTCGCCGACGCTCGGGTGGCGTTCGGCCAGCTCCCGCAGCCCCGGCCCGACGACGGAGGCGCCGAGGTTCCTCGCGTTCTCCACGACGCCCTCCTCCGCCATCACGTTGATCGTGGCGACGGCGGCGGCGCAGGCCAGTGGGTGTCCGGAGTAGGTGAGGCCACCGGGGTACGGCCGCTTCCCGAAGGTCTCCGCGATCGCGCCCGAGATGGCGACCCCGCCCAGCGGCACGTAGCCGCTGTTCACGCCCTTGGCGAAGGTCATCAGGTCGGGCACGACCCCCGACAGGTCGGCCGCGAACCACTCACCGGTGCGCCCGAACCCGGCCATGACCTCGTCCAGGACGAAGACGATCCCGTACTTGTCGCACAGCTCGCGGACGCCGGCCAGGTAGCCGGGCGGCGGCACCATGATCCCGGCGGTGCCGGGGATGGTCTCCAGGACGATCGCGGCGATCGTCGCGGGCCCCTCGAAGACGATCGTCGTCTCCAGGTGCTCCAGCGCCCGCGCGCACTCCTGCTCCTCCGTCTCCGCGTAGAAGCGGGAGCGGTACAGGAACGGCGCCCAGAAGTGCACGACCCCGGCCGCGGCCGAGTCGGAGGCCCAGCGGCGCGGGTCGCCGGTGAGGTTCACGGCCTGCTGGGTGCCGCCGTGGTAGGAGCGGTACGCCGACAGCACCTTGGCCCGCCCGGTGTGCAGGCGCGCCATGCGCACCGCGTGCTCCACGGCGTCGGCGCCGCCGTTGGTGAAGAAGATCTTGTCGAGGTCGCCGGGGGTGCGCTCGGCGATCAGTCGGGCCGCCTCCGAGCGGGCCTCGACGGCGAAAGCGGGCGCGAACGTGGTCAGGCGCGCGGCCTGCTCCTGGATCGCGGCGACGACCTTGGGGTGCTGGTAGCCGATGTTCGTGTAGACGAGCCCGCTGGTGAGGTCGAGGTAGCGCCTGCCGTCGTAGTCCCAGAAGTACGACCCCTCGGCGCCGGCCACGGCGAGCGGGTCGATGAGTTCCTGCGCGGACCAGGAGTGGAAGACGTGCGCGCGGTCCGCGGCCTTCACGGCGGCGCCGGCCTGGGGGTCGGTCTGAGGGGTCATGCGGGCGAGCGTAAATGTCCGCGATGCGGAAGCGGTATCGGCGTCCTGTTCCGTGGACGAGGGGATTCCGCGACAGGTTGTCGGGCATGGACGACCGGACCGGACCAGGACGACGGACCTGCATTGACAGCATGCTGTCAGAAAGGCAGCATGCTGTCATAAGGCTCCACCGGCCGAGGAGAAGCCATGAGCACCAGCCCCGCCACCCGCAAGCCCGTGTACCTCGCCGTCTACGACACCCTCGCCGACTGGGAGACCGGCCACGCGACCGCCCACCTCGCCCGGGGCGGGTACGAGATCCGCACGGTCGGCCCCTCGACGCGCCCCGTGACCAGCCTCGGCGGACTCCGGGTCCGGCCCGGCCTCGCGCTCGCGGACGTACGCCCCGAGGACGGCGCGCTGCTGATCCTGCCGGGCGCCGACCTGTGGGACACCTCCGACGACCTCGCGCCCTTCGCCCGTGCGGCGGGTGAGTTCCTGGCCGCGGGCACCCCCGTCGCCGCGATCTGCGGCGCCACCGCCGGACTCGCCCGCGCCGGCCTGCTCGACGACCGCGCCCACACCAGCGCCGTCTCCTTCTACCTCGCCGCCACCGGGTACGCGGGCGGCGGCCGCTACGTCGACGCCGACGCCGTCACCGACGGAAACCTGATCACCGCCGGACCCACCGAGCCCGTCGCCTTCGCCCGCGAGGTCCTCCGCCTCCTCGGCGTCTACGACGGCGAGGTGCTGGACGCCTGGTACCGGCTGTTCCACGACTCCGACCCGGAGGCCTACGCCGTCCTGCAGAAGGCCGGGGCGCGGTGAGCCGGGAGCGACAGGACCTGCTCAGCCGGAGCGCGCTCGGCGTCTTCAGGCTCAACGGCCAGTTCCTCGGCGTCGCGGAGGAGCTCGCCCGGCCCTCCGGCCTCACCGCCGCCTGGTGGCAGGTGCTCGGCGCGGTCCTCGCCGAACCCCTCCCGGTGTCCGGCATCGCCCGTGCCATGGGCATCACACGGCAGAGCGTGCAGCGCGTGTCCGACCTGCTGGTCGGCCGGGGGCTCGCGGAGTACCGGCCCAACCCCGCGCACCGGCGCGCGAAACTGCTGGCGCCCACCGCGCGAGGGCGCGCCGCGATCACCCGCGTCGACCCCGGTCACGCGGCCTTCGCCGACCGGCTGGCGGAGGCGTACGGCGAGGCGGAGCTGGCCGAGGCCGTCCGCCTGCTGGAACGGCTGTCCCGGGTGCTGGAGGAACTGGAGCCGCCCGGTCCTGAGGCCCGTCCGGAAGGCCGTCCGGAAGTCCGTTCGGCGGCTCGTCATGAGCCCCGTCAGGGGGCCCGCGACGAAGCCCCGTCATGAGCCCCGTCATGAGCGCCGGGCCATGAGCCCGGCCACGGGCCCGCCATGAGCCCGGCCACCATCCCTGCCGAGAAGCCCCGGCCCGAAGCGCCTGTTACGGAACCGTAGACACCACACCGCTCGACTCCCCGAACGGCCGGTTTATTCTCGGCGGGATCACATCTGTGGGGGAAAGGCGGAGCTGCCATGGAGAAGCTGGGACCGGGGGATCCACAGCGGATCGGCGGCTACCGGCTGCTCGGGCGGCTGGGGTCGGGCGGTATGGGGCAGGTCTTCCTGGCCCGCTCGGACCGCGGACGGACCGTCGCCGTGAAGCTGGTCCGGCCGGAACTGGCCGAGCGCGAGGAGTTCCGGGCACGGTTCCGCCAGGAGGTGCGCAACGCCCAGCGCGTCGGCGGGTTCTGGACCGCACCCGTCCTCGACGCCGACACCGAGGCCGCCGTGCCCTGGGTCGCCACCGGCTACGTCGCCGGGCCCAGTCTCCAGCAGGTGGTGGACCACGACCACGGCCCGCTGCCCGAGCGGTCGGTGCGCATCCTCGCCGCCGGCCTCGCGCACGCCCTCACCAACATCCACGCGGCCGGCATCGTCCACCGCGATCTCAAGCCGTCCAACGTGATGGTCACCATCGAGGGCCCCCGCGTCATCGACTTCGGTGTCGCGCGGGCCCTGGAGACCGTGACCGGCGACGGCGCCCTGACCCAGCTCGGCGGCGGCGGCCTCACCCAGACCGGCGCGCTGATCGGCTCGCCCGGCTTCATGGCCCCCGAGCAGGTGCGCGGCGACCGGATCACGCCCGCGTGCGACGTCTTCTGCCTGGGCTCCGTCCTCGCCTACGCCGCCACCGGCGACCTCCCCTTCGGCTCCGCCGACCAGCAGGGCGTCCACGCGCTGCTGTTCCGCATAGCCGAGGAGGAGCCCGACCTCACGCGCGTGCCCGAGGGCATCGCCGACCTGGTCCGCGCCTGCCTGCGCAAGGACCCGGCGACCCGGCCCACGCTGGAGTGGATCCTGGAACGCACCGGCGCCGAGGACACCGTCGCCGACGGCCGCTCCCGCGACCCGTGGCTGCCGGGCGCCCTCGTCGCCCAGCTGGGCCGGCACGCCGTACGGCTCCTGGAGACGGAGGACCCCCAAGGAGCCTTCACGGAGGCCGCCCCGCACCACCCCGGCCCCCGCGGCACCCTCGCGGCCCCGCCCGACCACGCCCCCACCCTGGCCGCGCCCCACCCGGCGTACGGCCACCCCCAGCAGTACCCGGCCCCGCCCCGGCAACCGATGCCGATGCCGACGCAGGCGCAGGCGCCGATGCCGGTACCGATGCAGGTGCCGGTCCCGCACAACCCCTACGCGGCCGACGCGCCGGCGTACGGCATCCCCCGCGGTGGCCACCCCGACCACCCCGACCACCCCGACGAGCCCCAGGACCCGCCCCGCCGCGGCGGCCGTTCCGCGGTGCTGCTCGGGGTGGTCGCCGCGGTGGTCGCGCTGGCCGCCGGCGGCACGGTGTACGCGGTCATGAACGGCGACGACGGCACCTCCGGCGCGCTCCCGGCCCCGACGACGTCGGCCCCCGCGACGCCGACGGACTCCGGGACCCGGTCCCCGTCCCCGTCGCCCTCCTCCTCCCCGTCCCCCTCGCCGGAGGAGGGCCGGATCCCCGAGTCCTACCTGGGCACCTGGACCACCACGATCAACGGCGCCGACACCCGCCGCCTGACCCTCACCCAGGGCGAGGTGGGCGACACGGTCCTGCGCCTGGTGGCCGACGGCGAGGCCTACCACTGCGAGTTCGCGGCCGCCCTGAGCCAGGCCCCGACCGCACGGTCGCCCCTGGCCCTGGGCCCCTCGAAGGTCACCACGGGCGAGCCCCTCTCCTCCTGCTCCCCGGGCGCGGCCACGGAGGTGACGCTCCTGTCGAACGGCCGGCTGGAACGCCTCAACCCCACGACCGGCGAAAAGCTGACGTACAGCCGGAGCTGACGCAGCTGAAGGCGCCGCTCAGGGCATGCCGACCCGTCCGGCCCGGGGCGAGAGAACCACCGGCCCGGCCACCACCGGCCCGGCCACCGCGGGGTCACCGCGGCTCGGGCGGCCGCTGCCGGGGCATGTTGGGCCGCCCCGCGCCCCCGGGCGGCAACGGAATCCGCCCGTGAGCCACACCGGCACCCCGCCCCCCGCCCTCGGACACCCCCACCCCCTGCAACCCCATCGGCGCCGCCCCCGTACGGAACGACACCATCCAGTCCACCGTCTCCACCCGCACCAGCTCGGTCACGTCCTCCGAGAACCGCCGCAGCACCCCCAGGCACCGCTCGGCGGCCTCGCCGGCCGTTCCCTCCGCCGGCCCCAGCACCTCCCGCACGCTCTCCGCCGCCCACTCGAACTGCAGCACCTGCAGCCTCCGCTGCACCGCCTGCGCCGTGGCCATGTCCCTCATCCACCCGGCCGTCATCCCGAAGAACCGGTCGACGGCCAGGCACGCCGCCGCCGCCAGCAGCGCCGGGTAGCCCCAGGGCGCCACCCCGCCCGTCGCCCCGGCGACATCGAGCAGCGGCAGCGCCGCCCCCGTCACCGCCCCCGCCGCGGCCCCGCCCCGCAGGACCCGTGCCGCCCGCCGCTTCCACACCCGGTCGGCCAGGTACCAGGCAGCCGTGTCCAGCGCGCCCCGCTCGACCCACCGGTACAGCTCGTCGAGCCGCTCGGCCGGCTCGCCCCAGTCCCCGAGCGGAAAGGCCCGCCCGGTCAGGTCGCCCGGCCGCAGCCGTGCCGCGCCCCCGCCCGGCCCGTCCTGGGACGGACCCTCGGGCTGCCTCTCCGGCTGCTGACCCACCCGGCACTCCCTACTGTCCGACCGATCCCGTTGCGCAACGCCCGATGCCGCCCGGTGGCACCGTGACTCCCGGTGCCGATGCGCCGGACCCTTTCCTACCTCCCAATGGGTGGCGAAGAGGAAGGGTTCGCCTCTTTTCCGCCTGGAAGTGGGCCTTGATCAGGTATAGGCCACACCCGAGAGTCACCCGAAAGAGTGCTGGAGCGACACCCGCACAGACCACGTAGGCTCGTGGCGAGCGGGAAAACCCCGTACCGACCAAGGCCCGGAAGAGGAGCTGATCGTGATTCCCGGTGGTGGCCAGCCCAACATGCAGCAGTTGCTCCAGCAGGCCCAGAAGATGCAGCAGGATCTGGCGCGTGCCCAGGAGGAGCTGGCGAACACGGAGGTCGACGGCCAGGCCGGCGGCGGCCTGGTGCGGGCCACCGTGACGGGCGCCGGCGAGCTGCGCGCCCTGAAGATCGACCCGAAGGCGGTGGACCCCGAGGACACCGACACCCTTGCCGACCTCGTCGTCGCAGCCGTCCAGGCGGCCAACGAGAACGCGCAGAACCTCCAGCAGCAGAAGCTCGGCCCGCTCGCCCAGGGCCTCGGCGGCGGCGGCATCCCCGGCCTGCCGTTCTGACACCGCCCCGGGCCCCGGCCGTTTCGACGTCCGTCGCCCGCGCGACGCCCACACCGCCTTCCTAGGACGGGCGGCGGCCAACTACCGTACGTACTGCAAGGAAACCCAGGAAGGACGGCAGTCCGTTGTACGAAGGCGTGGTCCAGGACCTCATCGACGAACTGGGGCGGCTCCCCGGCGTCGGTCCCAAGAGCGCGCAGCGGATCGCCTTCCACATCCTCCAGGCGGAACCGACGGACGTACGGCGTCTCGCGCAGTGCCTGATGGAGGTCAAGGCGAAGGTCCGGTTCTGCGCGACCTGCGGCAACGTGGCGCAGGAGGAGCTGTGCAACATCTGCCGCGACCCCCGCCGCGACCTCTCCGTCATCTGCGTGGTCGAGGAGCCGAAGGACGTGGTGGCGATCGAGCGCACCCGCGAGTTCCGGGGCAAGTACCACGTCCTGGGCGGAGCGATCAGCCCGATCGAGGGCGTCGGCCCCGACGACCTGCGCATCAGGGAACTGCTGGCCCGCCTCGCCGACGGCGCGGTCACCGAGCTGATCCTCGCCACGGACCCGAATCTCGAAGGCGAGGCGACGGCCACGTACCTCGCCCGCATGATCAAACCCATGGGCCTGAAGGTCACCCGCCTGGCCAGCGGCCTCCCGGTGGGTGGCGACCTGGAGTACGCGGACGAGGTCACGCTCGGCCGCGCCTTCGAGGGGAGACGACTCCTAGATGTCTGACGCCACGCTGCACGCGACCGAGCCGAACCCGGACGACTTCGTCGTCCAGATCGCCGACCAGATCGAGAGCTTCCTGGTCGCGGTCTCCGAGGTCGCCAAGGGCGACGAGCCGGACTCGGCCGTCCCCTTCCTCCTGCTGGAGGTCTCCCAGCTCCTGCTGGCCGGCGGCCGCCTCGGCGCCCACGAGGACATCGTCCCCGACGAGCGCTACGAGCCCGACCCCGGATTCGAGCCCGACGCGGACGAACTGCGCGAGAACCTCGCCCGCCTCCTGGAGCCGATCGACGTCTACTCCGAGGTCTTCGACCCCTACGAGCCCCGCAAGGCGCCCGTTCCCGCCCGCATCTCCGACGACCTCGCCGACGTCATCGCCGACCTCCGGCACGGCATGGTCCACTACCGGGCCGGCCGCACCTCGGAGGCCCTGTGGTGGTGGCAGTTCTCGTACTTCTCCAACTGGGGCGCCACGGCCTCGGCGACCCTGCGCGCCCTCCACTCGGTCCTGGCCCACGTCCGCCTCAACCAGCCCCTGCAGGAACTGGACGGCCTGGACACCGACCAGGGCGACGGCGACGACACCCTGGAGTTCGAGGCGGGCCGGGTGATGGCCGAGGAGATCGGCGGCCGGCTGGGACCGGGGTCGCTCAGGTGACGTCCGGCCGCTCCGCGTGCCGATAGTGCGGGAAACCTCACTCACGGCTTTCACTTCGGTGTCAGTGGGCAGGGACTGTCCCGGACGACTTCCCGGACAGCCCCCGGGAGTCTCACCATGCGGTATCCCGGGGGCGGTTTTCGGGTGCTCGTTAGACTGAGCCGACCCGCAGTACAAGGGCGTACGTGCGGAAAAAGACAAACTGAGCGAGGAGCGCACGTGGGCCTTGTCGTGCAGAAGTACGGAGGTTCCTCCGTAGCCGATGCCGAGGGCATCAAGCGCGTCGCCAAGCGGATCGTGGAAGCCAAGAAGGACGGCCACCAGGTGGTGGCGGTGGTTTCCGCGATGGGCGACACGACGGACGAGCTGATCGATCTCGCAGAGCAGGTTTCCCCGATCCCTGCCGGGCGCGAGCTCGACATGCTGCTGACCGCCGGAGAGCGGATCTCCATGGCCCTGCTGGCCATGGCCATCAAAAACCTGGGCCACTCCGCCCAGAGTTTCACCGGCAGCCAGGCAGGTGTCATCACCGACTCGGTCCACAACAAAGCCCGGATCATCGATGTCACGCCGGGCCGGATCCGTGACTCGCTCGACGAGGGCAACATCGCCATCGTCGCCGGGTTCCAGGGCGTCAGCCAGGACACCAAGGACATCACCACCCTGGGGCGCGGCGGGTCCGACACCACCGCCGTGGCTCTCGCGGCCGCCCTCGACGCCGAGGTGTGCGAGATCTACACCGACGTCGACGGCGTGTTCACCGCCGACCCGCGCGTGGTGAAGAAGGCCCGGAAGATCGACTGGATCTCCTTCGAGGACATGCTCGAACTGGCCTCGTCCGGGTCGAAGGTGCTGCTCCACCGCTGCGTGGAGTACGCCCGCCGTTACAACATCCCGATCCACGTCCGTTCGTCCTTCAGCGGACTTCCGGGCACCTGGGTCAGCAGCGAGCCGATCGAGCAAGGGGACAAGCAGGTGGAGCAGGCCATCATCTCCGGTGTCGCGCACGACACCTCCGAGGCCAAGATCACGGTCGTCGGCGTGCCGGACAAGCCGGGCGAGGCGGCCACGATCTTCCGCACGGTCGCCGACGCCCAGATCAACCTCGACATGATCGTGCAGAACGTGTCCGCGGCCTCCACCGGCCTCACGGACATCTCCTTCACGCTGCCGAAGTCCGAGGGCCGCAAGGCGATCGACGCCCTGGAGAAGAACAAGAGCGGCATCGGCTTCGACTCCCTGCGCTACGACGACCAGATCGGCAAGATCTCCCTCGTCGGCGCCGGCATGAAGACCAACCCGGGCGTCACCGCCGACTTCTTCAAGGCGCTGTCCGACGCGGGCGTCAACATCGAGCTGATCTCGACCTCCGAGATCCGCATCTCGGTGGTCACCCGCGCCGACGACGTGCCGGAGGCCGTGCGCGCCGTGCACACCGCCTTCGGGCTCGACTCCGACAGCGACGAGGCCGTCGTCTACGGGGGCACCGGGCGATGATCCGACGACCGACGCTCGCGGTCGTGGGAGCGACCGGAGCGGTCGGCACGGTCATGCTGAAGATCCTGTCCCAGCGCGCCGACGTCTGGGGCGAGATCCGACTGATCGCCTCGCCGCGCTCGGCCGGCCGCAAGCTGGCCGTGCGCGGCGAGGAGGTCGAGGTGGTGGCGCTCACCGAGGAGGCCTTCGACGGCGTCGACGTCGCGATGTTCGACGTGCCGGACGAGGTCGCCGAGCGGTGGGCGCCGCTCGCCGCCGCCAAGGGCGTGGTGGTCGTGGACAACTCGGGCGCCTTCCGGATGGACCCGGACGTGCCCCTGGTCGTCCCCGAGGTCAACGCCCACGCCGTGCGCAACAGGCCGCGCGGCATCGTCGCCAACCCGAACTGCACCACCCTGTCGATGATCGTCGCGCTGGGCGCGCTGCACGCCGAGTACGGCCTGCGCGAGCTGGTGGTGTCGTCGTACCAGGCGGTCAGCGGGGCGGGCCGGGCCGGCGTGGAGACACTGCGCCGGCAACTGTCCATGGTCGCCGGTACGGAACTGGGGACCAGCCCCGGTGACGTACGGCGGGCCGTCGGCGACCGGACGGGACCTTTCCCGGAGCCGGTCGCGCTGAACGTCGTGCCGTGGGTTGGGTCGCCGCGCGAGGACGGCTGGTCGTCGGAGGAGATGAAGGTGCGGGACGAGTCCCGCAAGATCCTCGGACTGCCGAAGCTGCCCGTCGCCGTGACCTGTGTGCGGGTGCCCGTGATCACCGTGCACTCCCTCACCGTCCACGCCCGCTTCCAGGACGAGGTCACCGTCGGCGGCGCCCGCGAGATCCTCGCCACCGCCCCCGGTGTCGTCCTCTTCGACAACCCGGCCGCCGGAGAGTTCCCCACGCCCGCCGACGTCGTCGGCACCGACCCCACCTGGGTCGGCCGGGTGCGCCGGGCGCTCGACGACCCCACGGCGCTCGAACTCTTCGTGTGCGGGGACAACCTGCGCAAGGGGGCCGCCCTGAACACCGCGCAGATCGCCGAACTGGTGGCGGCGGAGTACGGGTGACGTCTGCGGCCGGCGCAACGCTTGGTGGGACAGGAGCCGGTGGCCGGAAATTCCCTGGCCGACGGCATCGGCGTTTGTAGGATCTGTCGCACGGTGATGTGAGCCGGTCGACGACCGGCACCACTTGTATCGGACACCTATGGCGTTCGAAGATTTTCCTCCCCGCCCTCCGCAACCACGCGGAGCGCGGGGAGCGTCTTTGCAGTCACCCTTCGGGGTGCGCGGAGGTGTGATCGCGGCGTATGGGGACGCCGGGATCGGGGCGTGGGGGCGCCCGTTCACATGGCATACAGGGGAAGAGCGGGACAGATGAGGGCATGGGAGGCACCGTCCGTGCGGCTGCCGGCGGGTGCGAGCGGGGCATCCGGGGCAGGGGCGCGAGCGGACGGGCCGACGTCCGGCGCAAAACTCGCGGCCGGCCCGTACAACCCCGGCGGGGGGAAGCGTGTCCAACAGACGTGGCAGAGGTTCTCGACTTCCCGGCGACCCGCGGTACGGCCCTACGGCCGCCCCGCGGCGCCCTCCGACCCCGCATGCCCGGCGCGCCCGGCGGCATGCCGGTGATCGCCCCCATGCCCGCAGCGCGGCCTGCCCGCGTACCCAGCCAGCGTGACACCGACGAGGTGGTCGCCGCCGGCACCACCGTCGACCACCTCACCGAGACCTACCGGGCCCACTACCGCTCGCTGCTCGGTCTCGCCGCCCTCCTCCTCGACGACACCGCCTCCTGCGAGGACGTCGTCCAGGAGGCCTTCATCCGCGTCCACTCCGCGCGCAAACGCGTCCGCGACCCGGAGAAGACCCTCGCCTACCTGCGCCAGACCGTCGTCAACCTCTCCCGCTCCGCCCTGCGCCGCCGCATCCTCGGCCTGAAGCTGCTCTCCAAGCCGATGCCGGACATGGCCAGCGCGGAGGAGGGCGCCTACGACCAGCTGGAGCGCGACTCCCTCATCAAGGCGATGAAGGGCCTCCAGCGCCGCCAGCGCGAGGTCCTCGTCCTGCGCTACTTCGCCGACATGACCGAGGCCCAGGTCGCCGAGACCCTCGGCATCTCGCTCGGCTCGGTCAAGGCCTACGGTTCGCGCGGCATCGCCGCCCTGCGCGTCGCCATGGGGGCGACGGCGTGAGCGCGCGGGGCGAGGAACCCGACGGCGGGGACGCACGCGAGCGGCACGAGCCGTACGCGTGGCACGAGCCGATGACACCGCCGCACAAGCAAGAGCCGAAGCAATCGCACGCTGGGAACGGAACCGTGAACCACCACCTCGACGACCAGGGCCCCGACGGGTTCGACTCGGACGAGCTGGCACTGCGCCGCATGCTGCACCAGGCGGTCCAGGAGATGGCGCCGAGCGACGGGACGCTGGAGCACCTCCGGCGGGCCGTCCCCGCCCGCCGGGCCCGCAAGCGCCAGGCCGCCGTCGGAATGGCCGCCGCGGCCCTCTTCGTCGGCACCGCCGTCCCCGCCCTGCTGCACGTCTCCCACTCCGGCGGCTCCGACGCCAACCCCTCCATCGCCGGCCAGGCCTCCCAGACCCAGGGCGGCGCCGGTGAGGACAAGGGCCCCGACGGCGGCACCTCCGGCAAGGTCGGCTCCCCCGCCGGCACCACCGGCCGGCCCGGCCAGGACAGCACCGAGAACACCGCCGGCGCCAAGGCCTCCGGCAGCGCGACCGGCTCACCCGACGGCACCGGCCCCGCCGCCACCTCCCCGGCCGACGCCCCCGCCTGCACCACGTCCCAGCTGGGCGACTCCAGCGCCGTCGTCGAGGTCCCCGACTCGGCCGGCGTCGTCTACGGCACCTTCCGCGTCGTCAACGTCTCCGACCGCGGCTGCACCGTCGGCGGGAGCGTGTCCGTGACGCCCACCGCGCAGGGCGCCGCCGACCCCGCGAAGATCACCATCGCCGAACACACCTCGGGTGACGCGGCGGCCAACCTGCCCGACCCCTCCCTCTACGTCTCCCAGCTGGTCCTCGCCCCGGGCTCGGCGTACGACGTGCGGTTCGCCTGGGTGCCCTCCGAGACCTGCCCCACCACCGGCGGCAGCACCGGCGGCAGCACCACCGGCGGTCCCTCGTCCTCCCCGGACCCCTCCCCGAGCGAGCAGAGCGGCGCCACGGACGGCACGACCGGCGGCACGTCCGGCACGGCTCCCCAGCTGTTCACCGAGGACGGCACGGCCGACGGCAGCGTCCTGGTGACGTACACCGCCGAGGGCGGCTCGCCGACGGTGAGCGCGACGGTGCCGGACGCGTGTGCGGGAACGGTCTACCGGACGGGCGTGCTGGCGTCGACGTCGGCGTCCTGAGCCGCCGAGGGCGACCCGGAGGATGCCGGGGAGCCGGTGGGCGCGGGGGACCCGGGCGACGCGGAGGCGTCGGGCCCGGCGATCCCCAGCTCCGCATCCCGCGCGAACTCGATCTCGCGCCGCAGCAATCGGAACCACATGAACACCACGAACCCGGCGAACACGAACCACTCACCGGTGTAACCGAGGTTCTGGAACGCCTTCAGGTCCAGTCCCGTGCCGCTCGGCGCCCGCGCGGGCACCGCCGTCATCCCCGAGTCGGCGGTGTCGAGGGTGACCCAGGCGTCGTAGAGGTCGTCGGAGACGAGGTTGACCAGCGAGGCCGTGCTGATCGCGCCGGTCTGGCCGGGCGGCAGCCCGCCCCGCGCGCTCACGCCGTTGTCACCGGGCGTCTCGGGCGCCTGCAGCGCGCCGGTGACGCTGACCTCGCCGGCCGGCGGGGCAGGCGCCTTGGCGGCGTCGGCCGTACCGGGCAGCCAGCCGCGCACGACGGGCAGGGTCCTGCCGCCGTCGGTGCGCAGCAGCGTCAGCACGTAGAAGCCCGCCCGGCCGTCCAGCTCGCGGTCGGGGACCAGCAGCTGATCGCCGTACCGCCCGCTCGCGGTGACCCGCTTGCCGGACGTGGCCTTGTCCACGGGCAGCATCTCGGCCAGCGGGCGCGGTGCCTGCGTGCGGGCCGAGTCGGCCTGCGCCTCGGCGCTGCGATGGTCGTCCACGCGCGCCTCGAACCGGCTCAGCTGCCAGGACCCCATGAACACGCAGAAGGGGATGGCCAGCAGCACGAAGACGTTGATCCCCCACCAACGGGGCGTCAGCAGAAACCGGTACACACCGACAACGGTACGGGGCGGCAGCGGGGGAGCGGTCCGCGGGGTGGGTGCGGGGTGGGCCGACGGGGCGAGCGCGCGGCCGGGGCGGCTCGGTCTGTCCACAGGGGCGGCCGGAGCGGTCCGGGTTCGTCCACATGCGCGGCCGCGGCGGCCGGGGTTTTCCACAGGTGCGGTCGTGGGCGGCCTCGTGTTTTTCCACAGGCTGGGGCCGTGGTGCTCCTTTGCCGGCGGAGGCGGGCAGTATGGGGCCATGACTGAGAGCAACGGGTCCGCCGCGCCGCAGCGGTACGAGGAGATGCCGGACTGGGAGAAGCGCTTCCGGGCGCCCCGGGTGTCGCTGCCCGAGTGGGCGGAGGACGCGCCGGACCGCTCCCTGTTCGTGTCGAACGCGACAGGGACGTACGAGCTGTACGCCTGGAACCGGTCCACCGGCGAACAGCGTCAGGTGACGAACCGGGCCAACGGTACGACGGACGGCGTGCTCTCCCCGGACGGCACCTGGATCTGGTGGTTCGACGACAAGGACGGCGACGAGTTCGGGGTCTGGCGCCGCCAGCCCTTCGAGGGCGGCGAGGACGAACTGGCGGCACCGGGCCTCGACCCGTCGTACCCGGCGGGCCTGGCCCTGGGCAGGGACGGCCGTACGGCGGTGGTGGGCCGCTCCACGGACGAGGACGGCACGACGATCCACGTGGCGCGGCTCGGCGAGGCGCCGGTCGAGCTGTACCGCCACCGCGAGTCGGCGGGTGTCGGAGACCTGTCCCACGACGGCACCCTGATCGCGATCGAGCACACCGAACACGGCGACGCGATGCACTCCGCGCTGCGCGTCCTGCGCCCCGACGGCTCCACGGTCGCCGAACTGGACGACACCGAGGGCGGCACCCGGGAACTGGGGCTCGAGGTGCTGGGCTTCGCGCCCGTCGACGCCGACACCCGCCTGTTGATCGGCCACCAGCGCCGGGGCCGCTGGGAGCCGCTCGTCTGGGACGTGGCGACCGGCGAGCAGACCGACCTGGCCCTCGATCTGCCGGGCGACGTGGGCGCGGAGTGGTATCCGGACGGTTCCGGGCTCCTGGTCTCGCACGGCTTCGAGGCCCGCAGCGAGCTGTTCCGCTACGACCTGACGAGCCGGGAGCTCGTGCGGGTGCCGACCCCGCCGGGCACGGTCTCGAGCGCGACGGCCCGCCCCGACGGCAGCGTGGAGTACCTGTGGTCGTCGGCGGCCGAGCCGCCCACCGTCCGCTCGACGACGGGCGAGCCGGTCCTGGACCCGCCCGGCATGAAGTCCCCGGGCTCGGTGCCGGTGGAGGACGTGTGGGTGGAGGGTCCCGGCGGCCGCATCCACGCCCTGGTCCAGAAGCCGGCCGGCACGAGCGGCCCCCTGCCCACCGTGTTCGACATCCACGGCGGCCCCACGTGGCACGACAGCGACTCCTTCGCGGCCGGCCCCGCCGCCTGGGTCGACCACGGCTACGCGGTCGTCCGCGTCAACTACCGAGGCTCCACCGGTTACGGCCGAGCCTGGACGGACGCCCTGAAGCACCGGGTCGGCCTGATCGAGCTGGAGGACATCGCAGCGGTTCGCGACTGGGCGGTGGCCTCGGGCCTGGCCGACCCCGACCGTCTGATCCTCACCGGCGGCTCCTGGGGCGGCTACCTGACCCTCCTGGGCCTGGGCACCCAGCCCGAGGCGTGGGCGCTGGGCATCGCGGCGGTCCCGGTGGCCGACTACGTCACGGCCTACCACGACGAGATGGAAGCCCTCAAGGCGATGGACCGCACGCTCCTGGGCGGCACCCCCGAGGAGGTCCCCGACCGCTTCACGGCTTCCTCCCCCCTGACCTACGTGGACCAGGTCAAGGCCCCCGTCTACATCTCGGCCGGCGTCAACGACCCCCGCTGCCCCATCCGCCAGATCGACAACTACGTGACCCGCCTGGAGAGCAGAGGAGCCCTCCACGAGGTCTACCGCTACGACGCGGGCCACGGCTCCCTGGTGGTGGACGAACGCATCAAGCAGGTCCGCCTGGAACTGCAGTTCGCGGAGAAACACCTGGACCACTGAGGAAACCTCGCCCCCGGCCCCCTGACACAGGGCTGCGGTGACCGGGGGCGGGCGCGCGACCCCCGCCGGTGTCCGGGGGCGGAGCCCCTGGGGACGGGCAGGGGCGGCGGGGGCGGGAAAAGAAGACGGCTACACCCCCGCCGCTCCCCTCCGCCGCCGCCCCAACAACTCCGCCAACCCCCGCCGCGTAGCGGCCAGCACCACCCGGTCCTCCCCCCGCAGCACGTACGAGTCGGGCAGATCCCACACCAGCCCCACCCCGACTCCGGCCCCCCGCCCCTCGTCCCCCGCCCCGGACGACTCCCGCCCGGTCCCCTCCAACGCCAACACCCGCCAGTACCCGGCCCGAAACGCCTCCCCCACCGTCTTCCCCACCAACTGCCCGTACCCCCCGACCTCCAGCGAAGCGAACAGCAACACCCGCCGCTCCACCGGAATCGCCCCCAGGATCTGCCGCCCCATCATCGCCCCCGCGAACGACGGCGCAGCCAGATGCGTCACGCTCCGACTCCGCGTCAACGCCTGCGGATGCGCCGCCCGCAACGTGCGGTACACCGCGGTCGCGAAGTCGTCGTCGTACAACCGCAGCACCACCCGCAGGTCGTGCCGTAGGGACCGCGCGTACAGAGCGGCCTCGAGGTTCGTCGTGTCGGAGCTGGTCACCGCCAGCAGCGCGTGCGCCCGATGAATCTTCGCCGCCTCCAGCACCCCCTCCTGCGTGACGTCCCCCAGCACCACCGGCACCCGCAACCGCCGCGCCACCGCGACCCCCCGCGCCTCCGGGGCGGCCTCCACGCACACCACGGGAATGTCCAGCTCCCGCAGCCGCGTCAGCACCCGCGTCCCGATCTTCCCCAGCCCCAGCAGCACCACGTGCCCACCCAGCCCCCGCGGCGGCCGCCGCAGCGCCCCGGCCGCCCGGAACGTCCCCAGCCCCTCCAGCACAGCCGCCAACAACACCGGCAGAAGCAGCAACCCCACGAGTCCGGAGAGCAGTTGAAGAACCTGCCGTTCGGTCGACTCCCCCACCGCCGGATCGTTGATCGCGAACAGATCCAGCAGCGTCAGATACACCGCCCCCAGCGGATGGACCCCGGTCACCAGCCACAACGCCACCGCGAGCGCGACGACACACCCCACGAGCCCCGCCAGCGACCACCGCAGCCGCCGCGAGAACAGGGAGGCGAACGGCGCCACGACCCCGACCCCCCGCCCGGAGGGCAACGCGGGCCCGGCCGAGTACGACACCTGTTCCAGCACGACGCTGCCCCGCCCGCTCGCGGCGGCGACCGTGGCCGCGTCCGGCAACAGCAGCGGCCCCTGCTCCCCGCTGGTCTCGGAACCGTCCGCGAAGGCGGGGTCGTTGCTCGTCGCGGACAGCAGGGCGAGCGTGGCCAGCCCTGGATCGGCGGCCCGTCCGGCTCCCCGGGCGGGCCGTTCGACGGCCCGCAGCAACAGCCCGTCCGTCTGGACGACCTTGCTGGTGCCGGCGACGGCGGTCGCGGCCAGCGCGGGCGCGGCGGTGTCGGCATCGGACAGTACGGTGGTGGAGGCGTCCCCCACCGCGGGCCCGCCGCCCCCGCCGACCGTCGCCAAGGCGGCGGCCTGGTCGAGGAGTTCCTCGATGTGCTGCCCCAACCGCCGGTTGTACAACCGCAGGACGAGCCGCAGCCGGGGGTTGAGCCGACGGGCGGTGAGGGCGGCACGGATGTTCGTCTCGTCGTCGTCGTAGACGAGCGCGAGCGCGGCCGCTCGTTCCACTCCTGCCTCGGCGAGCACGGCCTCGGTCGGTTCGACGGCCTCCAACACCCGCCCCGCGAAACCGGTTTCGCCGCTCCCCGCCGTACCGGCAACCGCGCCCGAACCGGCTCCCGTCCCCGCCGCAGTCCCCGTTCCCGCTCCCGTCCCCCCGCCGTTCCCGGCAGCCCGATTGACGGCAGCGCTCACCACCCGGTCGAGCAGCGCCACGGACACCGCGCGGGCGCGCCCCACGACAGGCGGCCGTACCGCCCGCTCGGAAGGCGGGACGACGAGCGTGACCTGCTCCTCGTACACCCCGCGCAACTCCGCGGCCAGCCGGTGCGCGAGCCCGTCATCGCCGCACACCACCATGTGTGCGCCGGACTCGCCCGGCGCCGGACCCTGATTCGGTAGACCAGCCACGAGGGGAAAGACTGCCTCACCGCGACGGGTGGTTCCAGATCCGCCCTGAACGGGCGGAGCCGCGAGCCCGTAAGAGAGGGGAGGGAGAACGACGCAACCCGGAGGTGCCCCACCCGTGGCCACGACCGAACAGGCCCCGAAGCAGCCGGGCACCCCGAACCCGCCGGGCACCCTCGACACGGTGGGTACCCCGGACCCGCCGGGCACCCCGAACGAGGACGGGAACGCGCCCCCCGCTCCCCGCCGCCTGACCTCCCCCCTGGCCCTCACCCTCCTCCTGCTCCTCGTGGTGCTGCTGCAGGCCCCCCTGCGCCGCGCCCTCTCCGCCCCGGTGATGCAGACCTGGACGACGGTGTTCGTGGCGGTGATGATCCAGGCGCTGCCGTTCCTCGTCCTGGGCGTCCTGCTGTCGGCGGCGATCGCGGTCTACGTCCCGCCGTCCTTCTTCGCCCGGGCCCTGCCCCACCGGCCCGCGCTGGCGGTCCCGGTGGCCGGCCTGGCGGGCGCGGTCCTGCCGGGCTGCGAGTGCGCGTCCGTACCGGTCGCGGGCGCGCTGGTGCGCCGCGGGGTGACCCCCGCCGCGGCGCTCGCCTTCCTCCTCTCCGCCCCGGCGATCAACCCGATCGTGCTGACGGCGACGGCGGTGGCGTTCCCCCGCAACCCGGAGATGGTCCTGGCCCGCTTCGTGGCGAGCCTGCTGGTGGCCTGCGCCATGGGCTGGCTGTGGCACCGCCTGGGCCGCACGGACTGGATGCGACCGCCGGCGCACGCACGGCACGAGGGCCGGAGCAGGGGCGAGGCGTTCTGGGACTCGACGCGCCACGACGTGATGCACGCCGGCGGTTTCCTGGTGGTGGGCGCGATGGCGGCGGCGACGCTGAAGGCGGTGGCCCCGGAGCACTGGCTGCGTACGGCGGCCGACAACCCGGCGGTGGCGGTGCTGTCGCTCGCAGTGCTGGCGGTGGTCCTGTCGATCTGCTCGGAGGCGGACGCGTTCGTGGCGGCGTCGCTGACGCAGTTCTCGCCGACGGCCCGGCTGGCCTTCCTCGTCGTCGGCCCGATGATCGACCTGAAGCTGTTCGCGATGCAGGCCGCTACGTTCGGCCGCGGCTTCGCCCTCCGCTTCGCGCCCCTCACCTTCGTGCTGGCGATCACCGGAGCGGTCCTGACCGGGGCGGTGCTGCTGTGAACCGCCAGGCCCAGTCGGCCGTCCTGTTCCTCCTCGGCGCGAGCCTGCTGCACGCGGGCACCACCGACCTCTACCTGCGCTACGTGAAGGCAAGCCTGCGCCCCCTGCTCCTGGCGGCGGGCGCGGTCCTGATCGCGACGGCACTGGCGACGGCCTGGTACGAATGGCGCGCGACGCGGCCGAAGGAGAGCGCCACCACCCCCCGGGCCCGCCACTCCCACCCCGAACCCCGCGTCTCCTGGCTGCTCGTCCTCCCCCTCCTCGCCCTGATCCTGGTGGCCCCGCCGGCCCTGGGCTCGTACAGCGCCACCCGCGCCGGTACGGCGCTCCAGGAGCCGCTGGCCTACCCGGCGCTGCCCGCCGCGGACCCCCTCCGCCTCAGCGTGGTCGACTACGCGGGCCGCGCGGCCTACGACGACGGCCGCACGCTCACCGGCCGCCGCATCCGGCTCACCGGCTTTCTGGCACTGGACCGCGACGGCACCCCGTACCTGGTCCGCATGGCCCTCAACTGCTGCGCGGCGGACGCCCAGCCGGTCAAAGTGGGTCTGACCGGCCGGATCCCCCCGGTGCTGCAGCCGGACACCTGGCTGGAGATCACCGGCACCTACACCCCGCACCGCGTCGAGGACCCCGTCAACGACGGCCCGATCCCCTTCATCGAGGTCACCGCGGCCAGGCCGACGCCCGCGCCGAAGGATCCCTACGACGAGACGTGGAACACCTGAAACGGCAGTGGCGTCAGGACTGGTACGGCTGCTGCTGCGGCTGCCCGTACGCCTGCCCGCCCTGACCGCCGACGGCCTGCGCCTGCAGGTGCTCGGCCTGCTCCTTCACCAGCTTCTGCTCCGCCCCGCAGAACGTGCACTGCGTGGCGTACTTCGTCGAGATCGGGAACAGCGGCACGAAGAACAGCGTGAACTTCGTGACGCGCTTCCGCAGCGTGTGCGCGGACGGATTACCGCAACGCCCGCACACCAGCGTCAGTATCGCGAGCTGGTACAGATACCCCTTGGTTCCAAAGATGATCATGTCGCCGGTCCTTTCCCGGTTCGTCGCCTCCCTCCCACCATGCGGGGAAGCAGCGTCTGACACCACACACGATGTCATCCCCCCGCAAGGGCCGTAGACCCGCGGGAACCGGTGGTCACGCAGACAGACACGCACACGAAACAGGTGAGCCGCCCACGGATTTCCGTAGGCGGCTCACCTGGTACTTCTCTGTCGGGGTGGCGGGATTTGAACCCACGACCTCTTCGTCCCGAACGAAGCGCGCTACCAAGCTGCGCTACACCCCGATGTCGCTGCTCTACTGCTTGTCGCGGCGACGTCGTTTACTTTAGCCCACCGGTGGCTGGAGACGAAATCCGGTTTTGCCGCGGTGGCGGACGGGGTTCGGGCGGGCGTGGTCGAGGGCGACCAGGAGGACGGCCAGGGCGTAGAGGGGGAGGCCGAGGAGGAGCGCGTCGGCCAGGGTGTGCTTGTAGCCGTGGGCCGCGGCGTCCAGGAAGGGGTAGAAGTAGCGGTCGGGGGCGCCGGCGGTGATCAGCGCGGCGCGGGCCAGGAAGAAGCCCAGATAGACCAGCGGGTAGACCAGCCAGGTCGCCGCCTGGCGCAGGTGCAGGTGGGCCGGGGCCGTCAGCAGCAGCCAGTCCAGGACGGCCGCCGCCGGGATCGCCGTGTGCAGGAGGTGATGGGTGACCGCGTGCCAGCCCGTCGGGGCGCCGGTCGTACCCGTCACCGAGTACGGACTCGCCGCGTCCGCCAGCAGCAGGTGGTACACCAGCCCGTTGACCACGGCGTAGAGCAGTGCCGCGCCCGTCAGGGCGGAGGGGAGGGGGCGGCGTGCCGTCCAGACGCGGCGGGCCGACGCCAGGGTGACCAGGGCCAGCAGGATCGTGCTCTGGACCGAGAAGTGGCTCAGCACCCGCAGTGGGCTGCCGAGCAGCAGTGCGAGGGTCACGGCACCGGTCGCCGTCCCCGCGACGAGCAGCCGGAGGACGCCCGCCGGCGGGCGGCGTGCCGGGGCCACCACCGCGGAGGCGGGAACGAAGGAGGGCAGGAGCGCGTGCGTCCGAGGGACCGCCGGCAGGTCCGGCATGTCCCTGGGTATCGGGGCGGTCATGCCTTCACGCTAGAAAGAAGGGATAAAAGGAGCGATACGGGTGGTCCGTTCGAGGGAAGCGCCTCTCCCTGCCTACCCGTCAGCCCTTGGCGTCCCAGGCCCCCGAACCCCTCCCCCTACTCCCTCCCCACCAACGTCAACAACGTCACCTCCGGCGGGCACGCGAACCGCACGGGTGTGTAGCGGTTGGTGCCGCAGCCGGCCGACACGTGCAGGTAGGCCGTCCGGCTCTCCGCCGTGTGGGTGGACAGGCCCTTCACCCGGTCCGTGTCCAGGTCGCAGTTGGTGACGAGGGCGCCGTAGAAGGGGATGCAGAGCTGGCCGCCGTGCGTGTGGCCGGCCAGGACCAGGGGGTAGCCGTCCGCGGTGTACGAGTCCAGGACGCGTAGATACGGCGCGTGCACGACGCCCATCGAGAAGTCCGCCGTCTCCGACGGGCCGCCGGCCACCTGCGCGTACCGGTCCCGCTTGATGTGCGGGTCGTCCAGTCCCGTCAGCTCGACCGACACGCCCTCGACCTTCAGGGTGCCGCGGGTGTTGGTCAGGTTGAGCCAGCCCGCGCCGTCGAATCCGTCGCGCAGGTCCTCCCACGGGTTGTGGACGACGTCGACCGCGGGCGCGTTGCCGTTCAGTCCGTGCCGGCCCTGGGCCTTCTCGAACAGGTAGCGGGCGGGATTGCGCAGCTTGGGGCCGTAGTAGTCGTTGGAGCCGAAGACGTACGCCCCCGGGAACTCCATCAGCGGGCCGAGCGCGTCGAGGACCTCGGGGACGCCCTCCGGGTCGGACAGGTTGTCGCCGGTGTTGATCACGAAGTCGGGGCGCAGGCCGGCCAGCGAGCGCAGCCAGCGCTGCTTCTTGCGCTGGCCGCTCACCATGTGGATGTCGGAGACCTGCAACACGCGCAGGGGGCGCATCCCGGCGGGCAGGACGGGGACCGTCACCCTCCGGAGGCGGAAGGAGCGGGCCTCGAAACCCGCCGCGTACACCAGACCGGCGGCGCCAGCCGCCGCGATGGACAGAGGTACTCCGTATCGCGCGCGCATACGACCATCGTGTCAGACCCGTTCGGCGGCCAGGACCCCACCGTCCCCGGAACCTCCCTGAGACGCCCCTCAGTTGTCCCTGACCCTGGCGTGCCCAACCTGCGTGCCCCCTGACGCGCCCCCGAAAGGACGCCGATGGCCTCGCGGGGGGCCCGCCGCCGGTGGGCCGGCGGGCAGCCGTCGGCGAGCGGGCGTAAATGAAGGGGCGACGTTCCGTCCGCACCTGCGACAATCACCCTCATGACCACGCTCAAGTCGAAGCTCAAGGAAGACCTCAACGCTGCGATCAAGGAGCGCGACGAGCTCCGCTCCTCGACGCTCCGGCTGACCCTCACCGCGATCACGAAGGAAGAGGTCGCGGGCACCACCAAGCGCGAGCTCTCCGACGACGAGGTGCAGAAGGTGATCAGCCGCGAGGCGAAGAAGCGCCGCGAGGCCGCGGACGCCTTCGCGCAGGGTGGTCGCGCGGAGTCGGCCGAGCGGGAGCGGGCGGAGGGCGAGATCCTCGCCGCGTACCTGCCCAAGCAGCTCAGCGACGACGAGCTGGAGGTCATCGTCACCCAGGCCGTCGCGGAGGCCAGGGCGGCCGGTGCCGAGGGGCCGCGGGCGATGGGGGCCGTCATGAAGATCGTGAACCCGAAGGTGGCCGGTCTGGCGGAGGGCGGCCGCGTCGCCGCCGTGGTCAAGAAGGCCCTCGCGGGCTGACCTGACCCGTCGCAGGACACCTGGACCCTGCGCCCAGCAGTGACGGCCACGGCCCCTGCCCCCCTCGGAAGGGGGCAGGGGCCGTGGCCGTGGAAGAGGTGTCCGGGCCTCAGCCCCGTCCTCCGCCCCCGTTCCCGCCGTTCCCGTTGCCCTGTCCCTGGAACAGGCCGCCCGGGAGGGTGATGCCGCCGGAGGTGTCGCCCGTCGTGCCGCCGTCGACGAGACCGCCGATGAAGCCCGAGTCGCCGTTGTTCCCGTCGTCGTTGCCGCGGCCGTTGTCGCCGCGGTCGTCCTCCTTGGGGTCCTTCTCGCCGCTCGGGATGCTGATGAGGTTGAAGGAGGGGGCCTCCTTGCCCTCCAGCGCGCCGGTCATGGCGTCCCGCCAGATCGGGCCGGGGGTGTCACCGCCGTAGACCTGGGCGTGGTAGGTGCCGCCGATGGAGATGTTGGTCATCTTGACCTTCTGGGAGGCGCTGCCCACCCAGACGGCGCCCGAGAGGTTCGGCGTGTAGCCGACGAACCAGGCGTTCTTGCGCTCGTCCGTCGTACCCGTCTTGCCGGCGTTCGCACGACCGGACAGACCGGCCTGCTTGCCCGTGCCGGAGTCCGTCACACCGCTCAGCAGCGTGTTGACGCTGTCCGCGGTCTTCTCGCTCATCGCGCGCGAGCAGGTCGACTTCGGGACCTCCAGCGACTTCTTCGCGCCGCCCACGGTCTGGGTGATCGACTCGATGGCGACCGGCGTGCAGTACATCCCGCGGCTGGCGAAGGCGGCGTAGGCGCTCGCCATGGTCAGCGGCGAGAGGCCGGTCGAACCGAGGGTCATCGAGGACGGCACCTCGGGCACCTTGTCGCCGTTGCCCTGGACGACACCGAGGGCGTCGGTCATCTTCACCACGGGGCACATGCCGATGTCGCCGAGCATCTCCACGAAGTAGGTGTTGACCGACAGCTCCATGGCCTCCTTCAGCGCGAAGGGCCCGACCTCGGTCTCGGCCTCGTTCTCCAGGGTCTCGTTGTTGGTGTTGACCCAGGGCTTCCCGCTGCACGTCTGGACCTGCTGGGGGTACGGCATCTGGTACGGCGCGGGGTACGACTGCGTCGGCGGCTTGCCCTGCTCCAGGGCGGCCGCGGCCACGAACGGCTTGAACGTCGAGCCGGTCGGGAAGCCGAAGTTCGACCCGCCCATCGCGGCGTTGACCGAGAAGTTGTACTCGGTCTCGTTCTTGCCGTAGCCGTACGGCTTCGACTGGCCCATCGCGAGGATCTTGCCGGTGCCGGGCTCGACGAGCGTGGCGGCCGCGGCCACCTTGTCCGACTTGTAGACGTGGTCCTTCAGCGAGTCCTGCACGGACGCCTGAGCCTGCGGTTCGAGCGTCGTGCGGATGGTCAGGCCGCCGCGGTTCCAGATCTTGGCGCGCTCCTCCTTCGTCTTGCCGAAGACCGGGTCGCTGAGGAAGACCCGCTCGACGTACTTGCAGAAGAAGCTGGCGCCCTGCACGGCCGTGATGCAGCCGTTCTTCGGCTGGGTCACCTTCAGGCCCAGCGGTGCCCGCTTCGCCTCGTCGGCCTCGGCCCGCGAGACGTCCCCGACCTCGGCCATGCGCTCCAGCACGACGTTGCGGCGCTTGACGGCCTCGGCCTCGTCGTTGACGGGGTCGTACCGGCTGGGCGACTGGACGATGCCGGCCAGCATGGCCGACTCGGGGAGGGTCAGCTCCTTGGCGTGCTTGGAGAAGTACCGCTGGGACGCGGCCTCGACGCCGTAGGCCTGCTGGCCGAAGAAGGTGATGTTCAGGTAGTTCTCGAGGATCTTCTTCTTGCCCAGCTCCTCCTCGACCTGGATCGCGTACTTCAGCTCGCGGATCTTCCGGCCGATGGTCTGCTGGGTGGCCTGCGCGACCTTCGTCGGGTCGTCACCGGCCTCCTCGACGAAGACGTTCTTCACGTACTGCTGCGTGAGCGTCGAGGCTCCCTCGGAGACACCACCGCTCTGCGCGTTCTTGTTGAGGGCGCGCAGGACGCCCTTCAGGTCCACCGCGCCGTGCTGGTAGAAGCGGGAGTCCTCGATCGCGACGATCGCCTTCTGCAGGTACGGCGAGATGTTCTTGAGGTCGACGACCGTGCGGTCCCGTGAGTAGACCGTGGCGATCTGGTCGCCCTCGGCGTCGAGGATCGTGGTGCGCTGGCTCAGCGGCGGCGTCTTGAGGTTCGCGGGGAGTTCGTCGAAGGACTCCACCGACCCCTTCGCGGCCAGTCCCAGCGCCCCGACCGCGGGCAGCGCGATGCCGGCCAGCACGGCTCCCGCGAGCACACTGACACCGAGGAACTTGGCGGCCTGCTGGGTCGCCGTCAGACCACCGCCCGAGCTCTTCTTTGGCATGAGGGCAGCCTACGTTCTCATTCGCCGGACACGCGTCAATGCCTTGGCCTAAGCTGCTCTCAACTGTCACAGCAGCAGGGCTACGTATCAATACGTCCGGCGACCCTGAATCGTTCCGGAGGTTCCTCGCTTTCTGATGGGGGCGTGTCCGAATCCGCCTTGTGTGTCAACCGGCGTCCGTTGTGACTCAAGCAAACCGTCCCGATTCGCCGGGATGGTCGCACATGTCGCAGGCTCACTCCCCCGGGTGATCTGCCGCTTACGCATAGTCCGTTCGGACCATTCAAGATTGGGCCCGAAGGGGGTGTTGCGCTGTGCCCACCTTCCGTAACGTCCTCAACTGGCGGCGGTGAATATGCCGCTGCCGCCGTGGGGGAGCCTCGATTCGGGAGAGGACGGCGCCGGTATGGGCTGGGTAACCGACTGGAGTGCGCAGGCCGCCTGCCGCACTACTGATCCGGATGAATTGTTCGTTCAGGGAGCAGCGCAGAACAGGGCCAAGGCGGTGTGCACCGGATGCCCGGTGCGCACCGAGTGCCTGGCGGACGCGCTCGACAATCGCGTCGAGTTCGGCGTGTGGGGAGGCATGACGGAGCGCGAGCGCCGCGCATTGCTGCGCAGGCGGCCGACCGTGACCTCCTGGCGCCGGCTCCTGGAGACCGCGCGCTCGGAGTACGAGCGCGGAGCGGGCATCGTGCCGCTCGACGACGACCAGGTGTACGAGAACTACGCGGCGGTGGGCTGAGGGTTTTGTCCCCTGGTGGGTCCCCGCTGAGGGGGTCCGTCCCCCAGTGGGTCTCCTCAGACCTCCGTCTCGGGCAGCTCCGGCCGATTGGCCGCGAGCCGGTCTCCGATGTCCCGCAACCCCGCCAGGTCGTGTACGTCGCCGGCCAGCGCGGCCACCTCGACGACCGCGACCTCGGGATGCAGCGAGGCGAAGCGGTCCCACGTGTGCTGCTCCCGGGAGAGCAGGTGCATACGATCGGCGTGCAGCCTCAGCAGGCCTGCGGTGAGCTGGTCGGCGGACCGCTCCGGGGCGGGGCCGGTGGGGGAGTCGCCGTCGGTGCCACTGTCGGCGGCCGGTGTCCCTGGAGCGGTTGCTTCTGAACTGCCGTACGTGTCGGGGGAGTTACGAAGTCCAGCTTTCCCACCGTCCTGATCCACAATGCGGGGTTCCTCAAGATTTTCGGCAGCGGCGAGCGCCCGCTCGGCGGACAGCTGGGCGGCGCCGCTGCCATGGACCCGGTTGAGCACCAGCCCGGCCAGCGGCATCTTCTCGGTGGCCAGCCGCTCCACGAAGTACGCCGCCTCCCGCAGCGCGTCCCGCTCGGGTGCCGACACCACCAGGAACGCCGTCCCGGGCGCCTGGAGAAGCTTGTACGTGGCGTCGGCACGCGTGCGGAAACCGCCGAAGGTCGTGTCCATCGCGGACACGAACGTCTGGACGTCCTTGAGCAGTTGGCCGCCGAGGAGCTTGCCGAGGGTGCCGGTCATCATCGACATCCCGACGTTGAGGAACTTCATCCCCGCGCGGCCGCCCAGCTTGGCCGGGGCCGTCAGCAGCCGGATCAGCCGTCCGTCCAGGAACGACCCGAGCCGCTTGGGCGCGTCCAGGAAGTCCAGCGCGGAGCGGGACGGCGGCGTGTCGACGACGATCAGGTCCCACTCGTCCCGCGCCCGCAGCTGCCCCAGTTTCTCCATCGCCATGTACTCCTGCGTGCCGGCGAAGCCCGCGGAGAGCGACTGGTAGAAGGGGTTCGACAGGATCGAGGCCGCCCGCTCGGCGTCCGCGTGCGCCTCGACGACCTCGTCGAAGGTGCGCTTCATGTCGAGCATCATCGCGTGCAGCTCGCCGTCCCCCTCGACGCCCTTCACACGGCGGGGCGTGTTGTCGAGCGAGTCGATGCCCATGGACTGCGCGAGCCGGCGCGCCGGGTCGATGGTGAGGACGACCACCTTGCGGCCCCGCTCGGCCGCCCTCAGGCCCAGCGCCGCCGCGGTCGTCGTCTTGCCGACCCCGCCCGCACCGCAGCACACCACGATGCGGGTCCCCGGATCGTCGAGCAGGGGGTCGACGTCCAGGGTGCGCGCGGGGGAGAGACGGCGAGAGCCCTCCTGGGCCCGAGGCTGGTCCGCACTCATGACATCCCCTGCTTCCGCAGCTCGCCGGCGAGTTCGTACAGGCCCGCCAGGTCCACGCCCTCGGCGAGCATCGGCAGTTCGTGCAACGGCAGACCCAGCTCGCCCAGTACGGCTCGCTGCTCGTGCTCCAGCGCATACCGCTCGGCGTACTCGTCGGCCTGGGTCAGGAGCGGGTCCACCAGCCGCTCGGCGTGCCCGCCCCGGCGCGCTCCGCCCAGTCCCGCGACGGACAGCGACCGCGCAACAGAGGAACGCGCCACCGTCCTGACGAGTTCCAGCCCGTCCGCGTCCAACACCTCCGGCCGGACCATGTTGACGATGACCCGCCCCACGGGAAGCTTCGCGGCCCGCAGTTCGGCGATGCCGTCGGCGGTCTCCTGGACCGGCATCTCCTCCAGCAGCGTCACCAGGTGCACCGCCGTCTCCGGGGACTTCAGCACCCGCATCACGGCCTGCGCCTGGTTGTGTATCGGGCCGATCCGGGCGAGGCCCGCGACCTCGTCGTTCACGTTCAGGAAGCGGGTGACGCGGCCCGTGGGCGGGGCGTCCATGACGATGTGGTCGTACACGAACCGCCCGTTCTTGTCCTTCCTGCGCACGGCCTCGCACGCCTTGCCGGTGAGGAGCACGTCCCTCAGGCCCGGCGCGATGGTGGTGGCGAAGTCGATCGCGCCCAGCTTCTTCAGGGCGCGGCCCGCGCCGCCCAGTTTGTAGAACATCTGGAGGTAGTCCAGAAGGGCCAGTTCGGGGTCTATGGCCAGGGCGTACACCTCCCCGCCCCCGGGAGCGACGGCGATCTTCCGCTCCTCATAAGGCAGCGCCTCCGTTTCGAAGAGCTGCGCGATGCCCTGGCGGCCCTCGACCTCGACGAGAAGCGTCCGCTTCCCCTCGGTCGCGAGAGCCAACGCGAGAGCGGCGGCGACCGTGGTCTTTCCGGTCCCGCCCTTGCCGCTGACGACCTGGAGCCTGCTCACGTCTTCGAGCGTAACCAGTCGGCGCGCGAGTCAATCGGGAGGCTGTGGACAACCGGTGTCCGATCGGCCACATGGCCGGGGACCGGACCCCGCCCTCGCAGCGGATAAAGTCGGCCCATGACCAAGTGGGAATACGCAACCGTGCCGCTGCTCGTGCATGCCACGAAGCAGATTCTGGACACCTGGGGCGAGGACGGCTGGGAGCTCGTCCAGGTCGTGCCCGGCCCGAACAACCCCGAGCAGCTCGTGGCCTACCTGAAGCGGGAGAAGGCGTGAGCGCGGTCGAGGCGAGGCTCGCCGAGCTGGGCCTGACCCTGCCCGCGGTCGTGCCGCCCCTCGCGGCCTACCAGCCGGCCGTGCAGTCCGGCCCGTACGTGTACACGTCGGGCCAGCTGCCGATGGTGGACGGCAAGCTCCCGGTCACCGGCAAGGTCGGCGCGGAGGTCACCCCCGAGGAGGCCAAGGACCTGGCCCGCACCTGCGCCCTGAACGCCCTGGCCGCCGTCAAGTCGGTCGCCGGTGACCTGGACCGCATCGCGCGCGTGGTGAAGGTCGTGGGCTTCGTGGCGTCGGCCACCGACTTCACCGGCCAGCCCGCCGTCCTCAACGGCGCGAGCGAGCTGCTGGGCGAGGTCCTCGGCGACAAGGGCGTGCACGCGCGCAGCGCGGTCGGCGTCGCGGTCCTGCCCCTGGACGCGCCCGTCGAGGTGGAGATCCAGGTCGAGCTGGCGCAGTAGCCGGCCGGCCTGTCCGGTGGACGCCGGCCGGCCGGGGCCGTGCCACCGGCGTACCGTCTGACCTCGGGCACCTCTCGAACATTCGCGTGTCACGGGATAGCCTCCGGCCATGGCGAATGGGCAGTGGTTTCCCCCGGACTGGCCGCAGCGCATCCGTGCGCTCGCGGACGGCACACTCACCCCGGTCGCCCCGAAACGCGCGGCCACGGTGATGCTCCTGAAGGACGCCGGCAGCGGCCCCGTCGTCCACATGCTGCGCAGACGCGCCTCCATGGCCTTCGCCGGAGGCGCGTACGCGTATCCGGGCGGCGGAGTCGACCCGCGTGACGACGACCGGCACGTGCGCTGGGCGGGCCCCACGCGTGCCTGGTGGGCCGAGCGGCTCGGCGTCGACGAGACGGCGGCCCAGGCCATCGTGTGCGCGGCCGTACGGGAGACGTACGAGGAGGCCGGTGTGCTGCTCGCCGGGCCGACCCCCGACTCCGTCGTCGGCGACACCACCGGCGACGACTGGGAGACCGACCGGGCCGCCCTCGTCGCCCGCGAGACGTCCTTCGCGGAGTTCCTCGACCGGCGCGGGCTGGTGCTGCGCTCCGACCTGCTGGGCGCCTGGACGCGCTGGATCACCCCGGAGTTCGAGCCCCGCCGCTACGACACCTGGTTCTTCGTCGCCGCGCTCCCCGAGGGCCAGCGCACCCGCAACGCCTCCACGGAGGCCGACCGCACGGTCTGGATCCGCCCCGCCGACGCCGCCGCCTCGTACGACGAGGGCGAGCTGCTGATGATGCCGCCCACGATCGCGACCCTGCGCCAGCTGCTGCCGTACGGCACGGCCGCCGAGGCGCTGGCCGCCGCACCCGCACGCGACCTCACCCCCGTTCTGGCGCGGGCCCGTCTCGAGGACGGCGAGGTCGTGCTGTCCTGGCCGGGCCACGACGAGTTCACCAAGCACATCCCGGCCGGTGGAGGCCCCGCATGACCGACGCAGCCGCCCTGCCCGGCAGGCCCCGCGGCCGAGTCCTCTCGGGTCCCGCCACCCCGCGCGCGGTCAACGTCCTCGCCCCGAACGCCTCCGCGATGACCCTGGACGGCACGAACACCTGGCTCGTCTCCGAGCCCGACTCGGACCTGGCCGTCGTGATCGACCCGGGCCCGCTGGACGAGGGGCACCTGCGCGCGGTCGTCGACACCGCCCGGAAGGCCGGCAAGCGCGTCGCCCTGACCCTGCTCACCCACGGCCACCCCGACCACGCCGAGGGCGCCGGCCGCTTCGCCGAGCTGACCGGCACGAAGGTGCGGGCCCTGGACCCGGCGCTGCGGCTGGGCGACGAGGGCCTGGCCGCCGGTGACGTGGTCACGGTCGGCGGTCTGGAGCTGCGGGTCGTCCCGACGCCGGGCCACACCGCCGACTCCCTCTGCTTCCACCTGCCTGCCGACCGCGCCGTCCTGACCGGCGACACGGTCCTCGGCCGCGGTACGACGGTCGTGGCGCACCCCGACGGCCGCCTGGGCGACTACCTGGACTCCCTGCGACGGCTCAGGTCCCTCACGGTCGACGACGGCGTCCACACCGTCCTGCCGGGCCACGGACCCGTCCTGGAGGACGCCCAGGGCGCCGTCGAGTTCTACCTCGCCCACCGTGCCCACCGTCTCGCCCAGGTGGAGACGGCCGTGGAGGACGGTCTCCGCAGCCCCGCCGAGGTCGTGGGCCACGTCTACGCGGACGTGGACCGCTCCCTGTGGCCGGCGGCGGAGCTGTCGGTACGGGCCCAGCTGGAGTACCTCCAGGAGCACGGCCTCATCTAGGGCGTGTTTCGAAGGTCCCGTCAGTCCGGCCTCGGTGTCTTCACGCCGTGCACGCGCGCGTACGTGTCCGCCAGCCAGGGCCCGAGATCCTCGACGTACTCCTGCAGCACGTCGGCGTCCCCGGTCGGCTCGTATCCGCGTACGGCCGCCGCGCGGAGCTGTTCCGCGCGCGCGGGGTGGTACGCGGCGAAGGCCTCCGCCATCTCGTGCAGGTCGCTGGTCCAGCCGTTCCAGCGGGGCATGACCAGGGTGAAGGCGGTGCGCACGAGGTGCCGGGACATGAACCGGACCAGCGGCAGCCGGGCCGCGTCGGTGTCGTCCGCCTCGGCGATGCGCGCGCGCCAGCGCGGGAGGAGCAGCGCGAGGTCACCGTTGGTCTCCCGCGCGAGCAGGGAAGTGGGCCGGTAGCGGGGCAGGTGCCCGGCCAGGTCCTCGCCCAGCAGCGGCGTGCACAGGCACGCCACGAACCAGCCCAGGTCGTACCGCTCGGCGTCGCCCAGCAGCCGGGCGCGGCCGTGGAGCAGCGTGCCGACCCCGTCGATCTGCGGGTACTCCCGGTCGAGGGCCTCGCCGAGGGAGCGGACGCCCGCCCGGTCCGCCTCGGTGGGCTTCTCGTGCAGCGCGACCAGGAGGTCGAGGTCGCTGCGCCCCACGCGCGCGGTGCCACGGGGAACCGACCCGTACAGATACGCGCTGTGCAGCCGCTCCCCGAACAGGTGCGGCAACCGGTCCCGTGCCGCGGCGACGACGGGGCGGAAGACGTGCGGCACGCGCGCGAGGGAACCTTCGCGTGCGATGAATCCCTGGGCGTCCAGACCTGGACGGATGTCGCTCATGGGGCCACTGTGCTGCGGGAGGCGGCGACAGACCTCACCTTTTTCACCCGTGCCGAGGGCAGGGCCCGCCCGGTGCACGAAACCGAGGCCGTCAGGCGCGCGGGGGCCCGGGGACGGCCCCCTTCCCGGCAATGCCCACACCGACAGCCCGAGCCCGCCGACGGTCGCCCGCGCGAACACGCCGTCGGCCGGACCCGGCGGTCAGCGGGACCGCTTGGCCAGTCGCTCCACGTCCAGCAGGATGACCGCCCGCGCCTCCAGGCGGAGCCACCCGCGCTGCGCGAAGTCGGCCAGCGCCTTGTTCACGGTCTCGCGGGACGCGCCGACCAGCTGGGCCAGCTCCTCCTGCGTGAGGTCGTGGACGACGTGGATGCCCTCCTCGGACTGCACGCCGAAGCGGCGGGACAGGTCCAGCAGGGCGCGCGCGACGCGGCCGGGAACATCGGAGAAGACCAGGTCGGACATGGCGTCGTTGGTCTTGCGCAGGCGCCGGGCGACGGCGCGCAGAAGCGCGGTGGCCACCTCGGGGCGGGCGTTCAGCCAGGGCTGGAGGTCGCCGTGGCCGAGGCCGAGCAGCTTGACCTCGGTCAGCGCGGTGGCGGTCGCCGTCCGCGGGCCCGGGTCGAAGAGCGACAGCTCGCCGATCAGCTCGCTGGGGCCGACCACGGCCAGCATGTTCTCGCGGCCGTCCGGCGACGTGCGGTGGAGCTTGACCTTGCCCTCGGTGACGACGTAGAGCCGGTCGCCGGGGTCTCCCTCGTGGAACAGGGAGTCGCCACGGGCGAGCGTCACCTCGCTCATGGAGGCGCGGAGCTCCGCGGCCTGCTCGTCGTCGAGTGCCGCGAAGAGCGGGTTGCGCCGGAGGACGTCGTCCACGAGTTCTCTCCTTGTCGACCTGCTCAGGGGATCTTGCTCCCCCGTGTGCCAGGGGTCCGTGTTCCCCATTTTGCCGGGCGGTCCAAACAGTGTGATCTGTCACAAGGATGCCGCACAGGTGTCCTGGGGTAAGCGTCAGGGGTCCAATTGGGGGCCGATCTTCAGGGTCCGGGGCGGATGTCGGTGTCGGGCTTTAGGCTGGCCGGGTGTCCGAACAGCCGGTGAGAACACAGGCCGAGGGGGCTGGGCGGGTGGTGGACCGACGCGATTCCGCCGTGGGCGAACAGAGCTCCGGTGGTGACGAGGAGAGGGCGGAAACCGTGAAGAAGGCGGCTGCGAAGAGGACGGCCCCCTCGACGTCCGCGGCGGCGGAGGAGACGGCCGCGAAGAAGGGGACCGCCGCCAAGACGGCAGGCACCGCGGGGACCGCCGCGACCGCCCCGGCACCGCCGAAGTCGCCCAAGTCGCCCAAGCCTTCGAAGTCGCCCAGGCCTTCCCGGAGCGAGTCCCGCACCGCCCTGGTCCGCCGCGCCCGCCGCATCAACCGCGAGCTCGCCGAAGTCTACCCCTACGCCCACCCCGAGCTGGACTTCGAGAACCCCTTCCAACTCGTGGTCGCCACCGTCCTGTCGGCCCAGACCACCGACCTCCGGGTCAACCAGACCACCCCCGGTCTCTTCGCGAAGTACCCCACCCCCGAGGACCTGGCCGCCGCCGACCCGGAGGACGTCGAGGAGATCCTGCGTCCGACCGGCTTCTTCCGCGCCAAGACCAGGTCGGTGACAGGGCTCTCCAAGGCCCTGGTCGAGCAGTTCGACGGAGAGGTTCCCGGACGTCTGGAGGACCTGGTGAAGCTGCCCGGCGTCGGCCGCAAGACCGCCTTCGTGGTGTTGGGCAACGCGTTCGGCCGACCGGGAATCACCGTGGACACACACTTCCAGCGGCTGGTACGGCGCTGGAGGTGGACCGAGGAGACCGAGCCGGACAAGATCGAGGCCGCCGTCGGCTCGCTCTTCCCCAAGAGCGAGTGGACGATGCTCTCGCACCACGTGATCTTCCACGGCCGCCGCATCTGCCACGCCCGCAAGCCCGCCTGCGGCGCCTGCCCCATCGCGCCGCTCTGCCCGGCGTACGGCGAGGGGGAGACGGACCCGGAGCGGGCGAAGAAGCTCCTGAAGTACGAGAAGGGCGGCTTCCCCGGCCAACGGCTGAACCCGCCCCAGGCCTACCTGGACGCGGGCGGCCGCCCCGCTCCCCCGCTGGGGGCCGGATGAGGCTGAGTACGACCCCGCCGAACCGGAACGATCCGCGTCGCCTCGGGCGTTGGACCGGGCAGAACCGGGGGGTGGTGCGGTGATGGCGCGCGCGAGTGACACGCAGGGCGGGTCGGTGACCCTCAGCAAGAAGGGGCTGCCGGCCTGGCTGGGGCCGTTGGCGGACGCCGTGGAGACGGTGCAGCCGCTCCAGCTGAGCCGCTTCCTGCCCCCGGAGGACGGAGGCGGGCGGCAGTCGGCGGTCCTCATCCTCTTCGGTGACGGCGAGCGCGGCCCCGAACTGCTGCTCATGGAGCGGGCCAGCTCGCTGCGCGCGCACGCCGGGCAGCCGTCCTTCCCCGGCGGCGCCCTCGACCCGCAGGACGGCGATCCGCACGGCGACGGCCCGCTGCGGGCCGCCCTGCGCGAGGCCGAGGAGGAGACCGGCCTCGACCCGACGGGCGTCCAGTTGTTCGGTGTGCTGCCCAAGCTGTACATCCCGGTCAGCGAGTTCGTCGTGACCCCCGTGCTGGGCTGGTGGCGCGAGCCGAGCCCGGTCGGAGTCGTCGATCCGAACGAGACCGCCCGCGTGTTCACGGTCCCCGTGGCGGATCTCACGGATCCCGCCAACCGCGCGACCACGCACCACCCCAGCGGCCACCGAGGCCCGGCATTCCTGGTCGAATCCGCCCTGGTGTGGGGCTTCACCGCCGGCGTGATCGACCGCCTCCTGCACTACGCGGGCTGGGAGCGCCCCTGGGACCGCGAGAAGCTGGTGCCACTCGACTGGCGGTCATGACAGGGTGTCGTCCGTGCTGTGTGTACTCGGGGGACGACCCTCCGGACCCCGGCCGGCCTGCCGTGGCCGGGTAGAAAGAGGCGAGGCCTGAACGGTGAACGTGCTGGACATCCTGTTGCTGGTCGCGGCCGTCTGGTTCGCGGTCGTCGGCTACCGCCAGGGCTTCGTCGTCGGCATCCTGTCGGTGATCGGTTTCCTGGGAGGCGGTCTCGTCGCCGTCTACCTGCTGCCGGTCATCTGGGACTGGCTGACCGACAACTCCGAGGTGAGCACGACGGCCGCCGTCGTCGCCGTGGTGGTCGTCATCGTCTGCGCCTCCGTGGGGCAGGCCCTCACCACCCACCTGGGCAACAAGCTGCGCCGCTACATCACCTGGTCCCCGGCCCGCGCGCTGGACGCGACCGGCGGCGCCCTGGTCAACGTCGTCGCGATGCTGCTGGTGGCCTGGCTGATCGGGTCCGCCCTCGCCGGTACGACGCTGCCCACACTGGGCAAGGAGGTCCGCAGCTCCACGGTGCTGCACGGCGTGTCCGAGGCGCTGCCCGCCCAGGCCGACACCTGGTTCGCCGACTTCTCCTCCGTCCTCGCTCAGAACGGCTTCCCGCAGGTCTTCAGCCCGTTCGCCAACGAGCCGATCACCGACGTCCAGCCGCCCGACCCCGCCCTGGCGAACAGCGCCGTGGCGGTCCGCGCGCAGCGCTCCATCGTCAAGGTCATGGGTACCGCGGAGAGTTGCGGCAAGGTCCTGGAGGGCACCGGCTTCGTCTTCGGCGAGCGTCGCGTCATGACCAACGCGCACGTCGTGGGCGGCGTCGACGAGCCGACCGTCCAGATAGGCGGCGAGGGCCGCAAGTACGACGCCACGGTCGTGCTGTACGACTGGAAGCGCGACATCGCCGTCCTCGACGTACCCGATCTCGACGCGCCCGTACTGCAGTTCACCACCGGGGACGCGGCGAGCGGGGACGGCGCGATCGTCGCCGGCTTCCCGGAGAACGGCTCGTACGACGTCCGCGCGGCGCGCGTGCGGGGCCGTATCACGGCCAACGGCCCGGACATCTACCACCGCGGCACCGTCCGCCGCGACGTCTACTCGCTGTACGCGACGGTCCGTCAGGGAAACTCCGGCGGCCCACTGCTCACGCCCGAAGGCAAGGTCTACGGTGTGGTCTTCGCCAAGTCCCTCGACGACGCCGACACCGGCTACGCGCTCACCGCGGACGAGATCCGGCAGGACATCACCCGTGGACGCGCCGCCAACCAGCAGGTGGACAGCGACAACTGCGCCCTCTGACGCGGTGCCGGTCGTCGAGCGACCGGCAACACGCCCTGTCGGAAACTGTGGTTCGGCACTGTGGGAAAGGGATTCGTCTCCGGGGGACCAGCCCCCGGGGAGGACCGCGCGAGAGCGTCAGTCGCGCGGGTGACGCAGGCGTACCGAGACCCAGCGGGCCCGGCGGCGGAGGATACGGGGAATGCCCACCCTGAGATCGTTGCCCTGCGACTGCGGGCCGCTGCCTCGTTGGTGGGAGTCAAGACCACCGGCCGAGCGGCGGTCGCGTACTGCGTCACTGTAGTCGTGCGTCCAGCCCATACACCGACGTCTGCCCGGGCCCCAAGGTCGATAACCGCCCGGTAGCCCGCCAATTGGCCTATGCGCCGGGCAATTGGCTGTTCGTAGGACACGCGTTCAGTTCCGGATACCGAGCGTGACAATCCGGTCACCGATCGGGTTCGGGATCCTTCAGCCAGTTGACCAGTTCGGTGGAGAAGGCGACCGGATCCTCTTCGTGCGGGAAGTGCCCGAGCCCGTCGAACAGCCGCCAGCGGTACGGCGCTTCGACGTACTCGCCCGAACCGGCCGCGCTGCGGGTGTGCATCACCGGGTCCAGGGAACCGTGCAGATGCAGCGTCGGCACGCGCACCGGCCGCTTCATGCGCCGGTAGAACTGGATCCCGTCCGGCCGGGCCAGCGACCGCACCAGCCACCGGTAGGGCTCCACCGAGCAGTGCGCGGTGGAGGGGATGCACATCGCCCGCCGGTACGTCTCGATCGCCTTGTCCTCCGGCTGCCGGGGCCCGGACCACTCCCGGATCAGCCGGCCGACCAGCTCGCCGTCGTCGGCGGTGAGCTGCCGCTCCGGGATCCAGGGCCGCTGGAACCCCCAGATGTGGGAGCCGGCCGTGGTCTGCCGGACGTCGGCGAGCATCGCGGAGCGCCAGCGCCTCGGGTGCGGCATTGAGGCGACCGCGAGCCGTCGTACGAGCTTGGGGCGCATGACCGCCGCGGTCCACGCCAGATAGCCGCCCAGGTCGTGGCCGACCAGCGCGGCGTCCGGCTCGCCGAGGGAGCGGATCACTCCGGTGATGTCGAGGGCGAGGTTGGCCGGGTCGTAGCCGCGGGGCGTACGGTCGCTGCCGCCCACGCCCCGCAGGTCCATGGCGACGGCCCGGAAGCCGGCGTCGGCCAGCGCGGTCAGCTGGTGCCGCCACGTCCACCAGAACTGGGGGAAGCCGTGCACAAGCATCACGAGCGGGCCGTCGCCCAGCTCGGCGATGTGGAAGCGAGCGCCGTTGGCGGCGACCTCCCGGTGGGTCACCTTGGTCTCGCCGACGAACTCGGGCCGGACGACCGAGGCGGGCTGAGCCGAAGGGGTGGCGGGGTCCGTCATGACGACGAGCGTGCCACAGGCTCGAGGGCTTTCCGGCCACCGTCCTGCGCCAGCTCGGGCCGCGGGTGCGGCTTGGCGTTCTGCAGGACGCCCGCCGACTCCTTCATCGAGGCGGCGACCTTCTGCGCGCCCTTGCCCTTCTTGGCCTTCTTGGCGAAGGCGACGCCGATCAGCGCCAGGACCACGGCGACGAGGACGTTCGCCGCGAAGGACAGCAGGAAGCAGATCGCCAGATTCCAGTCGCTCCAGGTACGGATGCCGTACGCGAGGGCGAAGTTCAGCATCGGCAGCGAGAACAGCAGGATCGCGCCTGCCACCGTGAACGCGCCGCCGCTCGTCGCCCCCCGCTTCACGTCCTGCTTGAGCTGGGCCTTCGCCAACGCGATCTCGTCGTGCACCAGCGCCGACATCTCGGTCGTCGCGGAGGCGAACAGCTGACCGATGCTGCGTTCGGCGCCGACCGGGCTGCCGTCGGGTGCGCTCATCGCGGTCTCCCTCGTCTTGTACGGTTCCGCCGTCTTCTGCCTGACTGCGTGCGGCCCCGTCTTTTGTACCGTCCCGTCAGATCATGCCGGACGGTCGTCCTCCTCGCCCGCCCCGCCCGCCACTTCGGCAAGCCCGTGGCGCGCCGCGGCCTTCTCCGCGGCCTTCTCCGCGGCGAGCCGGCGGTGCTCGGCGGCCTTGCGGTCGTAGATCTCCGCCATGCGCGCGTGGTACGCCGGTTCGTCCTCCTCGTAGATGTCCGGGATGCCGTCGAGGTCGTCGTCGCGCTCCTCGTCCTGGCACATCCGGCGGTACTTGGCATTGCGCACCTTCAGCAGCACGGTCGCCAGGACCGCCGCGATCAGCGAGCCCGTCAGGACGGCAGCCTTGACCTCGTCGGTCAGGGCGGCGTCGCCCTCGAAGGCCAGCTCCCCGATCAGCAGCGAGACGGTGAAGCCGATGCCGGCGAGCGAGGCCACGGCGAAGACGTCCGCCCAGGCGAGGTCCTCGCTGAGCGAGGCCCGCGTGAAGCGGACGGTCAGCCAGGTACCGCCGAAGATGCCGACCGTCTTGCCGACGACGAGCCCCAGGACGACGCCCAGCGTCTCCGGCTTGGTGAACACGTCTCCGAGCGCGCCGCCGGAGATCGACACCCCCGCGCTGAACAGGGCGAACAGCGGGACCGCCAGGCCGGCCGACAGCGGGCGTACGAGGTGTTCGATGTGCTCGCCGGGGGAGTGCTCCTCGCCCTCGCGGGTGGTGCAGCGCAGCATCAGGCCCATCGCGACGCCCGCGATGGTGGCGTGGACGCCGCTGTTGTACATCAGCGCCCAGATCACCAGCGCGAGCGGCACGTACACGTACCAGCCGCGTACGCCCTTGCGCAGCAGCAGCCAGAACAAGCCCAGGCCGACGACCGCGCCGCCGAGCGCGGCGAAGTCGATGCCGTCGGTGAAGAAGACGGCGATGATCAGGATCGCGAACAGGTCGTCGACGACGGCGAGCGTGAGCAGGAAGGCCCGCAGGGCACTGGGCAGGGAGGTGCCGATGACGGCCAGGACGGCGAGCGCGAAGGCGATGTCGGTGGCGGTGGGCACGGCCCAGCCGTTCAGGGCACCGCCGCCGGTGAGGTAGGTCAGTACGTAGACCAGCGCCGGTACGGCCATGCCGCACAGGGCGGCGACGACGGGCAGTGCGGCGGCCTTCGGGTCCTTGAGGTCACCGGCGACGAGTTCGCGCTTGAGCTCGATGCCGGCGACGAAGAAGAAGACGGCGAGCAGCCCGTCGGCCGCCCAGTGCTCGATCGACAGGTTCAGCCCGAGCGCCCCGGGGCCGAGGCGGAAGTGACCGACGCTCTCGTAGCTGTCGTGCAGCGCGGGTATGTTCGCCCAGATCAGCGCGGTGACGGCGGCGACCAGCAACAGCACGCCGCCGACGGTCTCGGTGCGCAGCGCGTCCGCGACGTAGTTCCGCTCGGGCAGGGACAGGCGTCCGAAGACCTTGCGGGGAGGGGTGGCGCGGGGGGTGTCGGCGCGGGGCGCGGTCACGGTGGGCCTCCGGTGGGTGGGCAGCACGGAACTCGTGCCGACCAGACTTCCCGGCTCACCTTTGTTTAGTTTACCTAAAGTGAGCCCGAAGTGTTCCGGTGTCTCCCACGGTAGGCGCGTCCAGGGCACCCGGCGCACCGGGCGCCGGGTGCCCTGGACAGCCGTGCTCAGTCCTCGCTGCTCGCGGTCGGCAGGTTGGTCTGGATGAGGTCCATGACGGTGGAGTCGGTGAGGGTGGTGACGTCGCCGAGCTGCCGGTTCTCCGCCACGTCGCGCAGCAGGCGGCGCATGATCTTGCCGGAGCGGGTCTTGGGCAGTTCGGCCACCGGCAGGATGCGCTGGGGTTTGGCGATCGGGCCGAGGGCGGCGCCGACGTGGCTGCGCAGTTCGGCGACGAGGTTGGCGTCGTCGGCGTTCGCGGTGCCGCGCAGGATGACGAAGGCGACGATGGCCTGGCCGGTGGTCTCGTCGGCGGCGCCGACCACGGCCGCCTCGGCGACGGCGGGGTGGGAGACGAGGGCGGACTCGACCTCGGTGGTGGAGATGTTGTGGCCGGAGACGAGCATGACGTCGTCGACCCGGCCGAGCAGCCAGATGTCGCCGTCGTCGTCCTTCTTCGCGCCGTCGCCGGCGAAGTACTTGCCTTCGAAGCGTGACCAGTAGGTGTCGAGGAACCGCTGGTCGTCGCCCCAGATGGTGCGCAGCATCGACGGCCAGGGCTCGGTCAGGACGAGGTAGCCGCCGCCGCCGTTCGGCACCTCGTTGGCCTCGTCGTCAACGACGGTCGCCGAGATGCCGGGCAGGGGCGTCTGGGCGGAGCCGGGCTTGGTGGCGGTGACGCCGGGCAGCGGGGAGATCATCATGGCGCCGGTCTCGGTCTGCCACCAGGTGTCCACGATCGGGGTCCGGTCGGCGCCGATGTGCTTGCGGTACCAGATCCAGGCCTCGGGGTTGATCGGCTCGCCCACCGACCCCAGGACCCGCAGGCTGGAGAGGTCGAACTTGGCGGGGATGTCGTCGCCCCACTTCATGAACGTGCGGATCGCGGTCGGCGCGGTGTAGAGGATCGTCACGCCGTACTTCTGCACGATCTCCCAGAACCGGCCCTGGTGCGGGGTGTCGGGGGTGCCCTCATACATCACCTGCGTCGCGCCGTTGGCCAGCGGTCCGTACACGATGTAGGAGTGGCCGGTGACCCAGCCGACGTCGGCGGTGCACCAGTACACGTCGGTCTCGGGCTTGAGGTCGAACACGGCGTGGTGGGTGTAGGCGGTCTGGGTGAGGTAGCCGCCGGAGGTGTGCAAGATGCCCTTCGGCTTCCCCGTCGTCCCCGACGTGTACAGGATGAACAGCGGGTGCTCGGCCTCGAACGCCTCCGGGGTGTGCTCGGCCGACTGCCGCTCCAGCAGGTCGTGCCACCACACGTCCCGGCCCTCGTCCCAGGCGACGTCCTGGCCGGTGCGGCGTACCACGAGGACGTGCTCGACGGTGCCGGCCTTGGTGATCGCCTCGTCGACGGCCGGCTTCAGTGCGGACGGCTTGCCGCGCCGGTAGCCGCCGTCGGCGGTGATGACGACCCGGGCGTCGGCGTCCTGGATGCGGGTGGCGAGCGCGTCGGCGGAGAAGCCGCCGAAGACCACCGAGTGCGCGGCCCCGATCCGGGCGCACGCCAGCATCGCGATCGCGGTCTCGGGGATCATCGGCATGTAGACCGCGACCCGGTCGCCCTGGCGCACCCCGAGTTCCAGCAGGGCGTTGGCGGCCTTGGAGACCTCGTCCTTGAGCTGGGCGTAGGTCAGGGCGCGGCTGTCGCCCGGCTCGCCCTCGAAGTGGATGGCGACCCGGTCGCCGTGCCCGGCCTCCACGTGCCGGTCGACGCAGTTGTACGCCACATTGAGCTCGCCGTCCTTGAACCACTTGGCGAACGGCGGGTTCGACCAGTCCAGCGTCTCGGTCGGCTCCTTGGCCCAGGTCAGCCTGCGGGCCTGCTCGGCCCAGAAACCGAGCCGGTCAGCCCTGGCCTGCTCGTACGCCTCCGCCGTGACGTTGGCGCCGGCGGCCAGGTCGGCGGGCGGCTCGAACCTGCGCTCTTCCTTGAGCAGGTTGGCCAGGCTTTCGTTGCTCACGACATCTCCCTTTCCAAGGGTGTCCGTTGTGTCCCAGGCCACAGCTCATCAGACCCGGGGGTCGGTGACAAGGGTCGACAGAAAATTGGTTTAGACCTGTCGAGGCCGTGTGGTGCGGCACCTTTTCTGTCGCTCCGAGTCATCCGTACCCACGGACCCCGGCCGGACGGAGTTCATGGGGTGTAACGGCTTTCACACTCGCGGGAGGCGGGAGGCGGGAGGCGGGAGGCGGGAGGCGGGAGGCGGGAGGCGGGTCGGCAAGGGGGGCGACGGCGGGGGAGGCCATAAGGCAGGGGGAGAGCCCGCCGATGTGCGGGCACCGGGGGAACGCGAGTCGGGCGAGGCGGGCGATGCGAGGCGGGCTTGCGAGGAGCGGGCGGGGCGGGCCGACCGGCGTGCGGCGCAGTCGACCCGCCCCGGTCGCTCACGCGCTCAGATCCGCCACCCCCACATGGTCGAACACCTCGGGCTCACCCTCGCCCGTGCGGTCCCCACCGAGCAGGTACGCCTGTGCCTCGCCCACGTGGAAGTACATCCCGTGCAGCTCGAGCTCACCGGCCCGCAGCGACCGCGCCACCGACTCGTGGCCCCGCAGATGGTCCAACTGCTCGACCACATTGGTCAGGCACAGCTGCTCGACCGCGTCGGCGGCGGCCCGCCCGGCCAGCCGTGCCCGGGGCCGGCCGGCGTCGGCCATCCGCTCCAGGCTGGGCAGCCCGTGCCGCAGCCACCGCTGCAACGGTGTCTGCGCGTCACCCGGTTCGGCGTCGAGCAGCGCTTGCATGGCCCCGCAACCGGAGTGCCCGCAGACCGTGATGGACCGCACCTTCAGCACGTCCACCGCGTACTCGATCGCGGCCGCCACCGAGTCGTCCCCGCTCTCCTCGCCGGGCGGTGGCACGAGGTTGCCCACATTGCGCACCACGAACAGGTCGCCGGGACCACTGGAGGTGATCATCGACGTGACCAGCCGTGAATCGGCGCAGGTGAGGAACAGCTGGGACGGCTGCTGCCCTTCCCGAGCCAGTCGCGCCAGCTCGCCCCGCACCAGTGGTGCCGTGTTCCGCTGGAACGCGCTGATCCCGCGGAGCAGCTGACGCGCACTGGGCCGGGAGCCGGCGGCACCGGGGGCCTGGGCATGCTCGGTCTGCTCGGTAGGGCCGGCCTGTTCGACCCGCTGGGTGTGTGGGGCCTGTTCGGCCTGTTCGGTGAGTGCCGGTGACGTGGCGGACCTGGCGAACCCGCTCACGGTGGCCGACCGGGTGGACTCCGCGAATTCCGCGGGGAGGGCGCCGCTCCGTCCGTCCGCTTCTTCGCCGGACGGCTCCTTCGACAGGCCCTCCTGGTGTTCCGTGGCGCCGGCACCGGGCGGCGGTGCCGACATCGGGCCGTCGCACTGATGGTTGCGCCAGGGTGTCCAGGGACGGCAGCGACAGCCGGTGAGCGGACTGTCCACCGCGCCGGCGGGGGCGGCGACTCCTACGGGCGGGGCGGCAGGGTCCTCGTCCTCGCCGCCGGAACCGGAGCGGACGGTCCCCGCGCCGGAGCGGCGGCCGGTCAGCTCGACGAAGCCGCCCTGCGCGGTGTGCGTTCTCTGCCAGTCCTGCAGTGTCTCGTACGCCGCGTGATCCATGAAGGAACCGTCCAACTCGACGATCACACGGGCGCCTTGGGGCACGTGATGCAGAGCGCGGCTGAGGCGTGGCACCGCCAGGAACGTCAGCTGTCCTCTTACGTGTACGTGATGGGTTCCTTCCTTCTCGTCATGGGTGATGCGGGTGCGGGCGAGGCGGTGCATGGAGACGGCGACGGCCACGGCGATCCCCAGAGCGACGCCCTGCAGAACGCCGAGGAACACCACGCCCAGGGTGGTGATGGCGTACACCGGCACCTCTCGGTGGCGGGTCACCGTGCGGATGTGGTGCAGGGACACCATCTGGATGCCGACGGCCATGACCAGGGCTGCGAGCGAGGCGAGCGGGATCAGCTCCAGGACCGGAACCATCAGCAGTGCGGCGACTACTACAAGAACGCCGTGCAGCATGGTGGAGTTCCGGCTGACGGCACCGGCGTGCACATTCGCGGAACTGCGTACCGCCACGCCCGCGACGGGCAGTCCGCCCAGTGCGCCGGAGACCAGATTGGCGGCACCCTGGCCGAGCAGTTCGCGGTCGAGATCGGAGCGGCCGACCAGGGCGGGCAGGCCGGGGCGGGCGGCGATCAGCTTGTCCACGGCGACCGCACCGAGCAGCGACTGCACGCTGCACACCAGCGTGATGGTGAGGACGGCGGCGACGAGTCCGAGCACCGGCCCTTCCGGCAGCCCCACCAGGGCATGGCTGCTCCAGGACGGCAGCTCGACCCGGGGCTGGGTGAGCCCGGCGGACACGGCGGTCGCGGTGGCCCCGGTGACGGCGACCAGCGCGGCGGGCACCTTGCGCAGCAGACCGCCCAGGCGGCCTGGCAGGCGCGGCCAGAGCAGCAGCAGGGTCAGCGTGAGAACGCTGACCGCCACCGCGGCGGGGTGCAGGTCGAGCAACTGGGCGGGCAGGGAACTCAGATTGTCGAGCACGGAGCTCTGCGGGCTGCCGCCGAGGACGATGTGCAGCTGGGCGACGGCGATGGTGACACCGATGCCCGCGAGCATGCCGTGCACGATGGCGGGGCTGACGGCGAGCGCGCTGCGGGCCACGCGCAGGCAGCCGAGGCCGAGTTGGGCGAGCCCGGCCAGGACGGTGATGGCGCAGGTGGTCCGCCAGCCGTAACGGTGGATGAGGTCGGCGGTGACGACGGTCAGGCCGGCGGCGGGCCCGCTGACCTGGAGAGGCGAGCCGCCGAACCGTCCGGCGACGAGCCCGCCGACGGCGGCGGCGACCAGGCCCGCCTGGAGGGGTGCGCCGGTGGCCAGGGCGATGCCCAGGGACAGGGGCAGGGCGATGAGGAAGACCGCGATCGCGGCGGACACGTCGGCGCCCGCCACGTGGAAGCGGCGGTGCGGTGCGGGCGGTGGGCTGTGGGGTGGGTGGACGCGCTCGATCTGTGGCGAGTCCGGCGTACGAGTGGGGACGCAGGCTGACATTTTTCCCGTCTCCTCCGGGGCTGCGCGGTCGCATTTGCGGCCGTGGGTCACGGCGTACAGCGGCGGGATGGATCAACTATCAGTAAATGAATCGTAATGCAGAGTAAAGGCCAAGCATGGATTTTTCGTGCAAATGGGTCAATCGACCACCCGGATGAGCGAAATGAGCATTTGGTCGGCTTGTCGTATTAATTCCTTTTCGGGCCTCGTGCGACGTTGACGGCGCCGTTGTTGGCCCTGGAGAAGGAAGAAGGTGGGCGGAAGATGGCCGCCACCCAGAGGATCGCCGCGGGCGCCGTGATCGCCGCGGCGGTCGCGTCGCTCGCCGGCTGCGCTACGGGAACCGGTGGTTCCCACGGTTCTGAAGGAGGGGTGTCCGGGCCCCAGAAGGCGAAGCCGGCGGCCCCCGCACCCGGGAACGCCGTCCGCCTCATCGGCGACGGCTCCACCGCGTTCACCGGGGCCCAGCCCCATCTGCCCAGACCGGAGCGCCTCGAGCCGGGGCAGAAGCCGCCGCAGTTCGTCGTCTTCTCGTGGGACGGCGCGGGCGAGGACAGTCAGCGGCTGTTCTCCCACTTCCGCAAGGTGGCCAAGGAGAACAACGCCACCATGACCTATTTCCTCAGTGGCGTGTACCTGCTGCCGGAGCACAAGCGCGACCTCTACAGGCCGCCCCAGCACTCGCCGGGCCGCTCCGACATCGGCTTCAACGACGAGCAGGGCATCGCCGACACCGTGAAGCAGCTCCGCCTGGCGTGGCTGGAGGGCAACGAGATCGGCACCCACTTCAACGGCCACTTCTGCGGCAAGGGCGGCGGTGTCGGCGAATGGTCGGTCGAGGAGTGGAAGGAGGAGATCGCCCAGGCCAAGCAGTTCGTGAAGACCTGGAAGACCAACACCGGCATGGCGAAGGCGGCCCCGCTGCCCTTCGACTACGACAAGGAGCTCATCGGCGCCCGCACCCCCTGCCTCGAAGGGCAGGAGAACTTCCGCAGGGCCGGCCGGGAGCTGGGCTTCCGCTACGACACCAGCGGCGTCAACAACCAGGTCTGGCCCGGTAAGAAGGAGGGCCTGTGGGATCTGTCCATGCAGCTCGTGCCCTTCCCCGGCCACTCCTTCGAGCAGCTCACCATGGACTACAACTTCATGGTCAACCAGTCCGGCACCGCCACCCAGGGTGACCCCGCCAAGCACGAGTACTGGGGCGACCAGATGCGTGACGGTCTGCTCAGGGGCTTCCAGCGGGCCTACGACGGCAACCGCGCGCCGCTCATCATCGGCAACCACTTCGAGTCCTGGAACGGCGGCACGTACATGCGCGCCGTCGAGGAGGTCGTGGAGAACGTGTGCACCAAGGAGGAGGTGCGCTGCGTCTCCTTCCGGCAACTCGCGGACTGGCTGGACGCCCAGGACCCGCAGACCCTGGCCAAGCTGCGCGGCCTCGGAGTCGGCGAGGCCCCGAAGCAGGGCTGGGCGTCCTTCCTCTCCGGCAGTTCCGCCCCGGCCCCGAAGGGCGTGCCCGGAGCGCCGGCGGTCAAGCGGTAGCGGTCGGCCTTGGGCGGCGGGGGCGCGCGGGGCCGACCCGCGCGACCGTCACACCGAGGCTGTCAGGCTCTCGCCGAGGACGAAACCGGGGTCGATCTGCGCAGCCAGGTCGGCCCCCGTCCGCTCGTTACCCCACGACTGGGCGTTCTTCAGATGGAAGTGCACCATCTGGCGCGTGTAGCGCCCCCAGTCGCGCCGCTCGTACGCCGAGTCGGCGGTCGTCCGCAGCAGATCCAGCGCGCGGCGGTTGGCGTCCTCCAGGGCGTCGAACCGGGGCGGCCGGCCCTTCTCCATGGCGCGCACCCAGTCCGAGTGGCCGATCGTCACGAGCAGGTCGTCCCCGACCTCGGCGCGGAGGAAGTCGAGGTCGTCCTGGCCCTGGACCTTGTTGCCCACCACCCTCAGTTCGACGCCGAAGTCACGGGCGTACTCCTTGTACTGGCGATAGACGGAGACCCCCTTCCGGGTCGGCTCGGCGACGAGGAACGTGATGTCGAAACGGGTGAACATGCCGGAGGCGAAGGAGTCCGAACCCGCCGTCATGTCGACGACCACGTACTCGTCGCGGCCGTCCACCAGGTGGTTCAGGCACAACTCCACCGCTCCCGTCTTGGAGTGGTAGCAGGCGACCCCCAGGTCGGCGTCCGTGAAGGGGCCCGTGACCATCAAACGGACGGCGCCGCCGTCGAGTTCCACCGGCCGGGCGCACGCGTCGTACACCGGGTTGTCCTCCGACACCCGCAGCAGCCGCGACCCCTCGCCTGGCGGGGTCGTCTTGATCATCGTCTCGGCGGAGGCGATGCGGGGGTTGGAACCGCGCAGATAGTCCTTGATCAGCGGCAGCCGGTCCCCCATCGCGGGCAGCGCCGCGGCCGCCGCCTCGTCGAGCCCGAGTGCGGCGCCCAGGTGCTGGTTGATGTCCGCGTCGACCGCGATCACCGGCGCGCCACCGGCCGTGAGATGGCGGACGAAGAGGGAGGACAGCGTGGTCTTGCCGCTGCCGCCCTTCCCGACGAAAGCAATTTTCATGTTCACCAAGAGTAGTGCCGCGTGCGCACCGCGTCGCACTCCCACGTGAAGAAGACCACTCCTTCGTGGGGTCCGCGCCTCCGTTGCGTAGTGTCGTACTCATGAGTACGACAGGCGCTACCGCCGATCCGCTCGCAGCCCTGGGGTCGCTGCCCGGGGTGGCCGACTCCGTCGAGACCGTGCGCAAAGCCGTGGACCGCGTCTACGGGCACCGCGTCATGCGACGACGCAGCACGGCGATCACCTCCGAGGCCGCCCTGCGCGGCTCCCGCGGCTCGGCGGCGCTGTCCGGGGCGGACTGGGCCCTGGAGGAGGTGCGTCGGCGCAGCGACTTCGGAGTCGACGACGAGGCACGGGTCGTCGGCGCGGCGCTGCGGCTGACCGCCGAGGCGGGCCAGTTGCTGTCCATCTGGCGGCAGTCGCCCTTGCGGGTGCTGGCGCGGCTGCACCTGGTCGCCGCGGCGACCGACGGTGACGAGGTGGGACGGCCGAGGCGGTCGGGCGAGGCGGTCGCCGAGCCGCTGATCGAGCTGCCCCTGCCGGGTGCGGACGAGGTCTCCGGCCGGCTGGAAGGGCTGTCCGAGCTGATCCTCGCGGGGAGTTCCGCGCCTGCTCTGGTCACCTCCGCCGTCGTCCACGGCGAACTCCTCGCCCTCCGGCCCTTCACCTCGCACAACGGCCTGGTGGCACGCGCCGCCGAGCGCATCGTGCTGATCGGCAGCGGCCTCGACCCCAAATCGGTCTGCCCCGCCGAGGTGGGCCATGCGGAACTGGGCCGGGCGGCCTACCTTGCGGCCCTCGACGGCTATGTCTCCGGCACCCCTGAAGGCATGGCGGCCTGGATCACCCACTGCGGCAGGGCGGTGGAACTGGGGGCCCGCGAGTCGACAGCGGTGTGCGAGGCGCTTCAGCGCGGGGCGGCGTAACGGAAAAGGCGCCCCCGAGGGAGCCGGGAAACCCGGGAGAAGCCGGAAAAGAGTTGCGGCGGTACGAGGTCTCGTACCGCCGCTGGCATGTTCACCGGGTTACCAAGCGTCCTCGATATATGCCCATCAGGTCGGGAACTTCGCCCGTCACCTGGTGCGGCTGGCCCGTAATCGACGGGTCGACGTCGCGTGGGTGCCCGGTGTTCATGCTTCGGTCCGTGGGGCCAAATGCGGTATTAAGGTGATCCTCTCGGATGTCCTTGGTCTCGCGGGCCGTTGACTCCTTTGTACTCCAGGACCCCGGCAAGCGGAAGTGCTGGCGTCCGTTCTTTACTTTTACTCCCAAACAGGTGGTAATCGGGCGCGGGGGGCGGCGCGTGAACGCGGCTCAGGCGGTCGCCGCCGTCCGCCGCCGGCTGGCGTACCAGACCAGCCCCGCCGTGGCCGCCGCGGCTCCTATCGCCGCCATCGCGACGAGCGCCGGACGGGGCGGGACGGAGAACCCCGGAATCCGCTGCTTGAGCCGCACCGGCCGGTGGAAGTCCAGGATCGGCCACCCGCGCGCGACGGCCTCACGGCGCAGCGTACGGTCCGGATTCACGGCGTGCGGATGGCCGACCGCCTCCAGCATCGGCAGGTCGGTCGCCGAGTCGCTGTAGGCATAACAACGCGCGAGGTCGTAGCCCTCGGACTCCGCCAGTTCCCTGACGGCCTCGGCCTTGGTCGGGCCGTACGCGTAGTACTCCACCTCTCCGGTGAAGCAACCGTCCTCGCCCACGACCATCCGGGTGGCCACCACGCGGTCCGCGCCGAGCAGCTCGCCGATCGGCTCGACCACTTCGGCGCCCGATGTGGACACGATCACGACGTCGCGGCCGGCGGTGTGGTGCTGCTCGATCAGGGAGGCCGCCTCGTCATAGATGAGCGGGTCGATCAGATCGTGAAGGGTCTCGGCGACGATCTCCTTCACCTGTCGGACGTTCCAGCCGCGGACCATCGCGGAGAGGTACTCGCGAGTCCGCTCCATCTGGTCGTGATCCATACCGCCGACGAGGAAGACGAACTGCGCATATGCGGTGCGCAAGGCCGCCCTGCGGTTGATCAGCCCGCCTTGGTAGAAGGACTTGCTGAAGGTGAGTGTGCTCGACTTCGCAATGACCGTCTTGTCCAGGTCAAAGAAGGCCGCTGTACGGGGCAAGGAGTGGTTTTCCACACCCTTGAGCATAGGGGCAGCTCATTCGGCGTAAGGTCGGTGTGTGGGTTTGCCTGAGAAGGCTCTCGGGTACACCATGGAAGTCACGGATCGTTCGCGACCGTGCTAACCCGGTCCGACTCCTCCCCCCCCGAGTCGGCCGTGGAGACGACCCCCGCTCTCCCCCCCGGCGGGGGTCGTCGCATGTCCGGACGGGTTTTCCCCTCCCCTCGCGGATCTGCTCCCGTGCCGACGCGACAGACGCCGCCTCTTCGGTGCGTCCGCAAATCGTCACCCTCCGTAGTGTTCGGGCTGCTCTGCGGGCGTCGTGCACAGGGCAGACGGCGCTCACCGGTACGGGTGACGGTGATATTCACAACTCCCCACCGGTCCACAGTTATCCACCAAGATCCACACGATTTCCGGCTTCGTTGCACCGTGAATCCCACACGTTCGCTCGCGCCGAGTTCCGGTCCGGTTCCGTTTGCCGGTCGTCCGGGCCGGTTTCCGGCGGACCTTCATATGGGGACCGGGTGCCGGTTCTCCACACGTACGGGATTCGCGAGGCCGCAGAGGACTGCGCGCCACGCGGCGAAGGGGGAGGAAAACCGTGACCGGAGCCGTCACACACGACCCGCCGTCCGCCGCCGGAGGGCGGCAGGGCAGGCCACTGATCGTCACCGAGGACGCGGCACTCCTCGACGACCTGCTGCGGCTGTGCGCCGCGGCCGGTGCCACACCCGAGGTGCACCACTCGGTGCCCGCACAGCGGGGCGGCTGGGAGTCCGCGCCCCTCGTCCTGGTCGGCGACGACGCAGCGCGCCGCGTGCGCGCCGCCGCCCGCCGCCGAGGAGTGGTCCTCGTGGGGCACGATCAGGACGACTCGGGGGTGTGGCGCAGGGCCGTCGAGATCGGCGCCGACCACGTCCTGGTGCTGCCCGACGGCGAGCAGTGGCTCGTCGACCGGATCGCCGACGTCGCCGAGGGCGTCGGGCGGCCCGCCCTCACCGTGGGAGTCGTCGGCGGGCGCGGCGGGGCCGGAGCGTCCACGCTCGCCTGCGCTCTCGCCGTCACCTCCGCGCGTGAGGGACTGCGCACCCTCCTGGTGGACGCGGATCCACTGGGCGGCGGACTCGACGTACTGCTCGGCGGCGAGACCGTCGAAGGCCTGCGCTGGCCGGCATTCGCCGCCTCACGAGGGCGCGTCGGCGGCGGAGCCCTGGAGGAGTCGCTGCCCGCACTGCATCAGCTGCGCGTGCTCAGCTGGGACCGCGGCGACTGTGTCGCCATCCCGCCACAGGCCGTGCGGGCAGTGCTCGCCGCCGCCCGCCGCCGCGGCGGCACGGTCGTCGTCGACCTGCCGCGGCGCATCGACGACGGGGTCGCCGAGGTCCTCGCCCAGCTCGACGTCGGTCTCCTCGTGGTCCCCGCCGAACTGCGCGCTGTCGCGGCGGCCGGACGAGTCGCGTCCGCCGTCGGCATGGTCCTGCGCGACCTGAGGGTGGCGGTACGCGGTCCGTACGCCCCCGGACTCGACGACCGTGAAGTGTCCCGCCTCCTCGGACTGCCGTTGGCCGGCGAGGTGCCCGTCGAGTCCGGCCTGCTGCGCCCGGACGGCGGCAAGGCACCGCCCGGCGGGTCCGCGCGCGGACCGCTCGCCCGTTTCTGCAAGGAGTTCTGGGAGCGGGCGCTGACCGAGGCGGGCGCCGTATGAGCACTGTGCCCCGGCTGGACCGCCCGCGAGGATCCGGCGCACTCCTCGACGGCGTACGGCAGTGGCTCGCCGAGAGCGGAGCCGAACCGACACCCGCACGCGTGGCGCAGGCGCTGCGCGAACAGGGGCGTGTCCTCGGCGACGCGGAAGTGCTCGGGGCAGCCGAGCAACTGCGGTCCGAGCTGGTCGGCAGCGGCCCGCTGGAGCCACTGCTCGCCGACCCGTCGGTGACCGACGTCCTGGTGTCGGCCCCCGACCGGGTCTGGGTCGACCGGGGCGGCGGCCTGGAGCTGACCGCCGTCTCCTTCCCGGACGCGGCCGCCGTGCGGCGCCTCGCGCAGCGTCTGGCCGCGGTGGCCGGACGCCGCCTGGACGACGCCCGGCCCTGGGCCGACGCGCGGCTGCCCGACGGAACCAGGCTGCACGCCGTACTGCCCCCGGTGGCCGTCGGCTGCACCTGCCTGGCGCTGCGAGTGGTACGGCCGCGGGCGTTCACCCTGGACGAACTCGTGGCCGCGGGCACGGTGCCCCCGGGCGGGGACGAGGTGCTGCGAGCACTACTGCGGGCCCGGCTGTCCTTCCTGGTCAGCGGAGGTACCGGCACCGGCAAGACGACCCTGCTCAGCGCGCTGCTGGGGCTGGTCGGGCCGGGAGAGCGGATCGTACTGGCGGAGGACTCGGCGGAACTGCGGCCGGACCACCCGCACGTCGTCCGGCTGGAGACCAGGCCGGCCAACCAGGAGGGCGCCGGGCTGGTCACGCTCGAGGACCTGGTGCGGCAGGCGCTGCGGATGCGGCCGGATCGGCTGGTCGTGGGCGAGGTGCGCGGAGCGGAGGTCGTCCACCTGCTGGCCGCACTCAACACCGGCCACGAGGGCGGGTGCGGGACGGTCCACGCCAATGCCGCCGCCGACGTCCCCGCCCGGCTCGAGGCGCTGGGCACGGCGGCCGGGCTCGACCGGGCGGCTCTGCACAGTCAGTTGGCGGCCGCGCTGTCCGTGGTGCTGCACCTTGTGCGCGACCCGGCCGGGCGACGGCGGATCGCCGAGGTGCATGTGCTGGAGCGGGACCCCTCGGGGCTGGTGCGGACCGTGCCGGCGCTGCGGTGGCAGTCGGATGCGTTCGCGTACGAGCGCGGCTGGGAGCGGCTGAGGGAGCTGCTGCGAAGCGAGAGGAGCGAGGGGAGCCATGAGCGTGACAGGCGGGATGGGTGAGGTGCCGATGAGCGCGGCCGTTGCCTGTGCCGGGGTGGCGGTTCTGCTGTGGGGCGGACCGTACTCGGCGCTTCGGCGGGCACAGTTGCTGCTGGCCGGGGGCGAGGTGGCCGGCAGTGGGCCACCGTCATGGCAGGACCTGGCGCACGACCTGCGGCGCGTGCGGGGACGCTGGCGGCCCGAGTGGTGGTCACCGGTCGTCGGACTGCTCGTGGCCGTGCTCGGCGGCTCGGTACTGCCGATCGCCGCGGGGACGGCAGGAGTGCCCCTGCTGCGCCGTGCGCGGCGGGCCCGGTCGGCGCGGCGGGCGGGCGAACGCCGGGCTGACGCGGTGATCGCGTTGTGCGCGGCGCTCGCCGGGGAGGTGCGCTCCGGGAGGCAACCCGGTGAGGCCCTGCAGCGCGCCGCCCGCGACTCGGGAGGGCTCGGCGAGGCCCAGGCGGCCGTGCTGGCGGCCGCCCGGTTCGGCGGTGATGTGCCCGGCGCGCTGACCGGTGCGGCACGGCAGCCCGGGGCCGACGGTCTGTTGGGGCTCGCGGCGTGCTGGCGGGTGGCCGTGGACCAGGGAGCGGGGCTCGCGGCCGGACTCGACCGCCTCGAAGGGGCGTTGCGCGCCGAACGCGACCAACGCGCCGATCTGAGGGCTCAGTTGGCGGGGGCCCGCTCCACCGCGGTGATGCTCGCCGGTCTGCCGGTCCTGGGCCTCCTCCTGGGCACGGCCCTCGGCGCGGATCCGCTGCAGGTCCTGCTGCACACCGGGGCCGGCCTCGGGTGCCTGCTCGTCGGTGGGGTGCTGGAAGGGCTGGGGATGTGGTGGGCGCTGCGGATCATGCGGGGTGCGGAGGGGGCGTGAGGTGGGCGGAAGAGGGGGTGCGAGGCGGGTTTGCGCCGGTCGGCCGGGTGAGGCGACCGGAGGACGAGCGAGTGGGAGGGAGGCGGGATGAGTGCGGAAGTCGTCCACAGGCTGGGGGTGGCCGTGGGGATCGTCACGGCCCTCGGATGGCCCGTGCGGTGCGCGGACACCCTGCGGCGTCGGCGGCGGGCGAGGCAGCGGCTCGCCGAGGTCCTGGCCCGCTCGGCAGAGCCGGAGATCCCGCGGCCCGGGATGCGGGAGGCCGTACGCCGGTGGCTGCCGGAGGCGGCGGTGGTGGGTGCCGGGTGGATGGCGGGCGGCGGGAGCGTCGGTCTCGGCCTGGGGCTGACCGGGGCGGCGGTGCTGTGGTGGTGGCGCCGCAGGCGGCAGGCGACGGAGTCGATGAGTGAGGCCGACGTGCGGGCTGCGGCCCGGCAACTGCCGCTCGCGGCGGACCTGTTGGCCGCGTGCATCGCGGCGGGGGCGGGGCCGGTGATCGCGGCGCAAGCCGTGGGGGAAGCACTCGGCGGACCTGTCGGAGGAGCGTTGGCACGCGGTGCCGCCGAGGTGCGTCTGGGAGGCGAACCCGCCGGCGCCTGGAGGAGGTTGGCGGCGGTGCCCGGGGCGGAGGCGTTGGCCCGGTTGCTGGAGCGGGCCGCCGTGTCCGGTCTCCCGGCGGCGATGCCGGTTGCCCGGATCGCGGCCGACGCCCGAGCCGACTGGGCCCGCGCCGGCACAGCCCGGGCCCGACGAGCCGCCGTCATGGTCACCGCACCGGTAGGGCTGTGCTTCTTGCCCGCCTTCATCGCCGTGGGCATCGTTCCCGTGGTGATCGGCCTGGCGGGCGGGGTGCTGGGAGGGGGTGGGCCGTGAGGGGGATCTGAGGGGCAGCCGTGGCAGTCGGTCCGGGCGGGCCATGCCGGCCATGCCGGGCAAGGCGGTCGGCGGGTCCGTCCTGTGGGTTCAAGCGGTTGGAGAAGCACGGCAAGGGAGGCGGCTGAAGCAGATCGAGCAGGTCGAGCAGGTCGGCTGGTCCACGAGGGCCGGTCATCGATGAGTGGGATCGAGACTCACGGGGGTCGAAATGAGCAAGGCGGTACGAGCGAGGCTGCGTTTCCTGGTGCGCCGGGTGCGTGCGGCGCGGAGGGACGCGGGGATGGTGACGTCCGAGTACGCGATGGGAATCGTTGCGGCGGTGGCGTTCGCCGTGGCCCTCTACCAGGTCGTGACGAGCGGGGCGGTCGCGGCGGAGCTGCAGGACATCGTGAAGCGGGCCCTCAGTGCGGGCACGTGAGCGGAACCGGCCGCGAGGCGGGGACCGGGGGTTCGTGACGGCGGAGGCGGCCGTGGTGCTGCCGGTGCTGGTGGCGTTCGCCATGGCGCTGGTCTGGGGGTTGCTGGTCATGGCCGCCCAGATCCAGTGCGTGGACGCGGCCAGGGCCGGCGTCCGGGCCGCCGCCCGGCAGGACCCGGCCGACGCGGTCGTGGAGGTGACACGGGCGACGGCACCGCGGGGGGCGCGGGTGTCGGTCACCCGGGAGGGCGACCAGGTCCGGGTGGTGGTCGTGGCGAAGCCGCCGGTGCTGCGCGGGTTGCCGTTCGAGGTACGGGAGGAAGCCGTGGCGGCGGCGGAGGACGTGGGGAACACGGTGGACGGCGGCGGGACCGGGACCGGATCGGAGGCGGGACCGTGAGGGGGTGCGGGAGAGGCGCGGCGCGTTTCCGGGCGGGCTGGAGTGCTGCCGGACATCGGCGCTGGAGGGGAAGCGGTGTCGGCGCTCCTGCCCGTGGGACGCCCTCGGGAGTGGAAGGGCCCCGCAGCTGGAGGGACGCTCTCGTGGCACGGAGCCGAGGCCGGACCGATCGCGGGTCCGCGACCGTATGGACTCTCGCTGTGCTCGCCGTGCTGTGTGTGGTCTTCGGCGCCGTACTCGCCCTCGGACAGGCTGTCCTGGCCCGGCACCGCGCCGCCGGGGGTGCCGACCTCGCGGCACTCGCGGCCGCGGAGCGCTGGACGGACGGCACCGAGTCGGCCTGCGCCCGCGCGGACCGGTTGGCTCGGGCACAGGGCGCACGGTTGGTGCGGTGCGTGGTGGTGGGGGAGGTGTCGGACGTGACGGCGGCGGCGGGACGGGGGCCGTTCACGGTGGAGGTACGGGCTCGGGCGGGGCCTACGGGGTCGGCGCTGCCGGAGGGAGCGACGGTGGCCTCCCTGTCCCGCCCCTGAGCGGCCCCGCGCCGCACCGCCTACTCCAGCCGCTCTCCCGGCTCCTTTTCCTCCACCGTCCCGCCGTTCTCCACCGTTTCGGAGCCCTCCGCCGTCCCGCCGTCGTCGGCCGGCTCGCCGTCCTCCGCCGGCGCGCCCCGCAGCAGTTCCGTCAGGAGCCTGACCGCGCCTCTCTTGTGCAGGGGGTCGTTGCCGTTGCCGCACTTGGGGGACTGGATGCAGGACGGGCAGCCGGCCTCGCACTCGCAGGAGGCGATGGCCTGGAGGGTGGCTGTCAGCCAGGAGCGGGCCGTGTGGAAGGCGCGTTCGGCGAAGCCCGCGCCGCCGGGATGGCCGTCGTAGACGAAGACCGTGGGGAGGAGGGTGTCGGGGTGCAGGGGGATCGAGACGCCGCCGATGTCCCAGCGGTCGCAGGTCGCGAAGAGGGGCAGCATGCCGATGGACGCGTGCTCGGCGGCGTGCAGGGCTCCGCCGAGGATCTCGGGGTTGATGCGGGCGGCGTCCAGTTGGTCCTCGGTGACCGTCCACCACACGGCCCGCGTGCGCAGCGTACGAGGAGGGAGGTCGAGCTTCGACTCGCCCAGTACTTCACCGGTGACGACGCGCCGGCGCAGGAAGGAGACCACTTGGTTGGTGACTTCGACGGAGCCGTAGCACAGCCGGCCGTCACCCCACGGGATTTCGACGTCCGTCTCCAGCACGGAGATCGCCGTCGTGTCGCGGGCGACCGTCGTGTACGGCGGATTCGCCTCTTCGACCAGGGCCACCGAGTCCTCCAGATCCAGGGAGCGCACCAGGTAGGTGCGGCCCTGGTGCAGATGGACCGCTCCCTCGTGGACGGCCGAGTGCGCGGCGCCCTCGTCGACCGTGCCGAGCAGGCGGCCCGTGCCGGACTCCACGATCTGGACCGGCTGGCCGCCTCCGCCCCGGATGTCCGTGAGGTCGGCGGCCCGCTCGCGGCGGGTCCAGTGCCAGGCCTTCGTCCGACGGCGCAGCAGCCTCGCGGCCTCCAACTGGGGCAGCAGCGCCTCGGTCTCGGGGCCGAACAGCGCCAGGTCCTCCTCGGTGAGGGGGAGTTCGGCGGCGGCCGCGCACAGGTGCGAGGCGAGGACGTAGGGGTTGTCGGGGTCCAGGACGGTCGATTCCACCGGTCGGTCGAACAGGGCTTCCGGGTGGTGGACGAGGAAGGTGTCCAGCGGGTCGTCCCGGGCGACCAGCACGGCCAGCGCCCCCTGACCCGATCGTCCCGCCCGTCCCGCCTGCTGCCACAGCGAGGCGCGGGTACCGGGATATCCGGCGATGAGGACGGCGTCCAGGCCCGAGACATCGATCCCGAGTTCGAGGGCGGTCGTGGCGGCCAGGCCGAGGAGTTCACCCGAGTGCAGGGCCCGCTCCAGGGCACGGCGTTCCTCGGGGAGGTAGCCGCCGCGGTAGGCCGCGACACGCCCGGACAGCGAGCGGTCCACCTCGGCGAGGCGTTCCTGGGCGATGAGGGAGATCAGCTCGGCGCCGCGCCGGGAGCGGACGAAAGCCACGGTGCGGATGCCCTGGACGGCCAGGTCGGTGAGGAGGTCGGCGGTCTCGGCGATGGCGGTGCGGCGGACGGGGGCGCCCTTCTCGCCCTGCATCTCGGTGAGCGGCGGCTCCCAGAGGGCGAACACCAGTTCGCCGCGTGGTGAGGCGTCGTCGGCCACCTCGACCACCGGGAGGCCGGTCAGGCGGCCGGCGGCCACCGAGGGCTCGGCGGCCGTGGCGGAGGCCAGCAGGAAGACGGGGGAGGCGCCGTAGCGGGCGCACAGGCGACGCAGGCGGCGCAGCACCTGGGCCACGTGGGAGCCGAACACGCCGCGGTAGGTGTGGCACTCGTCGATGACGACGTACTTCAGCGATTTCAGGAAGGAGGACCAGCGGGGGTGGGACGGCAGGATGCCGCGGTGCAGCATGTCCGGGTTGGTGAGGACGTAGTTGGCGTACTGGCGGATCCACTCGCGTTCCTCGACCGGCGTGTCGCCGTCGTACACCGCCGGGCGTACCGCGGTGCCCAGCGGTTGTGAAAGTTCCTTCACGGATCGGCACTGGTCGGCCGCCAGCGCCTTGGTCGGCGCCAGGTACAGGGCCGTGGCGCCACGCCCGTTCGGCGCCTGCGAGCCGTCCAGGAGGGTGGACAGGACCGGTACGAGATACGCCAAAGACTTGCCGGAGGCGGTTCCGGTCGCGACGACCACCGACTCGCCGTCCAGGGCGTGCTCCGCGGCGGCGGCCTGGTGCGCCCAGGGATGCTCGATGCCGCAGGCCTGCAGGGCCGCGATGACCTCCGGACGAATCCGGTCAGGCCAGACGGCATGGCGGCCCGCGCGCGGGGGCACATGCTCCGTATGAGTGATGCGCGACGCCCGGCTCGGTCCCGGGGCGAGCCGGTCCAGGATCCGGCCCGGCGACAGGCGGGGCGCGGGCTGTGCCGGGGATCGATCGGATCGGTGATTCTTGGCCATCGGCACCGAGTGTGTCACTGGCGTGACGGACAATGGAGCCAAGGCGTCGTGCACGCCTGCCGGTAAGTGATTGAATGCCATCGCGGCTGGCGTACCGTCCCGGGGGCTCCTGCTCAGGTGTTCCGAGGGACGACCGCTCGATAGCAAGGTGCTGGAGGATCCGTGGACCTGTCCCTGTCGACCCGTACCGTCGGCGATCGTACGGTCGTCGAGGTCGGTGGCGAAATCGACGTATATACCGCGCCCAAGTTGCGCGAGCAGTTGGTCGAGCTGGTGAACGACGGCAATTTCCACCTTGTCGTCGACATGGAGGGCGTGGACTTCCTCGACTCCACCGGGCTCGGCGTGCTGGTCGGTGGCTTGAAGCGGGTGCGTGCCCATGAGGGCTCGCTGCGCCTGGTCTGCAACCAGGAGCGCATTCTGAAGATCTTCCGCATCACCGGTCTGACCAAGGTGTTCCCGATTCACACCTCGGTCGACGAAGCGGTCGCGGCCACCGACTGACCACCTCGTCCGGGCCCGTGTGGCCCGGACGGCCCAGTTGAACACACCGGGGTACCGGGCTTTCGGCAGCCCGGCCCCCCGACAGCACGCCCGTAGTTCCGAGGGGGATGCATGGCCACCGTTGAGCTCCGCTTCAGCGCGCTGCCCGAGCACGTCAGGACCGCCCGACTGGTGGCGGCAGCGGTGGCGCGCAGGTCCGGAGTGGACGAGGCCGTTCTCGACGAGGTCAGGCTCGCCGTCGGTGAAGCCTGCTCCCGTGCCGTCGGACTCCATCAGAGCGGTGGCATCACCGCTCCGGTGAAGGTATCGCTCATCGAGGAGGAGAAGCAGTTCTCCATCGAGGTGGGCGACGAGGCTCCGCGGGTCGCGCTCGGCGACCGGGCGCCGGGTTCCGGTGACATCGACGCGGACGCCGAGGAGGACGAGATGGGCCTCGCGGTCATCAGCGGCCTCGTCGACGACGTGGAGGTCAGCGCCGGCGAACACGGCGGGCTGATCCGTATGACGTGGCCGACCGCACCGTCGGCCGCGGCGCTCGGCTGACCCCGGCGCTCCCCGTCCGGCCCAGCCGGACGCACACGTACCCGAAGGGCCCCACGAGGTGGGGCCCTTCGGCATGTGCGCAGGTGCGACGGCGCGCTTACAGTGGTGCCAGCAAGTGAATCTTGAAAAAGTGAATCTTGCCGGACGGGAAAGTGAATCTTGCCGGAGTTTCGTGAATCCGTTCACGAACGACAATGCCGTGAGGGCATTACCGTGACGGATTTTCGCACGAAGGCGAATTCTGTTTGCCGCACACTGTTTTGATCAGGTTCCGGTATCTAGAATCCGTCCACATCTTGAGCTCAGCCCAAGCGTCAAGGAGGACGAATGGCGGGGCTTTCTCTCCCTCATCGGTTGGACCACTCCACAACCTTCGCGGCCGCAGTGCTGACCGACGGCAACCGACTCCTCGTGGTGGTCATCGGGGTCGTCGCACTGGCCGCGCTCGTGGTCGCGGGCGTGCTGCTGCGCCAGGTGCTCGCGGCGGGCGAGGGCACCGAGAGCATGAAGAAGATCGCGGCGGCGATCCAGGAGGGCGCCAACGCCTACCTGACCCGGCAGCTGCGCACACTCGGCGTATTCGCCGTCGTGGTGTTCTTCCTGCTCATGTTGCTGCCCGCGGACGACTGGAATCAACGCGCGGGACGATCGATCTTCTTCCTGGTCGGCGCGGCGTTCTCGGCGGGCACCGGCTATATCGGCATGTGGCTCGCCGTGCGCAGCAATGTGCGCGTCGCCGCCGCGGCACGGGAAGCGACTCCGGCGGAAGGGGAACCGAAAAAGGATCTCACCGCCGTTTCGCACAAGGCGATGAAGATCGCATTTCGTACGGGCGGCGTGGTCGGCATGTTCACGGTCGGGCTCGGTCTGCTCGGCGCCTCGTGCGTGGTGCTGGTGTACGCGGCCGACGCGCCGAAGGTGCTGGAGGGCTTCGGTCTCGGCGCGGCGCTCATCGCGATGTTCATGAGGGTCGGCGGCGGCATCTTCACCAAGGCCGCCGACGTCGGTGCCGACCTGGTCGGCAAGGTCGAGAAGGGCATCCCGGAGGACGATCCGCGCAACGCCGCGACCATCGCCGACAACGTGGGCGACAACGTCGGCGACTGCGCGGGCATGGCGGCCGACCTGTTCGAGTCGTACGCCGTGACGCTGGTCGCCGCGCTGATCCTCGGCAAGGTGGCCTTCGGCGACGCCGGCCTGGCCTTTCCGCTGCTCGTGCCCGCGATCGGCGTGATCACGGCAATGATCGGCATCTTCGCGGTCGCGCCGCGCCGTTCCGACCGCAGTGGCATGTCCGCGATCAACCGGGGCTTCTTCATCTCCGCGGTGATCTCGCTCGTGCTGGTCGCCGTGGCCGTGTTCGTCTACCTCCCCGGCACGTACGCCGACCTGGACGGCGTCACCGACGTGGCGATCCTGGGCAAGGACGGCGACCCGCGCGTCCTGGCCGTCGTCGCCGTGGCGATCGGCATCCTCCTGGCCGCCGTCATCCAGCAGCTGACCGGTTACTTCACCGAGACCACGCGCCGCCCGGTGCGCGACATCGGCAAGAGCTCGCTGACCGGTCCGGCCACCGTCGTCCTCGCCGGAATCTCCGTCGGCCTCGAATCGGCCGTGTACACCGCCCTGCTGATCGGCCTGGGCGTGTACGGGGCGTTCCTGCTCGGCGGCACGTCGATCATGCTGGCGCTGTTCGCGGTGGCGCTGGCCGGCACCGGCCTGCTCACCACGGTCGGTGTGATCGTCGCGATGGACACCTTCGGACCGGTCTCCGACAACGCGCAGGGCATCGCAGAGATGTCCGGCGACGTGGAGGGGGCGGGAGCGCAGGTGCTCACCAACCTCGACGCCGTCGGCAACACCACCAAGGCCATCACCAAGGGCATCGCCATCGCCACGGCCGTGCTGGCCGCGTCGGCGCTCTTCGGGTCGTACCGCGACGCCATCACCACCGGCGCGCGGGACGTCGGCGAGAAGCTCTCCGGGGACGGTGCGCCGATGACCCTCATGATGGACATCTCGCAGCCCAACAACCTGGTCGGCCTGATCGCGGGCGCGGCGGTCGTCTTCCTCTTCTCGGGGCTGGCGATCAACGCGGTGTCGCGTTCGGCGGGTTCCGTGGTCTACGAGGTGCGGCGGCAGTTCCGGGAGAAGCCCGGGATCATGGACTACAGCGAGAAGCCCGAGTACGGCAAGGTCGTCGACATCTGCACCAGGGACGCCCTGCGGGAACTCGCCACGCCCGGACTGCTCGCGGTGCTGGCGCCGATCTTCGTCGGGTTCACGCTCGGCGTCGGCGCCCTCGGCGCGTTCCTCGCGGGCGCGATCGGCGCGGGCACGCTGATGGCGGTGTTCCTCGCCAACTCGGGCGGTGCCTGGGACAACGCCAAGAAGCTCGTCGAGGACGGCCACCACGGCGGCAAGGGCAGCGAGGCCCACGCGGCGACCGTCATCGGCGACACCGTCGGCGACCCCTTCAAGGACACCGCGGGACCCGCGATCAACCCGCTGCTGAAGGTCATGAACCTGGTGGCGCTGCTCATCGCGCCCGCGGTGATCAAGTTCAGTTACGGCGACCACGAGAACCTCGGCGTACGGGTCGCGATCGCGGTCCTCGCGCTCGTGGTGATCGTCGGCGCGGTCTACGTCTCCAAGCGGCGCGGCATCGCCATGGGTGACGAAGACAACGCCGACGAGCCCGCCAAGTCCACCGACCCGGCGGTGGTTTCGTAGGGGCCGGGGACGGCCCGCAGCTCAAAGGACTGGCGGACGGCACGTGCTGACGCGTCGTCCGCCCGCCCCGCTGCGCGCGGACCCGGGTCGTGAGCCTTCTCTCTCTTGGTATAAATGGCTTCATTTATTTTCATAGCGGACATTCGTCCTGGGGTTGTCGCCCGGTCGGCGTGTATGTTCCGGGGCCGAGAGCCATGGAAGGGGCCGATCCGGTGAACAAGAAGCTCGCGGCCGCACTGTCCGGCAGTGCGGTACTCGTACTGGCGTTGTCGGGATGCAGCAGCAGCGACGACGGCAACAAGGAACTCGACGCCTGGGCCAAGCAGGTCTGCGACGCGCTGCCCGCCCAGGACGCGAAGGTCGACGCGGCCAACGCCGCGATCAAGAGCGCCGCCACCGACAACAACGCCCCGGTGAATGTCCAGAAGACCGACTCCCAGGCCTTCCAGGACATGTCCGACGCCTACAAGGCGCTCGCGCAGGCCATCCAGAAGGCGGGGACGCCGCCCGGTGTCGACGGCGGCGAGAAGAAGAAGCAGGACGCCGTGACCGCGCTGAACGGCCTGTCCACCTCCTACGCCGGCCTGAAGAAGCAGGTCGACGCGCTCGACACGAAGGACCAGGGGAAGTTCGCCGACGGACTCCAGGACATCGCCACCGAACTCGGCAAGCTCAGCAAGAGCGGCAACACCGCGCTGAAGAACCTCGAGGAGGGCGACGTCAAGTCCGCCATGGCCCAGCAGGACAGCTGCAAGAAGGTGGCGGCCTCGTCGTCGGCCCGGGCCACGACCAGCTGACGGCGGGGGCCGGTCGGCCGACCGGGGCGGGGCGTGCGGCCCGCCCGCGGGACACAATGGGGGCGTGAGTAACGCCACCTTGTCCCCCCTGCCCTCCGCCGGCCACCCCGACGTCGCCGCCCGGCTGCGCGAGGCCCTGCTCGCGGCCTCCTTCACCGCCGACGGCCTCCTCGACCTGCTCGGCGCCCCCGCGTACGCGGCTCTCGCGCGCAGCGAGACCGTGCCCGCGCTGCGCGCGACCCGCGGGGACACGCCACTGGAGACGCTCGTCCGTCTCTTCCTGCTCCAGCAGCCGGTGCCGTACGCGCGCGTGGAGGACGTGCTGCCCGTGCACGCGTGCGTGGAGACCGGCTGGCTGACGCGCGCGGGCGCGGACGACGTCGCCGCGACCGTGGACGTACGCCCCTACGGCGGGCCGGACGGCGAGGACTGGTTCATCGTGTCCGACCTCGGCTGCGCCGTCGGCGGGGCCGGCGGCGTCGGCAGCCGTGCCGAGGGTGTCGTCCTGGGCGTCGGCGGGGCGTCCACGACGCTCGCCGGGATCACCGTCCGCACCCCGGTCTCCGCCGCGCTGGACCTGGGCACCGGCTCCGGGATCCAGGCCCTGCACGCCGCCCGGCACGCCACGCGCGTGACGGCGACGGACCTCAACCCGCGCGCTTTGCACATCACCGCGCTCACCCTGGCCCTGTCCGGCGCGCCCGCCGCCGATCTGCGCGAGGGCTCGCTGTTCGAACCGGTCCGGGACGACGAGACGTTCGACCTGATCGTGTCCAACCCGCCGTTCGTCATCTCTCCGGGGGCCCGGCTGACGTACCGCGACGGCGGGATGGGCGGGGACGATCTGTGCCGCTCGCTCGTTCAGGAGGCGGGGGAACGGCTGAACGTGGGAGGGTTCGCGCAGTTCCTCGCCAACTGGCAGCACGTCGAAGGGGAGGACTGGCAGGACAGACTCAGGTCGTGGGTGCCGCGCGGATGCGACGCGTGGATCGTGCAGCGCGAGGTGCAGGACGTCACGCAGTACGCCGAGCTGTGGCTCAGGGACGCCGGTGACCACCAGGGCGACCCGGCGGAGTACCGCGCGCGGTACGACGCGTGGCTGGAGGAGTTCGAGGCGCGCAAGGTGAAGGCCGTCGGCTTCGGCTGGATCACCCTGCGCAGGACGGCGTCCGACGAGCCCACCGTCACCGTGGAGGAATGGCCGCACTCCATCGAGCAGCCGCTCGGCGACACGGTCAGGGCCCACTTCGAACGGGTCGACTATCTGCGCGGGCACGACGACGCGGCCCTGCTGGCGGAGAACTTCCGGCTCGCCGCGGAGGTCGTGCAGGAGCAGGTCGGGCTGCCCGGCGCCGAGGACCCGGAGCACGTGGTGCTGCGCCAGCACCGCGGCATGCGCCGCGCCACCAAGGTGGACACGGTGGGCGCCGGGTTCGCCGGCGTGTGCGACGGCTCGCTGAGCGCGGGCCGGATCCTGGACGCCATCGCGCAGCTCGTCGGCGAGGACCCCGTCCTGCTGCGCGACCGTACGCCCGCGCAGATCAGATTGCTGGTGGAACAGGGGTTCCTCGAGCCGGCCTGAGCCGCCCGGGAGCGAAACAGGCCAACATCTTCCTCTCACCGGCACTTCGCGATCACAGGCGACCGAACCGCACCCACGGATCGTGGAAAAGTGGTGTGACGAGAACGGCAGGGGAGAACGGCGGCGCCGGGAAGACCGAGATCCGCGGCATCGAATTCGAGGTGTCACGGGTGCTCACCCGGCACGGAGGGCGTCGCCGCCCGATCGCCTCGTCGCCCGGCCGTCCGGGCAGCGAGGGCCGCGCGTCCTGGACGGATGTGAGGACCGTCGCATGTGCCGCTCGCGCCCTCTCCTCGCACCCGTCTCCCACACCCACCGCTCGTGCCCGCCGGTCGCCCCGGACGCCGTACCACCCGCCGGTGACCCGTCGCCCCCGTCCGTGGGCCCGGCGTTCACCTCGGGTTCGTCCGGGCGCCGCCCGTGCGTGCCAGTCTCCGGGCGACGGGACACGCGCGAGTGGGAGAGAAGGAGCGCGGGCGATCATGGAGAGTGGACCGGCGATCTTCACCGGGATGGTGTTCGCGCTGTTCGGGGGCGGTCTGCTCGTGTGGACCGCGGTGCGCGTGCGGCAGCGGCAGCCCGCCGCCCAGGGTGTGAGCCCTGTCGCATCGACGACCGTCGCGGCGCTCGCCGCGGTCGTCTCGCTCGCCGTCGGCGCATGGTGTCTCGCTCGCGTCTGAACCGCTTCCGTGGATCTTGTCCGTGCCCTGGTGAGATCCGCGCGAGGGATCGGCGGTGGACAACCGGCGGACGTCGCTCCGGTGCGCGGAAAAAGAGCCGGTGGACACTCCGGGCGGCAGGAATGGCGGTAGTCGGGTTACCGTTCGAGTGGCCGTTGCGGGCTTTTCCCGTTTGACACGGGGGCGGGATGTACCGTCACACTCCGCAGCGTCACCATGACCCGACCCCGGGAGCAAGGCCTGGGGATGCCCCAGCGTCGACCGGAGAGAAGAGCGAAGTTGTCCCCGACCAGCGAGACCGCGAAGGGCGGCCGCCGACTCGTCATCGTCGAGTCGCCTGCCAAGGCGAAGACGATCAAGGGCTATCTCGGCCCCGGATACGTGGTCGAGGCGAGCGTCGGGCACATCCGCGACCTCCCCAACGGTGCCGCGGAGGTGCCGGAGAAGTACACCGGTGAGGTCCGCCGCCTCGGCGTGGACGTCGATCACGACTTCCAGCCCGTCTACGTGGTCAATGCCGACAAGAGGGCCCAGGTCAAGAAGCTCAAGGACCTGCTGAAGGACTCGGACGAGCTGTTCCTCGCCACCGATGAGGACCGCGAGGGCGAGGCGATCGCCTGGCACCTCCAGGAGGTGCTGAAGCCCAAGGTCCCGGTCAAGCGGATGGTCTTCCACGAGATCACCAAGGCCGCGATCCAGGCCGCCGTCGCCAACCCGCGCGAGCTGAACCAGAAGCTGGTCGACGCCCAGGAGACCCGCCGCATCCTCGACCGCCTCTACGGCTACGAGGTCTCGCCGGTCCTGTGGAAGAAGGTCATGCCGAAGCTGTCGGCTGGCCGGGTGCAGTCCGTCGCCACCCGACTCGTCGTGGAGCGGGAACGCGAGCGCATCGCCTTCCGTTCCGCTGAGTACTGGGACCTGACGGGCACCTTCCTGACCGGCCGTGCGGGAGACTCGTCGGACCCGTCGTCGCTGGTCGCCCGCCTCCAGACCGTCGACGGCAGGCGGGTCGCCCAGGGCCGCGACTTCGACTCCCTGGGACAGATCAAGAGCGCGAACACCCTCCACCTCGACGAGGCCCACGCCCGCGCGCTGGCCGCCGCCCTGGAGAACACCCGGTTCTCGGTGCGGTCCGTCGAGTCGAAGCCGTACCGGCGCTCGCCGTACGCGCCGTTCCGTACGACGACGCTCCAGCAGGAGGCCTCGCGAAAGCTGGGCTTCGGTGCGAAGGCGACCATGCAGGTGGCCCAGAAGCTGTACGAGAACGGCTTCATCACCTACATGCGTACCGACTCCACGACCCTGTCGGACACGGCGGTCAACGCCGCCCGCGCCCAGGTCACGCAGCTGTACGGCGCCGACTACCTGCCGGCGCAGCCGCGGACGTACGCCGGGAAGGTCAAGAACGCGCAGGAAGCGCACGAGGCGATCCGCCCTTCGGGTGATCGTTTCCGCACGCCTGCCGAGACCGGCCTGACCGGCGACCAGTTCAAGCTGTACGAGCTGATCTGGAAGCGGACCGTCGCCTCCCAGATGAAGGACGCGACGGGCAACAGCGTCTCGGTGAAGATCGGTGGCACCGCCGCCGACGGCCGGGACGTCGAGTTCGGCGCCTCCGGCAAGACGATCACCTTCCACGGCTTCCTGAAGGCCTACGTCGAAGGCGCCGACGACCCGAACGCCGAGCTGGACGACCGCGAGCGCCGTCTTCCCCAGGTCGGCGAGGGCGACGCGCTCACCGCCGAGGAGATCACGGTCGACGGGCACGCCACCAAGCCCCCGGCCCGCTACACCGAGGCCTCGCTGGTCAAGGAGCTGGAAGAGCGCGAGATCGGCCGCCCGTCGACGTACGCGTCGATCATCGGCACGATCCTCGACCGCGGTTACGTCTTCAAGAAGGGCACGGCGCTCGTCCCGTCGTTCCTCTCCTTCGCCGTGGTCAACCTCCTGGAGAAGCACTTCGGGCGGCTCGTCGACTACGACTTCACCGCCAGGATGGAGGACGACCTCGACCGCATCGCCCGCGGTGAGGCGCAGGCCGTGCCGTGGCTGAAGCGGTTCTACTTCGGCGAGGGCACGGGCGCCGGCGGAGCGGCCGAGGCGGGCAACGGCGACGGGGACCACCTCGGCGGCCTCAAGGAACTGGTGACCGACCTGGGCGCGATCGACGCACGCGAGGTGTCGTCGTTCCCCGTGGGCAGCGGCATCGTGCTGCGCGTCGGCCGCTACGGCCCCTACATCGAGCGCGGCGAGAAGGACTCCGAGAACCACCAGCGGGCCGACGTCCCCGAGGACCTCGCCCCGGACGAGCTGAGCGTCGAGTACGCGGAGGAACTGCTCGCCAAGCCGAGCGGTGACTTCGAGCTGGGCGCCGATCCGGAGACGGGCCGTCAGATCATCGCCCGGGCGGGCCGCTACGGCCCGTACGTCACGGAGGTGCTCCCCGAGGGCACCCCGAAGACCGGCAAGAACGCCGTCAAGCCGCGCACGGCCTCGCTGTTCAAGACGATGTCGCTGGACACCGTCACGCTGGAGGACGCCCTCAGGCTGATGTCGCTGCCGCGCGTCGTCGGCACGGACGCCGAGGGCGTGGAGATCACCGCGCAGAACGGCCGCTACGGCCCGTACCTCAAGAAGGGCACGGACTCGCGGTCGCTCCAGAGCGAGGACCAGCTCTTCACGATCACGCTCGAAGAGGCGCTGGAGATCTACTCCCAGCCCAAGCAGCGCGGCCGGGCCGCGGCCAAGCCGCCGCTGAAGGAGCTGGGCCAGGACCCGGTCAGCCAGAGGCCGGTCGTCGTCAAGGACGGCCGCTTCGGGCCGTACGTCACCGACGGGGAGACCAACGCGACCCTGCGCTCCGGCGACAGCGTCGAGGAGATCACCCCGGAGCGCGGCTACGAGCTGCTCGCCGAGAAGCGGGCGAAGGGGCCCGCCAAGAAGACGGTGAAGAAGGCGCCCGCGAAGAAGGCGACGGCGAAGAAGGCCGCGCCGGCCAAGAAGACGGCCGCCAAGAAGACCGCCGCGAAGACGACCACGGCCGCGAAGAAGACCGCGACGAAGAAGGCGACGGCGTCCAAGGCGGCCTCGACGGCGGCTTCGGAGGACTGAGCCGCGCCGCGGTTCCCCGGAAGCCGTTCACAAAACGCACGCCCCGGCATCACTTTGGTGTCGGGGCGGACGTAGGCGTGGACGGGCTTTCCGGGCCGTCAGTCGCTGCCGATAGGCTGAAAGCATGACGCGAGCCGAGCAGCCAACGGCCCACCCGCCGGCCCCGGACGACGCCCTGGTGGCGGACTCCCGAGAGCGCGCCGTACGCGCACTGTTGCGTGAGCCGCAGCTCAGGCGGCTGTGGAGCGCGCAGTTGGTGAGCGGCGTCGGTGACGCCCTCGCCCTCCTCGTGCTCGTCCTCCTCGCCCTCCAAGCGGCCATCGCCGAGGGCGCGTTCGGCGGCGGCTACCGGGGCGTGGCGTTCGCGGTCGCGATCGTCTTCGCGGTCCGGGTGCTCGCCACCGTGCTGTTCGGCGCCGTCCTCCTCGGTCCGCTGACCTCCCTCACCTCGCCGGACGGACCGCTGGACCGCCGCTGGACCATGGTGGGCGCGGACGGTGTGCGGGCCGCCCTGCTGATCGTCGCTCCCCTGTGGATCGACTGGACGCCCGACGACGCCCTGGCGCTGCTGCTGGTCACCGTCTTCGTGACCGGTGTCGCCGAGCGGTTCTGGACGGTCGCCCGCGAGGGCGCCGCCCCCGCGCTGCTGCCCGCCCCGCCGCTGGAGGGCGCGACGGTACGGCCGCTACCCGACCACATGGACGCCCTGCGCCGGCTGTCCCTGCGGACCACCTTCCTCGCGATCCCGCTGGCGGCCGTCACCCTGGTCGCCGCCGCACTGTTCAACAACCTCCTGGGCGCCGGCATCGACTGGTTCGGCCAGCACCAGGCGGCCCTCGCCTCGTACGTGGCGGGCGGGCTGTTCGCCGGCTCCCTGTCCGTCGTGGTCTTCCTGGAACTGCCCGGCACCCGCACCCCCCGCGCGCGGTCCCCGCTCGAGGGGCTGCGCCGCCCGCGGACGGCCAGCGGTCCCGAAGGGGGCCGCACCGGCGCCATTCCGGTGCTCGTCCTGGCCTGCGCCGCCGTGGCCGGGGCGATCGCCGCCGCCGTCGCCGTGGCGGTGCTGCACGCCACGGACCTGGGCGGCGGCCCGGTGCTGTACGGCCTGCTCGTGCTCGCGCTGACCGGCGGCGTCGCCGTCGGCGTCCGTACGGCACCGAAGGTGCTGGTGACGCTGTCGCGGCGCCGGCTGCTCGCGCTGGCGATCGCCTTCACCGGCCTGGCCCTGCTCGCGGCCGGGCTGGTCCCGGACGTCACCACCGTGCTGCTGATCTCGGCCCTGGCAGGTGTCGGCGCGGGCGTCGCCGCCAACACCGGGCACGCGCTGCTCGACCAGGAGACCGAGGACCAGCGCCGCACGCGCGTCACGGAGCACCTGCACGCGGTCGTGCGCGTGCTGGTGGCGCTCGGTGCCCTGATCGCCCCGCTGGTGGCGGCACTGATCGGGCCGCACCGCCTGGAGAACGGCAAGTTCGTCTTCGCCCACGGCGGGGCCGCCTTCACGCTCATGCTGGTCGGCGCGCTGCTGCTGCCGGTGGCCGCGCTGGTGCTCGCCAAGGTCGACGACCGCTCCGGCGTCCCCCTGCGCAACGACCTGCGGGACGCGCTGCTCGGCGGCGACGACCCGGTCCAGGCACCCACGACGAACGGTTTCTTCATCGCCCTGGAGGGCGGCGACGGCGCCGGCAAGTCCACCCAGGCCGAGGCCCTCGCCGAGTGGATCAGGGCCAAGGGCCACGAGGTCGTCCTCACGCGCGAGCCGGGCGCCACGCCCGTGGGCAAGCGGCTGCGGTCGATCCTGCTCGACGTCTCCAGCGCCGGTCTGTCGCACCGGGCGGAGGCCCTGCTGTACGCGGCGGACCGCGCGGAGCACGTCGACACCGTCGTCCGGCCCGCCCTGGAGCGCGGCGCGGTCGTCATCACCGACCGGTACATCGACTCGTCCGTGGCCTACCAGGGCGCCGGCCGCGACCTGTCCCCGACCGAGATCGCGAGGATCTCGCGCTGGGCGACGAACGGCCTCGTGCCGCATCTGACGATCCTGCTGGACGTCTCCCCGGAGACCGCCCGCGAGCGCTTCACGGAGGCGCCGGACCGCCTGGAGTCGGAGCCGGCCGAGTTCCACGCGCGCGTGCGTTCCGGCTTCCTCACGCTGGCCGCCGCCGACCCGGGCCGCTACCTGGTCGTCGACGCCGGCCAGGAGCCCGAGGCCGTGACCACCGTCGTACGCCACCGGCTCGACCGGGTGCTGCCGCTCTCCGAGGCCGAGATCGAGGCCCGGGAGGAGGCGCGGAGGAAGGCCGAGGAGGAGGCCCGCCGCAAGGCCGAGGAGGAGGCCGCCCGCAAGGCAGAGGAGGAGCGCCTGGAGCGGGAGCGCCAGGCGCAGCTCGCCAAGCTGCGCGCCGAGGAGGAGGAGCGCAAGCGGCGCGAGCTGGAGGAGGCGCAGCGGCGCGAGGCCGAACGGCAGGCCGAGGAGGCCCGGCAGCGCGCCGAGGAGGCGCGCCGGCGCGCCGAGGAGGAGCGGGTGCGGCTCCTCGCGGAGGAGAAGGCCCGCGCCGAGGAGGAGGCCCGCCGCAAGGCGGAGGAGGAGCGGCGCCGCAAGCAGGCCGAGGAAGAGGCCCGGCTGCGCGCCGAGGCCGAGGCGCAGCGCCTGGAGAAGCAGCGCAAGGCCGAGGAGGCGCTGCTGCGGGCCGAGGAGGCGCGGCGCGCGGCGGAGCAGGCCACCGCCGCGGCCCAGGCCCGGCTCCGGCCCGCCCCGCCCGCCCCGCCCGCGGCGGCCGCGGTCGCCCCGGACGCGCCGACCGAGCCCACGCCGGTGGTCACCCCGACGAACGCGTCGGGCGGGCCGGTCGAGGACACCGCCGTGCTGCCCCCGGTGCGGATGGACAAGGATCCGGTCGGGAGGGCGGCCGACACGACGCCGCCGATCACCGGGAAGACCGCGGCGCGGGTGTCGGACGCCGAGGTGACGACCGAGCTGCCGCAACCGCCGGCGCCTGCCGGGGCCGCGGACGAGACGGCCGTACTGCCGCCGGTGCGCGGCGGGAGCACCGAGGACGAGACGGCCGTGCTGCCCGCGGTCTCCGCGGAGCAGCCCGACGACCGGGTGCCGCCGGGGTACTTCCGTGACGAGTGCGCGGCGCGGCCCGACGGGACCGAGGACAGTACGCGGGAGCTGCCGCAGATCGACGAGACGGGCGCGCCCCGTCAGCGGCCGCGCTCGGACTGGGCCGAGGAGACGCCGCTGGACGACCTGCCGTCGCTCGCGGACGAGCTGCTGGGCCCGCACCGCAACGACGACGACTCCGACGAGGGCCGCGGGCGGGGCCGGCGGCGCTGACGTCCGTGCCCGTGCCCGTGGGCGGGGCCGGCGCCGCTGTCGCCCCCGTCCCGGCCGGGGCGGCGCCGCCGACGTCCGTGAGCGCCGGGCCGGGTTGTCAGTGACTGCCCGCACAATGGAACCGGCAAGGCGCAGGGTGATCCGCGGTGCGGACCGGCCGGCGCCGCGGGACGTGAACGTGACGGAAGGGCGGCGTGGGCCATGACCGTGTGGGACGACCTCGTCGGGCAGGAGAGGGTGAGCGAGCAGCTCGCCGCCGCCGCCCGGGACGCCGATGCGCTCGTCACCGCGGCCGCGGCCGGCACCGCGCCGCCCGAGGCGTCGAGCATGACGCACGCCTGGCTGTTCACGGGGCCGCCCGGCGCCGGCCGGATCCAGACGGCCCGGGCGTTCGCCGCCGCGCTCCAGTGCGTGAGCCCGGACCGGGCGCTCGGCGGGGTCCCCGGCTGCGGCTTCTGCGACGGCTGCCACACGGCCCTCGTCGGCACGCACGCCGACGTCTCGACGGTCGTCGCCGTGGGCGCGGAGATCCTCGTCAAGGACATGCGGGACACGGTCCGCAAGTCGTACACCGCCCCGGCGACCGGACGCTGGCAGATCATCCTCGTCGAGGACGCCGAGCGGCTGAACGAGAAGTCGGCCAACGCCGTCCTCAAGGCCGTCGAGGAACCGGCCCCGCGCACCGTCTGGCTCCTGTGCGCGCCGTCCATCGAGGACGTCCTGCCGACGATCCGTTCCCGCTGTCGGCACCTGAATCTGCGCACCCCCTCCGTGGACGCGGTCGCCGACATGCTCGTACGGCGCGAGGGCGTCGATCCGGCCGTCGCCGCGGCCGCCGCCCGCGCCACCCAGGGACACGTCGACCGGGCCCGCCGCCTCGCCACCGACCCGGCGGCCCGCGAGCGCCGCGCCGCCGTGCTGAAGCTGCCGCTGCGCGTCCAGGACGTCGGCGGCTGCCTCAGGGCGGCGCAGGAACTCGTCGACGCCGCCGCCGAGGACGCCAAGCAGCTCGCCGAGGAGCGGGACGGCAAGGAGACCGACGAGCTGAAGGCGGCGATGGGCGCCGTGCAGGGCGGCCGGATGCCGCGCGGCACGGCGGGCGTGATGAAGGACCTGGAGGAGATGCAGAAGCGGCGGCGCACGAGGACGCAGCGCGACAGCCTCGACGTCGCGCTCTCCGACCTCACCGCCTTCTACCGCGACGTCCTCGCCCTCCAGCTCGGCTCCCGCATCGCCCTCGCCAACGTGGACGCCGAGGACACCCTCGAACAGCTGGCCCGCGCCGGTACCCCCGAGTCCACCCTGCGCCGTATCGAGGCGATCGCCGCCTGCGGAGAGGCCCTCGACCGGAACGTGCCTCCGCTGCTGGCGGTCGAGGCGATGACGATGGCGCTGAGAGCGGGCTGAGCGCGGCGCGGGACGACCGACGCCGGGTGGTGAGGAGAGGCGGTCGGCGGGTGCCTGAGGGGCGGTCCGGGGACCGGTGGGTGCGAGCGGATTGACGGGGTCACTCGTCCGTGGCAGTTGGCGTACGCTCCGCGTTCAGGTCGTCGCCCACGGTTACGCTCGCTGGATGCACACCAGGCGCTCCCCCCACCGGTTCCGCACCGGCGTCACGCTCCTCTCCTTCGCCGCCCTGCTCGTGTCGGCCTGCTCCTCCGGGAGTTCGACGAGTTCCGCCAGCCCGGCGGCCGCCCGTGCGGTCCTGACCGCGCTTCCGCAGGCCACACCGTCCGCGCTGGCGTCGTACTACGGGCAGAAGCTGAGCTGGCGGGACTGCGGCGTGCCCGGATTCCAGTGCGCCACGATGAAGGCGCCGCTCGACTACGCCCGGCCCGGCGGGGGCGACGTCCGGCTCGCCGTCGCCCGCAAGAAGGCGACCGGCCCGGGCAAGCGGATCGGCTCGCTGCTGGTGAATCCGGGCGGGCCGGGCGGCTCGGCCGTCGGCTACCTCCAGCAGTACGCCGGCATCGGCTACCCGGCCCAGGTCCGCGCCCGTTACGACATGGTCGCCGTCGACCCCCGCGGTGTGGCCCGCAGCGAGCCCGTGGAGTGCCTCGACGGGCGCCAGATGGACGCGTACACGCAGACCGACGTCACTCCCGACGACCGGCGGGAGACCGACCGGCTCGTCGGCTCCTACAAGAAGTTCGCGGAGGGCTGCGGCGCCCGGTCGGCCAAACTGCTGCGGCACGTCTCCACCGTCGAGGCGGCCCGCGACATGGACATCCTGCGCGCGGCCCTCGGGGACCGGAGACTGACGTACGTGGGGGCGTCGTACGGGACGTTCCTCGGGGCGACCTACGCGGGGCTGTTCCCGGAGCGGGTGGGGCGGTTCGTGCTGGACGGTGCGATGGACCCCTCGCTGGCCGCCCGGCGGATGAACCTGGACCAGACGGCGGGGTTCGAGACGGCGTTCCGGTCGTTCGCGAAGGACTGCGTGCGGCAGCCGGACTGCCCGCTCGGCACCAAGGCCGGGGAGGTCGGCAAGAACCTCAAGGCGTTCTTCGGCCGGCTCGACGCCCGCCCGCTGCCCACCGGCGACGCGGACGGCCGCAGGCTCACCGAGTCCCTCGCCACCACCGGCGTGATCGCCGCGATGTACGACGAGAGCGCCTGGGGGCAGCTGCGCGAGGCGCTGACCGCGGCGATCCGCGAGAACGACGGCGCCGGTCTGCTCGTCCTCTCCGACAGCTACTACGAGCGGGACGCCGAGGGCGGCTACGCCAACCTGATGTTCGCCAACTCGGCCGTGAACTGCCTGGATCTGCCGGCCGCGTTCAACGGCCCCGACGAGGTGCGCAAGGCGCTGCCCGCCTTCGAGAAGGCGTCCCCCGTCTTCGGCGAGGGCCTCGCCTGGGCTTCCCTGAACTGCGCCTACTGGCCGGTCGCGCCCACCGGGGAACCGCACCGCATCGAGGCGAAGGGCGCGGCCCCCATCGTCGTCGTCGGCACCACCCGCGACCCGGCGACCCCCTACCGCTGGGCCCAGTCCCTGGCCCGCCAGCTCGCCTCGGCCCGTCTGCTCACCTACCGAGGCGACGGCCACACCGCCTACGGCCGCGGCAGCGCCTGCATCGACTCCGCGATCAATGACTACCTCGTCCGCGGCACCCCTCCGGCGGACGGAAAGCGCTGCTCGTAGCCCCGTGGCCACCCCGGGGCGGCCGCCTCCCGGGGTGGTTCTGAGCACTCCCGGAAACTGTGTAGACTTACCGACGTTGCTGATCGCACCATAGGTGCGCACGGCGCGCCGCCTTAGCTCAGATGGCCAGAGCAACGCACTCGTAATGCGTAGGTCTCGGGTTCGAATCCCGAAGGCGGCTCTGTGAAAGCCCCAGGACTCACTCGCCGTGACCTGGGGCTTTCGCTTTGCCCCGCCTCGTCGGGCCCGGTTCTGGTCGTAGCCGCGGGGGCCGGCCTCCGGTTGGTGGCCTCCGGGTGGTGGTGAGGGGCCGGAGGGCGCGGCCCGCCCGGCAGGCGCTGCTTCAGACCTTGACCACGTGGACGCCGGGACCGCACGGCATCAGGAGGTCCTCGGGGTCCGAGGTCAGGACGGTCACGGGGGAGGGGAGGACCGTCGCGGTGGCGACGGCGATCGCGTCGAGTGCGTGTGGCCGTGCGGGCCGGTTGTGGCGAGGAGTTTGCCGGCGTGGCGGGAGATGGCTTCGGTGGGCGGGACGATGTCGACGCGGGAGACGGCGTAGTCGAAGCGGGCCTCGCTCCCGGCCCCGCCGCAGGGAGCCCTGCTCACGTTCCGCCGCGCGCCTGGTGGAGGTGCACCACGCAGGCGCGCCGTCGTCGGCAGGACCTGACAGGAAGCCGTGGCCCGGGGGCCGCCGCTCGCGGTCAGCGGGTCACGGTGAACTCGGACGTGTGCGGGGTGAACTTCGTGTCCCCGTCCTCGGCCGTCGCCAGGGTCGAGATGTGCCAAGCGCCCGGGGCCAGTTCGGCCGCCTCCGCCTTCGTGACCTTCAGGTTGTAGGTGCAGCGGGACGTGTCGGCCGAGGTGTTCCGGCAGGTCGCGCTCTCCACGGACCTCATCTCCGCCTCGGTCGGGTCCAGGTCGGAACTCGCGGGCCAGGCCAGGACCTTCAGGCTCCGGACGCCGGAGTCGTCGCTCACGTCCGCGGTGAAGGTGAGCGAGCCGGCCTGGGCGTCGGTCGGCGGGACGTAGCGGGTCGAGGCGTTCTCGACGGTCAGCTTCTGGGCCGTCTGCGTCGAGGCCACGGCGAGACCGGCGGCGGTTCCGCCGAGGACGACGACACCGATGATCGACGACACGATGATGCGCTTGGACATGGAAATCCCCCTGGGATCGGTCGTGCGGAAGAGGTGGACACAGCTGGAGAGGTGCTCGGGCGGGTCGGCCGCAGAGCGCCTTCTCGATGTGATCGAGCCTATGGGCGGGCCGGTGCGCGGTCCTCGGGCGGCAGGACGATTGCCCGGTCGAACCGGAGGTAGAGGGCTGCTGCGCATCGCCGCCCTTTTCTGTATCCCAGGGTGGAGGGCCGGCTCCGCCTCCAGCCCGAGGGAGCCGTTCGGCCGCGGCCATAGCCTTGGTGCGTCATGAATCGAACCGACGGCCGGCTGGTTCCGGTCCTGCTGATCTGCGTCCAGGCCGTGGTGTGGCCCGGGGCGGCGCTGGTGCGCGGGGACGTACCGCCCGCGTCCGCCCTCCTCGTGGCCGTGCTGGTCGCCGGACCGGTGACGGCCGCCCTCTCGCTCCGCCGCGCGCGCCCCGTCGTCGCCCTCCTGCTCGTCGCCGCCGCCTGTGCGTTGGGTGCCGGGCCGTTGCCCGTCGGCGCGATGGCGGTCCTCGGTACCGCGGGCGTCGCGCTGGCGCTGTACACGGTGGCGACCGAGCGCGACACCTTCACCGCCGTCCTGTGTGTGGTCGCCCTCGCCGTCTGGCAACTGCTGCAGAACATCAGTCTGCACGGGCTCAGTGACCGCGACGGGCTCGACCTCGTCCTGACCGCCCTGCTGTACGCCACCGCCTGCGGCGCCGGTCTGCTGGTGCGGCGCACCCGGCGCGCACGGCGGACGGGCGAGCAGGTGCTCCGGCGTGCCGAGGCCGAGCGCCACCGGCTGCCGGCGGTCGAACGGCGCCGCATGGAAAGGGAGTTGCACGATGTCAGTGCCCATCATCTGACCGCTGTGGTGGTCACGGCGGGCGCGGCGCTCGGACTGCGTGAGCGTCGGCCCGAACTCGCCGAGGAAGCCCTGGAGTTCGCGGCCGAGACCGGGCGTGAGGTGACCCGCGCGCTCGGCGCGGTGCGGGCCCCGGCCCCCTCGCGGGAGGAACTTCCCTCCCCGCAGGAGCGGTTGCGTGCCCTTGTCGTCGGGTTCCGCCGGCTGGACCAGCGGGTGGAGTACGAGATCGGTCCGCTGCCGGACGGCGCCGTCGCGGACGCGGCGTACGGCATCGTGCGCGAGGCGCTGACCAACGTCGCCCGGCACGCCCCCGGTGCCGCCACGACGGTGCGCTGCCGGTACGGCGACACCCGCACCGACGTCGTGGTCACGAGCGAGGCACCGCCGGCCGGTGCGGCGGCGCACGGCGCGGGCCTCGGCTCGGGTCGCGGCCAGGGCTTCCTGCGGTCCCGGGCGCGGGAGGCGGGCGGCACGCTGACCAGCGGCCCGACGGCGGACGGCGGCTGGGAGGTGCGCGCGGTCCTGCCCGGCCGTACCGCCGCACCGGTGGAGGCGTCCGTGCCGCGGACCTACCGTCTCGCGCAGGTGACGGCCGCGGTCGGGCTGTGCCTGCAACCGCTGCTGCCGGTGCTGGTCGTCCGGTCGCAGACCACGTCGAGCGGGTCGCAGGTCTCGGCGGGGGTGCTCTTCGCGCTGCTGGCCGCGGCGCAGGCCGTCGCGCTGCTGTGGCTGCGGCGGATGCCCCGCGCCGCCCTGGGCGTGCTGCTCGGTCTGGCGCTGCTGTGGCCGGTGGCGATGGCCGTGGGCGAGTACACGGGTCCTGTCGTCGTGCCGCCCGTGCTGAGCATGGCCGCCACCTGCGTGGCGCTCGCCGCCGACGCCGCCCGCCGTGCCGCCGCGCCGCCCTCCGACGGGCCCGGACCGCGCCCCGGGCTCGTCCCGTCGGCCGCCGTCGCCGTGCACGCTGTCGCGGCGAGTGCGGCCGTCCTGGACCGCGGCACGGACCTGGCCGGCTGGGTGGTCGCCGTGGCGGCGACGGCCGGGGCGGCCCTGTCGGCCGGTGCGGCCCGGTGGGCCGGGACCGTGCGCGGGCGGCGGGACCGGGCCGACCGCGGTGTGCGGGAGGAACGTCTCGCCGCCTGGACCGAGGAGGCCGTACGGGAAGCCTGGGCCGAGCGGCGCCGGATCGCCGCGGGGCTGGAGAGCACGGTGCTGGCGCGCGCCGCCGACATGGTCGCGGAGGCGGAGGCGGGCCGGCTCGACGCCACCGCCGACCGGGCCCGCGAGGCACTGGCCGCGATGCGCGCGCTGCTCGACACGGTCCGGGAGGGGGAGCCGGACCCGGCCGGGCCCGAACTGCGGCCGCAGCCCACCCTCCAGGCCCTCGACCTGCTCGCCCGGCAGTGCCGGGCCACCGGCCGCGAGGTGGAGATACGGCTCACCGACCGCGTGCCGCGGCAGCTGCCCACGGCCGTGGACCTGGCCGCCTATCACGCCGCCGAGACGATGCTCGCGGCCGGCGGAGAGGGGCCCGTCGTGCTCGAACTCGACGCCGACGACGACGTGCTGACACTCACGGCCACCGGGGTGCCCGGCTCCGGACTTCCCGCCGTACGGGAGCGGCTGGCGGAGCGGGTCGCGGCGCTGGGCGGCACCCTGACCGCGGAACGACACGGCCCCTTGCGCCTCCGGCTGCCGCTCGCGGGCGCGCCGGTTCGCGAGCGGGACGACGAGGAGGAGGGGGAACGATGAGCCTCAGGGTGCTGGTCGTCGACGACCAGGACGTCGTACGGGCGGGGCTCACCGCCGTCATCGACGCCGAGACGGACATGACGGTCGTCGGCGAGGCCGGTGACGGCGCGACGGCGGTGCGGCTCGCCGGGGAACTGGCGCCCGACGTGGTCGTCATGGACTCGCGGATGCAGGACCCGGACGGCATCGCCGCCACCCGGCTCATCACCGGCCGGGAGAACGCGCCCCGCGTACTGGTGCTGACCAGCTTCGACCTCGACGTCCACGTCTTCGACGCGCTGCGCGCCGGCGCTTCCGGCTTCCTCCTCAAGGACGTGACCGCGGCCGAACTCCTGCACGGCATCCGGATGGTGGCCGCCGGCGAGGGGGTCCTCGCCCCGTCCGCGACCCGCCGCCTCATCGGCCACTACGCCTCCGGAGCGGGCACCGGGTCCCGGTCCCGGAACGGCCCCCGCCAACCGGTCGGCCCGGCCGGCCGCGAGCGGCACCTCCTCACCCTGATCGCCTCCGGTCTCGACGACGCGGAGATCGCCCGGCAACTCGGCCTCACCGTCGGCACCGTGAGATCCCGCATCGACGCGCTCCTCGGCGGACTCGGGCTGCGCGACCGCGTACAGGCGACGATCCTCGCCTACGACCTCGGTCTCGCCCGTCCGAACCCGCCCGCCTCCCCCGTCTGACCGGCCGACCGCCGACCGGAGGGAGCGCGTGCGGTCGGGGGAGGGGGTGCGTGCGGTCGGGCGGACCGGGTGCGTCCGCACCTCCCTGTGCGGACCGGCGCCGGTCCGCACGGACCCGGCAGGGCACGTGGGGTCGGCAGGCCGGGCGCCTCCGCAGCCCGGGACGCGCACCGGCACGGCCTCGGGCACCGGCACGGCCCCGGGCAGCGCGCGGCTCAGGACAGGGCGCGGCTCCGGGCAGGTCCGGCCGGACGCCGGTGGCCGGGCGGGCCGGGCCCTCTCAGCCCAGCACCCGCACCGGGGCTCCCGCCAGATAGGCCTGGATGTCCTCCACCGCCTGCCCGTGGTAGCGCTCGTAGTCGGCGCGCGAGACGTACCCGAGGTGCGGGGTCGCCGGCAGTCGCGGTGCCGTGCGCAGGGGGTGGTCGCCGGGCAGGGGCTCCACGTCGTACACGTCGAGCCCGGCACCGGCGATACGGCCCTCGCGCAGGACGGTCAGCAGGGCGGTCTGGTCGACGATCGCGGCGCGGGAGGTGTTGACCAGGTAGGCCGTCGGCTTGAGGAGGGCGAGTTCGGCCGGGCCCAGCGGGCCACGGGTGCGGTCCCCCAGGGCGAGGTGGACGGAGACGAAGTCGCTGTCGGTGAGCAGGTCCTCCTTGGACGGAGCCAGGCGGACGCCCACCTCGGCCGCACGCTCCGCGGTGAGGTTCTGGCTCCACGCGCTGACGTCCATGCCGAAGGCGAGGCCGACCCGCGCGACCAGGGCGCCGACCTTGCCCAGGCCCAGCAGGCCGAGGCGGCGGCCGTGCAGGTCGGCGCCGACGGTGGACTGCCAGGGGCCGCCCGCGCGCAGGGCGCCGTTCTTCCGGACGAGCCCGCGCGCCAGGCCGAGGAGCAGGGCCCAGGTCAGTTCGGCGGGCGGGGTCGAGGAGCTTTCGGTGCCGCACACGGTGACGCCGTTGGCACGTGCGGCGGCATGGTCGATCACCGAGTTGCGCATGCCGGACGCGACGAGGAGCCGCAACCTCGGCAGTCGGTCCAGCAGCGAGGACGGGAAGGCGACGCGTTCGCGGAGGGTGACCACACAGTCGAAGTCGGCTAGCGCGGAGGCGAGTTAGTCCTCGGTGCCGAAATGGTCCGTGAACACGACGACCTCCACCCGGTCGCCCAGCGGCGACCAGTCGGCGACGGTGGTCGCCACGTTCTGGAAGTCGTCCAGCACGGCACAGCGGAAGGGCATGACGGTCTCCTCCGGTACGTCCGGCACGGCGCGGACGGGGCGGCGGCCCACGCCTGCCGCGCCTCCGGGACGGAGAACGCGGGCGGTGCGTCGCCTGTGAACATCTCTGTCGGCCGGGGAGAGGGGGAAGGGAAACCGGCGCAACCTTCCGCCGCGGCCCCTTGCGGTGCATCCGCGCGCGGGTCCTCGCGGCCATCGCCGACGGCGGCACCCTGTACGACGTCACGCTGCCGCGCACCCGCTCGCACGGCGGCCGTGGCTCGTCCCGAGGCGTTCCGAGAACCTGGGCCGAGCAAGGTATTGCGGTGCGGGCCCCGGTCGTTCACCTCCGCCGACCGAGGCCCACACGCGCGTCCGGAACCGGCCACGGCGGCGACACTCCCCCGAGAAACGCGTAGTACGCGCGCGCCGTCGGGCCGGATCCGATGTTGTGATCACATCAGGCTCCACCAACGAATCGCTAACATGTGGCCAACGGTTCTCCACGGCGGCGGGGACGTCGTCGCAGGTCGTCGGGTGTGAGGCCGCCGGGCGAGCGCGGTGGGCGGCCGGAACGCCGGCGGACTCCTGCGGGAGCCGTCAGGGACAGGGTGGCGGAAATCCGCCGTGCCGGGGGCGGAAATCCGCAAGAGCGGCGGGGTCCCGCCGAGGGGCGCGTCCGGGGCAGGCGCGCGGAAGGGCGAGGGTCGGCGTGATGCGGCGGTACGGGCTGCGGTTCGGACTGCTGGGCCCACCGGTCCTGTACGACATCCTCCCGGGCCGGTACGACACCGCCGTGGACCCGCACCGCACCGTCCCGGACCCGCACGACGCGGCAGCTCCCGTCCCCTTCGGTGTCCACGGCCTCCACGGCGTCCGTAGCATCCGCAGCCCCAAGATGCGCGCGCTGCTGGCCGCGCTGCTCCTCGACGCCGGTCGGATCGTCCCGGCCGAGTCGCTCAAGGAGGTGCTGTGGGGCGGCGCGCCGCCCGCCTCCGCACAGGCCTCGCTGCACAACCACGTCACGCGGCTGCGGCGCATGCTGGACGACCCGGCGCGGCTGCGGACGGTGCCGCCCGGCTACCAGCTGCGGATCGAGCACGGCGAACTCGACGTCCACGTCTTCGAGTGTCACCTCGCCACCGCCCGCGGCGCGCATGCCGTCCACGACTGGGAGCGCGTGATCGACGCGTGCGCGGCGGCGCTCACCCTGTGGCGGGGCACTCCTCTCGGCGGGCTCCCCGCCGAACTGGGCGGCTACGCCTTCAGCCGACGCCTGAGGGAGGCGCGCCTCCTGCTCCTGGAATGGCGTTACGACGCCGAACTCGGCCTCGGCGAAACAAGAGCAGGAACCGGAACCGGACCTGGAACCGGACCTGGAACCGTCGCCGGGGCCGGGTCCGGGGGCGATCCCGGATCCGGACCCGGCCGTCTCGTCCCGGAGTTGACCGCACTGGCCGCGGAGCACCCGCTGCGCGAGGCGTACCACCGTCAGCTGATGCTCGCCCTGCACCGGAGCGGCCGCCGGGCGGAGGCCCTCGCCGTCCACCGTGACCTGCGCACCCGCCTCGTGGAGGAACTCGGCATCGAACCGGGCCCGGCGGTGCGCGACGCCCACGTGGAGATCCTGCGCGGCCGGGGAACGGACACCCGATCCCCGGCCCGGCCCCCCGCCCCGGCCCCGCCCCTCACCTCAGCCCCCGCCCACATTCACCGTCCCGCCCAACTCCCTCCGGCACCACCGCACTTCACCGGCCGCACCGCCACCCTCAGCTCGCTGCGCCGCACCCTCACCGCTGTGCCGCCGGCCGGCGTGGGACCCCTCGCCGTCATCAGCGGCATGGCCGGCGTGGGCAAGAGCGCCCTGGCCCTGTACGTGGCCCACACCTTGAAGGAACGTTTCCCCGACGGGCAGCTCTACATCAACCTGCACGGCGCCACCCCGGGCATGACCCCCCTCACCGCGGGCCAGGCCCTCGCCGCGCTCCTCCGCGACCTCGGCACCGACCCGCGGCACATCCCCGAACACCCGGACGCGGCAGCCGCGTCGCTCCGTACCCTGCTCGCACCGACCCGCACGCTCCTGGTGCTGGACGACGCCGCGCACGCCGCACAGGTACGCCCGCTGCTGCCGGCCGGTCCGGGCTGTGCGGTGATCGTCACCAGCCGCTCCCTGCTGACCGCCCTCGACGGTGCCCACCCCTTCCCCCTCGCGCCCCTGTCCGACGAGGACAGCGCGGCCCTGCTGCGCGCCGCGTCGGGACGCGACGGTCTCGGCCCCGGCCATCCCCTCGTCGGCCTCACCGGCCGCCTGCCGCTCGCCCTGCGCGTCGTCGCCGCCCGCCTCGCCGCCCGCCAGGCCCTCACCCCGGACGTCCTGGCGGGCCAACTGGCCGACACCGAAGGCCGCTTGCACCACCTGGAGTACGACGACCTCAGCGTGCGCCGCTCCCTCGCGGTCGCGCACGACGCGCTCGCCGCCTCCGACCGCGAGGTCGACCGCAACGCCGCCCTCGCGCTCCGCCAGGTCGGCGCCCTCGACCTGCCCGCGTACGGCGTGCCGCTGCTGGCCCGTCTCACCGGCACCGACGAGCGCCGCGCCGAGGCCGCCCTCGACCGCCTCGTCGACGTGGCCCTCCTGGAGGAGACGGCGTACGGCCGCTACGCCCCCCACGATCTCGTACGGGACTTCGCACGCGAGCTGGCGGAGAGCGGGAGCGACGACAGCGCCGGCACCGACACCGGCAAGGGCGACAGCCACAGGTCCGGCACCGGCAACTCCGCCCCCGCCACCCCGAGGACCACCGCCCCGAGGACCGCCGCCCTGCGCTGGTACGCCGCCGTCGCCGAGCGCGCCCTCACCGCCATCGTCGAACCGGGCCCCGACCAGGACGACCGCCGGCTGCCCACCGCCGCCCAGCCGCCCACGCACGCGGCCCGGGTGCGGGACGTGCCGCCCTTCGGCGGCCCCGAGGAGGCCTTCGCCTGGGGCGACGGCGAGCTGGAGAACATCGTCGCGCTGGTCGAGGGCGGCCGGCCCGACACGGAGGCCGGTCCCCGCGGCGGCCGGTCCCGTCCGACCCGGTCCGAGGCGGACGACGCGCCTCTCGTCTCCACCCTCCTGCGCCTGATCTTCCCCTACCTCCACCGCAGCGGCCGGGTCGCCGAGATGGAGGTCCTCGGGCGGACCGCCCTGCGACTGGCGCGGGGGCTCGGCGACGAGGCCGCCGAGGCCTACGCGCTGGGCGATCTCGCGGGCCTGCACTTCCTGACCGGCCGCCAGAACGACGCCCTCGCCCTCACCGACCGGGCCCTCGCGATCTGGCGGCGCCTCGACCGGCTCTCCTGGATCCGGCGCTGCCTCAACAACCGCGGCCTGCTGCTGGAGGGCCTCGGCCGCTACGAGGAGTCCGGCCGGGCGCTGCGGCAGAGCCTGGAGTACTCGCGCCGGCTCGACGACCGGCACGGCCAGGCCGTCACCCACAGCCACCTCGGCAACCTGTACGAACACACCGACCCGCGCGCCGCCATCGAGCAGCACCGGCTCTCGCTGGCCATCGGCGACGAGATCGGGGCGGTACTCGTCCAGCACTCGGCACACTGCAACATCGGCTACGCCCACCTCGCCCTGGGCGAACCGGCCGCCGCCCGGCCGCACTTCGAGGAGAGCCTGCGCATCCTCGGCGGCCGCGGCGACTGGCACGGCGAGTCCCAGACCCGGCTCGGCCTGGTCCGCGCCCTGCGCCTGCTGGGGCGCACCGAGTGCGCCGCCCGCGAGTGCGCCGAGCTGCTGCGCCGCGCCGACGCCCGCGCCGACCGCTACACCGGCGCGCTCGGCCGCCACCAGCACGGACTCCTGCTGCGCGAGCAGGGACACCCGCGGCGGGCGCGGGAGGAGTGGCGGCGGGCGCTGGCCGCGCTGGACGGCACGGACGAGAGGGCCGTCGTGGGGGAGCTGAGGGAGCTGCTCGCCGGGGCGGAGTGATCACTTGGCGTCGGCGTAGCACTCCACGACCGCCGTGGTGAACGGGAACCGCACCGGTGTCGGACCGAACGTCAGCCGCCCGGCCAGCCCCGACGCCTCCCGGATCGCGGCGACGACCGCCTCGGCCTCCTCCTCGGGACAGTGCACGATCACCTCGTCGTGCTGGAAGAAGACCAGCTCGGCCGCCATGCCCGCGCAGGTCTGCCGCAGTGCGGCGAGCAGCAGCAGGGCCCAGTCGGCCGCGCTGCCCTGGACGACGAAGTTGCGGGTGAAGCGGCCCCGCGCGCGGGCGTCGCCGGAGGCGTACCCGGGCACCCACTGCCGGGCCTCGGACGGGTTCTCGTCCCCGGTCGGGATGCCCGCCTCCTCCGCCGCGTCCTCGCCGGGGCCGGCCGCGGGCGGGCAGGTCCGCCCCAGCCAGGTCCGCACCAGCCGGCCCTCCTCGCCGGCCCGCGCCGCGTCGTCGACGTACGCCACCGCGCGCGGGAAGCGGCGGCGGAGCGCGGCGAGGTTCTTGAGTCCGTCGCCGGAGGTCTGGCCGTAGACCGCGCCGAGCACCGCGAGCTTGGCCTGGGCGCGGTCGCCGGAGAACGCGCGCTCGGAGACGGCCTGGTAGAGGTCGCTCTCCCGGCCGGCCACCTCCATCAGTCCCGGATCGCGGGAGATCGCCGCCAGGACGCGGGGCTCCATCTGGTCGGCGTCGGCGACGACGAGCCGCCAGCCGGGATCGGCGACCACGGCCCGCCGGATCACCTTGGGGATCTGCAGACCGCCCCCGCCGTTGGTCACCCAGCGGCCGGTGACGGTGCCCCCGGCCAGGAACTCGGGCCGGAAACGGCCGTCGCGCACCCAGTCGTGGAGCCAGGACCAGCCGTGCGCGACCCAGATGCGGTACAGCTTCTTGTACTCGACCAGCGGCTTCACGGCCGGGTGGTCGAGGGACTCGATCTCCCAGCGACGGGTGGACCTGACCCTGATGCCGGCCTGCGCGAACGCCTTGACCACGTCGGCGGGCAGGTCCGGCCGCACCCGGCGTCCGAAGGCCGCCGACACCTCGTCCGCGAGTTCCGCGAGGCGCCGGGGCTCACCCCCGCCCGCGTACCGCTCGCCGAGCAGGTCGTGCAGCAACTCGCGGTGGACGTCGGCGCTCCAGGGCAGGCCGGCGCGGTTCATCTCCGCGGCCACCAGCATCCCGGCCGACTCGGCCGCCGTCAGCAGCCGCATCCGCTCCGGGTGCTCCGCCCGGTCGTGCCGCCGCTGCTGCTCGGCGTAGACCGCGAGGAGGTCGGCGAGGGGGAGGGCGGTGGCCTGCGGTTCGAAGAGCGGGGACTGCGCGCCGGGTTCGGCGGCGCGCTGCGGGGGATCCGGCGGGACGGGGCCGCCGCGCAGCCGGGCCAGGGCGGCGGCGGCCGAGCGGGGCTCGCCGTGCCGCCCCTCGTGGCCGAGGAGGAGGGTCTCGGCGTCCTCGACGTCGTAGCACCGCTCGACCCGCACCCCCGCGGCGAGCAGACGCGGATACACCTCGGTTGTGGAGCGCCACACCCACCGGCTCACGTCCGGCCGCGCCCGGACCGCCGCCGCCAGGTCCGGCTCCCGGACGACGGGGCCCGCGGGCAGCCCGTCCGGACCGAGGGCGGCCAGCTCCGCGCCGCCACCCTCGGCCGGGGCGAGTGCCCAGCGTTCGGTCATGCTGCGAGTGTCGCAGGCAGGTCTGACAACGGCCTGAGGCCGGCGGACGCGCCCGTCCCCGGTGCGCCCGTCCTCGGACCTCGTGCGCGTCCTGAGGCCCCCGACACGTCCTGAGACCTCCGGTGCGTCGTCAGGCCTCGTGCGCGTCCTCCGGCCCCTGGGCGCCCTCCCGCTCCCGCAGCCCCTGCACCTGGGCCAGCGCCTCCTCGACGTACCGCTCGACGCCCGCCTTGTCGACGCCGAGCCCGCTGAGCACGCCCGCGCCGTTCTCGAACTCCAGCAGGGCCAGCAGGATGTGCTCGGTGCCGATGTAGTGGTGGCCGAGGCGCAGGGCCTCGCGGATGGTGAGTTCGAGGACCTTCTTGGCGTCCGAGCCGTAGGGGACGAGTTCGGGCACCTCGTCGGCGGCGGGCGGCAGCGCGGCGGTCGCCGCCTCGCGCACGGCCTCCGGGGTGACGCCCTGCGCTGCCAGTGCCTTGACCGCGAAGCCCTCCGGCTCGGTGAGCAGACCGAGCATCAGGTGGGCCGGCAGGCCCTCCGGGTTGCCGGCCGTCTTGGAGGCGCTGTGGGCGGCCATGACGGTGTTCCGCGCGCGCGGGGTGTACCGGCTGAAGCCCTGGCTCAGGTCGAGGTCGGCCGGCTCCCTCGGCACGAACCGCTTCTGCGCGGCCTGCCGCGTCACGCCCATGCTCCGGCCGATGTCGGTCCAGGACGCCCCCGAACGCCGGGCCTGGTCGACGAAGTGGCCGATCAGGTGGTCGGCCACGTCACCGAGGTGCTCGGCCGCGATGACGGCGTCCTGGAGCTGTTCGAGGGGCTCCGGCCGGACCTTCTTGATGGCGTCGATGAGGTCGTCGAGACGGATGGCGGAGGTGGGACCCTGTCGCGAAGTCATCTGTCAACCGTAAGTTGACACCTGGGCGCTGTCAACCCGTGGTTGACGATCGCGGGTCGCCGCGCGCGCGTGGCACGATCCATGGGTGAGCAGCACGCCCAGCACCGTCGAACGCGCCTTCCAGGCGGCCCTCTACGACGACACCGACACCGCCCTCGACACCGGCGCGTCCCTGCTGGCCGCCGACCCCGCCGCGGCCGCCGAACTCGACCGGCGCGGACAGGAGTTCCTGGCGGCCGCCTGGCGCCGCGGGTGGCAGCCCGCGGACCTCGTACGGCTCGTGCGCCGCGACCTGGAGGACACGCACGTACGGCTGCTCGCGGCGCTGATCCGCGCGCAGGCCCCGCACGACCGGACGCGGGGCCGGCGCTGGTCGGCCCAGCTGGAGGAACTGCCCACCGGCCCCGCACCCCGCACCGGCGACCGCTTCTCCCACGCGACGGCGGTCCTGGAGCTGTACCGGCTGCTGCTGCGGCTGCCCACCCTCGAACCCCTCCAGGAGGCGAGCGGGCAGCCGCGCTCCGACTCCCGCATGCTCACCCGCATCCGCGCGCTGCTCGCCAAGGCGGAGGCGACCGGGTTCCCCGAGGAGGCGGAGGCGCTCACCGCGAAGGCGCAGGAGCTGATGGCCCGGCACAGCGTCGACGAGGCGCTGCTCGACGCGGCGGCTCCGGCGCCGGACACCCCCGGCGCCCGCCGGATCGGCGTCGAGCCGCCGTACGAGCAGGCCAAGGCGGTGCTGCTGGACGCGGTCGCCGGCGCGAACCACTGCCGGGCCGTGTGGAACGAACCCTTCTGCTTCTCCACGGTCGTCGGCTTCGAGGCCGACCTCGAGGTGGTGGAACTGCTCTACACCTCGCTCCTCGTGCAGGCCGGGACCGCCATGACGAAGGCGGAGGCGGCACAGCGGGCGGGTGGGCGCCGACGCACGAAGACCTTCCGTCAGTCCTTCCTGGCCGCCTACGCCCACCGCGTGGGCAGCCGCCTGGCCGCCGCGGCCGAGACCCCGGTCAGCGCCGACCTCCTCCCGGTCCTGGCCTCCCGAGAGGTGGCGGTCACCGCGGCCACGGACCGCCTCTTCCCCCGGACGACCACCACCCGCCTGCGCGGCGTCACCGACGAAGCGGGCTGGACCGAGGGCGCGGAAGCGGCGGAGCGGGCGCAAGTCCACTCACGACCACATCTCCCGTGACCGGGGGCGCACGCCCCGACGCGCCCGCATCCCCGCGACCCCGTGCGCCCACCTGGCGACCCCACGCCCCGCCCGCTCCCGGAAACCCCGCGACCGCGCCCGCGGACAGGCGCCGCGTCGCGAGTCAGGGCCGCGCGCCGGGCCGCGCGCCGGGCCGCGAGTCAGGGCCGCGTCGCCGTACCGGGGCGGCGACCTGTCCGCCCGCGACCTCGCCGCCCTGCCGCCGGGCCCGGACGCGATCAGTCCCCCGCCACCTGGAACGCGCTCACCGAGGCGTCCGGCTTGTCGCCGTCCTTGAGGGCGACCGCGCCGTACGACCAGTCCAGGCTCTCGGTGGCCGGGGCGTCCGCGAGGCCGCACGTGAGGGTCTTGGCGGCGAGGCTGCCCTCGCCGTCCTCGCCGCGGACGTAGGTGATCGTGAAGGAGACGGTGGCCTGTGCGGCGAGGGGCAGCGGCTGCGCCTCGGCGGCCTCGTCGTGGGGGACGGAGACGGTGGTCCCGTCGGCCTCCAGCTCGACCTTCGGGAAGCCCTCCAGGGTGCATTCCTTGCCGCCGTTGGTGACCGTGACGGTCACGTTGCCGGTGTCACCGGCGGCGGGGGCGGCGTTCACGGCGCCGGCCGCCATGGTCAGGTCACCGGCGGCGCAGGCGGTGCCGGAGGCGGAGGAGGTCTTGCTCTCCCCGTCGCCGGAGGCGCTGTCGTCCCCGCCGCCGCAGGCGGTGAGGAGGAAGGCGGCGGCGAGGGCGGTGACGGTGATCGGAACGGCGCGCATGAGTGGTCCCTACGGTGACGTGACGGTGCTCGGGAGGATCATCACGCATCAACGCCCTCTTCCGGTGCGCGGCCCCCGCCCCGGTGACCGCTTCGCTATCCCAGACCGGCCGTCGGCAGCCCGGACGGCCACTGCCCGCCCTCCGCCTTGGTGTACGTCTCCCCGCCGGCCGCCCCGTCCCAGGTGATCTCGAGGCTCTTGCCGTCGACGGATTCGACCATGCCGGTCGTCCGGTCCTTCTTCCCGCTCGGGCAGGTGAGCCGGATCATCGTCATGTCCGACTCCTTGCCGGCGGTCCCGCTGCACACGGTCCCGCCGGTCGCGAAGAGGGCGGCCTGCTCACCGGTGATGATCAGGGCGACGGCCCGGCCGTCCGCGGTGGCGAGCCAGCTGCCCTCCAGCTCACCGGAGGCCGTCACCGAACCGCCCGTACCGCCGCCGCTGCCCGCGCTGGACGTGACACCCGGCGTGGCAGGGGACGAGCTCCCGGAGTCGCCGGACCCGCCGTCGTCGCTGCACGCGGTCAGTGCGAGCGCCCCCGCCAGCGCGCCGGCCACGGCGGCGGCCCGCACCCCCCGGCGGGACGCCCCGCGCGCGGGACGCGGGGCGGGCGAGGGGCGCGAGAGGTTCGCCGAAGTCACTGCGGGCTCCCAAGCTGTAGCCGGACGGCCGGGCCGACCGGAAGGACCGGTGAGAACCGGAAGGACCGGCAGCAAGCTACCAGCCGGGAAACAAGGAGGACCCGCCCGGAGGGGAACGAGGACCCGCCCCGCCCTCACCAGGAAGCCTTGCGCACCCCCGGCAGATACCCCGCGTGCGCCTGCCCCCGCAGACTCACCCGGGACAGCCCGAACGCCCGGTGGTACCCGCGCGGCCGCCCGTCCACCTGATCCCGGTTGCGCACGCGCGTGGCGCTGGCGTCCCGCGGCTGCCGGCGCAGTTCCCGCTGCGCGGCCAGCCGTTCCGCGTCCGTGGACGACGGCCGGCGGACGGTCTCCTTCAGCTCGGCCCGCCGCTCGGCGTACCGGGCGACGGCCTCCCGCCGCTTCCCGTTCTTCGCGATCTTGCTCTTCTTCGCCATCAGATCCGCACCCCCCGCGCCCGGATCCGGGCGACGGCGGCCTCGACGCCGATCGCGTCGACCGTCCTGATCCCCTTCGTGCCGAGCCGCAGCCGTACCTGACGGCCCTCGCTCGGCAGCCAGTACCGCTTGGTCTGGATGTTGGGGTCGAAGCGGCGCGAGGTGCGCCGGTGGGAGTGGGAGACGCGGTTGCCGAAGCCCGGCCGGGCGCCGGTCAGCATGCAGTGCGCGGACATGGGTGACGTACCTCTCCTCGAAGCCTGATGCTAATGGAATTCATTTTCAGTAAGGTAGCAGCATGGCACACAACGAACTGCGCCCGGTCATCAAGCTCCGCTCCACCGCGGGGACCGGCTACACGTACGTCACCCGCAAGAACCGCCGCAACGACCCGGACCGTATGACCCTGCGCAAGTACGACCCCGTCGCCGGCCGCCACGTCGACTTCCGAGAGGAGCGCTGACCAGTCATGCGCAAGGGAATCCACCCGTCGTACGGCCCCGTCGTCTTCCGTGACCGCGCCGCGGGCCACGCCTTCCTCACCCGCTCCACGATGAGCAGCGAGAAGACCGTCGAGTGGGAGGACGGCAACACCTACCCCGTCGTGGACGTCGAGATCTCGTACGTCAGCCACCCCTTCTACACCGGCACCGCCCGCGTCCTGGACACGGCCGGCCGCGTGGAGCGCTTCGAGCGCCGGTTCGGGAAGCGGGGCGGCGCGTGAGTCTGCCGGTGGTGATCGTCGGCGGGCTGCACGCCGAGGCCCGCCGGGCGACGGTCGCGCGGCTGCTCGCCGACGTTCCCGGCAGTGTGGCGCTCCACCACGACCTGGCGACGGCGGCGGCCGGCACGGTCGTCCGCACGATCAGGGACGCCGAGGGCGTCCTCTTCGCGGGCGAGGCGCCGCTGGTGGACGACTGCGCCTGCTGTGCCCTGCGCGAGGATCTCGTGCCCGAGCTGCTCCGCCTCGCCGACGACCCCGCCACCCGGCTCGCGGTCGTCGAGCTGTGGGACTCCGTCGAGCCCAGGGCGATGGCCGAGGTGGTCGTCGCCGGCGGCCTCACGGTCACCGGCGTGATCACCGCGGTCGACCCGGCGCTCCTGCTGCCGTACCTCGGCAACGGCGACGACCTCGCCGAGCGCGGCCTGGCCGCCGCCACCACCGACCGGCGCACGGTCGCGGACACCTTCGCGCGGCAGCTGGAGTACGCCCCCGTCCTGGCCGTGGCCGACTCCCCGGAGGCCGACGACGAGGACCGCGAGCTGCTGGCCCAGCTCCATCCGACGGCCCGCCGGGTTCCCGTCCGAGGCGGCCGACCCGGGGACCCGGCGGACACTTCCGCACGTGCAGGTGCAACGGAACCGGCGACTGAGCCGCGTTCACCGCTCGTCGCCGCCGCTTTCGCCGGCTTCGACGTCGAGGCCGCCGCCGCGGCCCAGCACCCGGCCTGTGCCCTGCTGCCCGCCGAGGCCGACGCGCACGGCGTCACCACCTTCGTCTGGCGCCGCCGCCGTCCCTTCCACCCGGAGCGGCTGTACGCGGCGCTGGAGGACCTGACCTGCGCCGCCGCCCGCAGCCGGGGCAGGTTCTGGCTCGCCGACAAGCCGGACGTGCTGCTCCACTGGGACGCCGCCGGTGGAGCCCTGTGCGTGGAGTCCGCCGGCCCCTGGCTGGCCTCCCTGCCGGATGCGGCCTGGGAGATGCTCCCGCCGGTGCGCCGCGCCGCGGCCGCCCTGGACTGGCACCCCGAGCACGGCGACCGCCGCCAGCACCTGGTGTTCACCTCGCCCGGCCTCGACCGTGACGGACTCCACGAGCTGCTGGAGTCGTGCCTGCTCACCGACGCCGAGTACGCCGCCGGGCGCGACGCCTGGAAGCGGCTGCCGCCCGCCTTCGACACCCTCCTGGAGGTCTGACCCCGTGCCCCGCAAGAGCGAACGCCCGCCCGCCAGGAACCGGCCCAACCCGCTGGACCGGGCCGGGATCACCTACATCGACTACAAGGACACCGACCTGCTGCGGAAGTTCGTCTCCGACCGCGGCAAGATCCGCAGCCGCCGGGTCACCGGCGTCTCGGCCCGGCAGCAACGCCGTCTGGCACGGGCCGTGAGGAACGCCCGCGAGATGGCGCTCCTGCCGTACGGCACCCGCTGACACCCGGCGGACCCCGGCCGCCACCGTACGACGGCTCCCCCCGTCGCCGTACGGCCCGATCGCCGTTCGCACGACGGGACGTGCGCCGGCCGTCCCGTCGGGTCGGCGGCGCGACCGCCCGGATGTCCGCCGGCCGACCGCCTTCACAGGCCTGCCGGACGGGGCCGGCCCTCGCCCCCGTGGATGACACCCTCGTCATCCACGGGGGCGAGTCCGTTTCGCGCGGGGGAGGCGGAGGCCGGGGCCCCGGCCTGCTCGCGGCCGGGGCGGCGACGGCGCGACGGCTTCCACGGCCCCGGTGCCGGGGCCACCGGACGTGTCCCGCGGGCCGGTCGGCGTACCGAGCGGACGGTCGGCGTCCGCCCGGGCGGGGGTGATCCGGCCCCGCGCGGCGGCCCGCTCCGGAGCCGGTATGCCGAACAGCGGCCGGGGCGGCGGAACATCGAGGGCACCCGGTGCGTCTCTTCCTGTGCACGAGTGGTTCGATCCGTACCACCTCTCGTGTCCGCACTGCCGCGGACCGCGCGAAAGTGCCGGTGGCGCATGGGGAACGGGCTGCGGGGCAGACGCGGGAACAGGCCCCAGGACCATCCGGGCTCGGTAAAGCAGGCGTCACAGCTGTAACTGCGTGGGCACCGCCCGTGCACGTGCATCTGCTCATGCAGACGCACGTGAACGGGGCTATGATCCGGAACAGTTGACCATGGCATCTATGGCCACACGAGCCAGTGCACCATCAGGGAGCGACCTGTGGACCACGACGTTGACGGGGGGCACGACGTGTACAACGGCATGGCGGCCACACACTTGTACGGGGTTGCCTGGCAGAAGAGCCGGCACAGCAACAGTCAAGGGTCCTGCGTCGAGTTCGCGCGACTGCCCGGCGGGGACGTGGCCGTGCGCAACTCGCGCTTCCCGGACGGTCCCGCCCTCGTCTACACCCGGGCCGAGATCGAGGCGATGCTCCTGGGCATCAAGGACGGCGAGTTCGACCATCTGATCGCCGGCTGACGGAGGTCCGCTCCGGCGTGCGGCACGCCGGGAGAACCGGTGCACAAGGGGCTGCGACGCGCGTAGAACCGCGGCACCGGAAGGCGCCGCGGTTCGTCATCCGGCGGGCTTGTGCAACCGGAACAGCGCCCAGACGACCTTGCCGCCCAGGTTCGGGGAGAGCGGTTGCCATCCCCAGCCCTCGGTGAAGGAGTCGACGAGGAACAGCCCGCGCCCCGACTCCGCCGCGAAGTCGTCCACCTCGCGCGGCAGGGGGCTGTCCCGGCTGGGGTCGCGCACCGCGCACACCAGTCGCCCGGTCCACCGCAGCAGGTGCAGTCGCACGAGCGACTGCTGCCCAGGCATGCCCGGGACGGCGTCGGCCGACATCCCGTGCCGCAGGGCGTTGGTCACCAGTTCCGAGACGACCAGACATATGTCGTCGGACCGCTCGCCCACTTCCCACTGGCCGAGGGTTCTCCTGGTGAACTGCCTTGCCTCGCGCACCGCTTCGAGGCGGGTCGGCAGAGCGCAGGAGGCCGCGTCGGACACGGCCGCGGGATCAAGCGGCGGAAGGCCCTGCCGTAACGGCTCGAGCATGGTCGATCCATTCGTCCCCATGCGAGGCACTCCCGGGATTCGCGGTCGTTGCGATGCAGCGGTGGCGCGGGACCATGGTTTCCGATGCGAAGGGCAGATGCAAGGGCAGATGCACGTGCACGTGACCGAAATGGGCCTGCCCGTACCGCTTCTTGGCCATTTTTTCCGCCATCTTCTTGCAGTTGACGGGCACTTTCCGCGCTTTCTCCTCACCCTTCCCCGGTGTCGCGCTGGGGGTACCCTTTGGCTTTTTCCGTCTCTGTAATCGGGCGAGTACTGCTCGAAGTGTTTTAGTGGCAGACTGCGGATCCGAGGACGGCTGGGGAGGCTGGCGAACGTGAGCGCGGGAGAGCCCGGATCGGTGGTGCGGCGGATGCTGCTCGGCTCGCAACTACGGCGGTTGCGTGAAGCCCGTGGCATCACGCGCGAGGCGGCGGGATACTCGATCCGGGCTTCGGAGTCGAAGATCAGCCGGATGGAGCTGGGCCGGGTGAGCTTCAAGACACGTGACGTGGAAGACCTGTTGACGCTGTACGGCATCTCGGACGACGCCGAGCGCCAGGCGCTCGTCGGACTCGCCCGCGAGGCCAACGTGGCCGGCTGGTGGCACAGCTACTCCGACGTCCTGCCCAACTGGTTCCCCACCTACGTCGGGCTGGAGGGCGCCGCCGCCCTGATCCGGGCGTACGAGGTGCAGTTCGTGCACGGCCTGCTCCAGACCGAGGCGTACGCGCACGCGGTCGTGCGGCGCGGGATGAAGGGTGCGAGCGCGGCCGACGTCGACCGGCGCGTGGCCCTGCGCCTGGAGCGGCAGAAGTACCTCGTCGCCGAGAACGCCCCCGACTTCCACATCGTCCTCGACGAGGCGGCCCTGCGGCGGCCGTACGGGGACCGCGAGGTCATGCGCGAGCAGTTCCAGCACCTGATCGAGATCTCCGAGCGTCCCAACGTGCGGCTGCAGATCATGCCGTTCAGCTTCGGCGGGCACTCCGGTGAGTCCGGTGCCTTCACCATCCTGAGCTTCCCCGAGTCCGACCTGTCGGACGTCGTCTACCTGGAGCAGCTCACCAGCGCCCTCTACCTGGACAAGCGCGAGGACGTCGCCCAGTACGAGCAGGCGCTGAAGGAACTCCAGCAGGACAGCCCCGGCCCCGACGAGAGCCGGGACCTGCTGCGCGGGCTGCTCCAGCTCTCCTAGGGCGTGTCTGGCAATTCCCGCCGGGCGCGCCGCGCGCATGGGGTTTCCCCTCGGGCAACCCCATGACTGCGCCAACTGTCCGACTGCGGCCCCAACTCCCTTGAAACACACATACGATGACGCGTGATCAGATCGTTGTGCCGATCGCAGCCGGTGGCAGCAGGGGATTGAGGGATCACATGTCGTCGTACTTCACCGACCTGGCCCAGCAGTACATCGACGGTAAGTGGCGTCCAGGGACGGGGTCCTGGGACATCATCGACTTCAACCCCTACGACGGCGAGAAGATCGCGTCGATCACGATAGCCACCGTCGACGAGGTCGACGAGGCCTACCGCGCCGCCGCCCGCGTCCAGAAGGAGTGGGCCGCGACCAACGCCTATGCCCGCCGCTCGGTCTTCGAGAAGGTGCTGCGGCTGGTCGAGGAGCGCGAGGCGGAGATCAGCGAGATCCTCGTCGACGAGGCCGGCGGCACGTTCGGCAAGGCCGCCTTCGAACTCCACCTGGCCAAGGAGTTCCTGCGCGAGTCGATCCACCTGTCGCTGCGTCCCGAGGGCCGGATCCTTCCCTCGCCGATCGACGGCAAGGAGAACCGCGTCTACCGCGAGCCGGTCGGCGTGGTGGGCGTGATCAGCCCCTTCAACGTGCCCTTCCTGCTGTCGCTGAAGTCGGTCGCCCCCGCGCTGGCCCTCGGCAACGGCGTGGTGCTCAAGCCGCACCAGAACACCCCGATCTCCGGCGGTACCGTCATCGCCAAGCTCTTCGAGGACGCGGGTCTGCCCCCGGGCCTGCTGAACGTCGTCGTCACCGACATCGCCGAGATCGGCGACGCCTTCCTGGAGCACCCCGTCCCGCGGGTCATCTCCTTCACCGGCTCCGACAAGGTCGGCCGGCACGTCGCCACCGTCGCCGCCTCGCACTTCAAGCGGTCCATCATCGAACTCGGCGGCAACAGCGCGTTCGTCGTCCTCGACGACGCCGACGTGGACTACGCGGTCGACGCCGCCGTCTTCAGCCGCTTCGTCCACCAGGGCCAGGTCTGCATGGCCGCCAACCGCATCCTGGTCGACCGCTCGCTCGCCGACGAGTTCACCGAGAAGTTCGTCGCCAAGGTGAAGACCCTCAAGGCCGGCGACCCGCGCGACCCGCAGACCCTCATCGGCCCCGTCATCAACTCCTCGCAGGCGGAGGCCGTCTCCGGCGTCGTCGAGCAGGCCATCGGCGAGGGCGCGACCGCCCTCCTGCACGGCTCGACGACCGGCAACCTCGTCGAGCCCTCCGTGCTGAGCGGCCTGCCCGCCGACTCCGCCCTGCTCCAGCAGGAGGTCTTCGGTCCGGTCGTCTTCCTCGACACCTTCGACGGCGAGGAAGAGGCCGTACGCCTCGTCAACGACACCCCCTACGGGCTCAGCGGCGCCGTCCACACCGGCGACATCGAGCGGGGCGTCGCCTTCGCCCAGCAGATCGTCACCGGGATGTTCCACGTCAACGACGCCACGGTGCACGACGAGCCGATCGTGCCGTTCGGCGGCGAGAAGAACTCCGGCGTCGGCCGCCTCAACGGGGAGACGACCCTGGAGGCCTTCACGACGACGAAGTGGATCTCGGTGCAGCACGGGCGCAGCAGGTTCCCCTTCTAGACCCTTCCGGCCCCTCCTCCCGGCACGCCGCAGGCCGCCCCCGGCGTGTCGGGGAGCCGTCTCCCGGTTCCGGCCGGTTCCCCCTGCGGGTTCCGGGCGGCCTAGTCTGGACGCCATGTCAGCGATCCGTCTCCTCGTGCTGGGCTCGGTGCGCCAGCACGGGCGGGCCCACGGCTACCAGGTGCGCAACGACCTGGAGTACTGGGGCGCCCACGAGTGGTCCACCGCCAAACCGGGCTCGATCTACCACGCCCTGAAGCAGATGGCGAAGCAGGGACTGCTGCACGCGCACGAGATCGCCCCGTCCACCGTCGGCGGCCCGCCCCGCACCGAGTACGAGATGACCGAGCGGGGCACCGAGGAGTACTTCCGGCTGGTGCGCGAGTTGCTGACCGCCTACGACCAGAAGATGGACGTCAAGTCGGCGGCCATCGGCTTCATCGTGGACCTGCCGCGCACCGAGGCGGTGTCGCTGCTGAAGGAGCGGATCCGGCGCATCGAGGAGTGGCGCTCGGCCGTCACCGAGCACTACGTGCCCGAACAGGGCCCGGAACAGCTCGGGCACATCGGCGAGATCATGAACCTCTGGATCCACACGGCGGACGCCGAGGCGGAGTGGACCTTGGGCCTGATCGCGCGGATCGAGGGCGGGGCGTACACGTTCTCCGGCGAGGGCGAGCCGTTCGTCGGTGTCCTCGCGGACGACGCGGAGAACCCTTACGCGACGGGGGAGCGGCACCCCGGGGACAATCACTGATCAAGTTTGACGAGTGGGTCCGGACGCATTACGTTGGAGTGGTAGTCAAGTTTGACTAATGAGGGGATGCGGGGGCTCGTGACATGACTGATGCGGTGATCACCGTCGAGGACGTACGCAAGAGGTACGGCGACCGGCAGGCACTGGACGGGCTCGACCTCACCGTGGCCCGCGGCACGGTGCGCGGAGTGCTCGGCCCCAACGGCGCCGGCAAGACGACGCTGGTCAGGATCCTGTCCACGCTGCTGCGACCCGACTCGGGCCGGGTCGAGGTGGCCGGGTACGACGTGGTGCGCCGGGCCCGCGAGGTCCGCCTGCGCATCGGCCTGCTCGGCCAGCACGCGGCACTGGACGAAGGGCTGGGCGGCCGCCAGAACCTGGAGCTGTTCGGCCGCCTCCACCACCTGGGCGCCCGCCGCGCGCGCACGCGCGCGGACGAACTGCTGGAGCGCTTCGAGCTCGGCGACACCGGCCGCACACCGGTGCGCTCCTACAGCGGCGGCATGCGCCGCCGCCTGGATCTCGCCGCGTCCCTGATCACGGAACCGGAGGTGCTGTTCCTGGACGAACCGACCACCGGGCTCGACCCGCGCGGCCGCGCCGAGGTGTGGTCCGCGGTCCGCTCCCTGGTCGGCGGCGGCACGACGGTCGTGCTCACCACCCAGTACCTGGAGGGGGCCGACCAGCTCGCCGACCGCATCTCGGTCGTGGACCGGGGCCGGGTCGTCGCCGACGGCACCGCGGACGAACTGAAGGCGCTCACCGGCGGCGACCGCATCGACGTCGTCCTGCGGGACGCGGGCCTGCTGGGCGCCGCGCTCGCCCTGCTGCCCATGGCCAGGGAGCAGATCACCGTCGATCCCGACCGCAGGCTGCTCAGCGCCCCGGTCACCGACCGCATGGCCGCCCTCTCCGCCGTCGTCCGCGCCCTGGAGGAGGCCGGCCTGCAGGCCGAGGACGTGGCCCTGCGCCGCCCCACGCTGGACGAGGTGTTCCTGCACCTGACCGGGCAGGACGACCGCACGAAGGAGGCCGTGTGAGTACGTACGCGCTGACCGATTCCTGGACCATGACCCGGCGCGAACTCGCCCACTGGGCACGGCAGCCGGGCCGGCTGGTCGTCGGTCTCGTCTTCCCGGTGATGCTGCTGCTGATGTTCGCCTATCTCGTCGGCGGCGGCCGCGAGGTGAACGGCGACTACCTCGACTACCTGGTCCCCGGCATGCTCGCGCTCACCATGGCCTTCGGCCTGGAGGGCACGATGCTCGCCGTCACCCAGGACCTCGACAAGGGCGTCATCGACCGCTTCCGCTCGATGCCGATGACCGACGGCGCGGTCCTGGTCGGCCGCTCGGCCGCCGACATGCTGCAGTCGGCGCTGGGCCTCGCGGTGCTGATCGGCGTCGGGTACGCCCTCGGCTGGCGCGCCCAGGGTGGTGCCGGGGCCTTCCTGGGCGCCGTGGGCCTCCTCCTGCTGCTCCGCTTCGCGATGCTCTGGATCGGCATCCTGCTGGCGCTGGTGGCCGGGAAACCGGAGATGGTCCAGGCCGTGCAGATCCTCATCTGGCCGGTCGGTTTCCTCTCCAACGCCATCGCCACCCCCGCCTCCATGCCCGGCTGGCTCGGCACGGTCGTCGAGTGGAACCCGATGTCCAGGACGGCGACCGCCGTACGCGACCTGTTCGGCCCGGCGGGGGCGACCGACGGCCTCTGGCCGGCCGTCGTCTGGCCGCTGGTCCTGCTCGCCGTCTTCTTCCCGTCGGCGGTGCGGAGGTTCGGGCGCATGAGCGGCTGACTCAGTGGTGGAAGCCGGTGGCCGCCCCCTTGTCCCGAGTCTGCGGGTGCGGCTGCCGGCGCAGCTCCGGAAGCAGCCGCGTCAGGTCGTCGACGAACAGGTCGGCCAGGTCCGACGAGAAGCCGTTGCGGCACACGATCCGCACGACGGACAGGTCCTCGCGATTCGGCGGGAAGGTGTACGCCGGCACCAGCCAGCCGTGCTCACGCAGCCGCCGGGAGACGTCGAAGACGTCGTACGACTCGACACCCGGGGCGGTGGTGAAGGCGAAGACGGGCAGTTGGTCGCCCCGGGTCAGCAGCCGGAAGTCGCCGAGCGCCTCCACCCGGTCGGCCAGGTCCCGGGCGATGTCCCGCGTGGAGCGCTGCACGGCCTGGTAACCCGAGCGGCCCAGCCGCAGGAAGGTGTAGTACTGCGCGACGACCTGGGCGCCGGGCCGCGAGAAGTTCAGCGCGAAGGTCGGCATGTCGCCGCCCAGGTAGTTGACGCGGAAGACCAGTTCCTCGGGCAGGGCGTCCTTGTCGCGCCACAGGGCCCAGCCGACACCGGGGTAGACCAGCCCGTACTTGTGCCCGGAGGTGTTGATCGACGCCACGCGAGCGAGGCGGAAGTCCCACACGAGGTCCTCGTCCAGGAAGGGCGCGATCATCGCGCCGGACGCCCCGTCGACGTGCACCGGCACGTCCAGGCCGGTCCGCTCCTGGAGGGCGTCCAGGGCCGCGCACAGCTCGGCGATCGGCTCGTAGGACCCGTCGAAGGTGGAGCCGAGGATGCCGACGACCCCGATGGTGTTCTCGTCGCACAGGTCGGCGGCGGCCTGCGGGTCCAGGTGGAAGCGCTCGCCCTCCATGGGCACCAGGCGGGCCTCCACCTCCCAGAAGTTGCAGAACTTCTCCCAGCAGACCTGGACGTTGACCCCCATGACCAGGTTGGGCCGGGCGGCCGGGTCGGTGGTGCGTCTGCTCCACCGCCGCTTGAGGGCCATCCCGGCCAGCATGCACGCCTCGCTCGACCCGGTCGTCGAGCAGCCCACGGCCGCCGACGGGTCAGGCGCGTTCCACAGGTCGGCGAGCATGGCCACACAGCGACGCTCCAGCTCTGCGGTGCGCGGGTACTCGTCCTTGTCGATCATGTTCTTGTCGCGGCACTCCGCCATCAGCAGCCCTGCCTGCGGCTCCATCCACGTGGTGACGAAGGTGGCCAGGTTCAGCCGGGAGTTGCCGTCCAGCATCAGTTCGTCGTGCACCAGCTGATACGCCGTCGAGGGCGGCGTCGGGCCGTCCGGCAGCCGGTGCTTGGGCGGCGCCTCGGTCATACCGCTGACCGGGTCCGTCTCGCCGTAGAAGGGATTCACGGAGCGGGAGCGCTCGTCGGCCTTGGCAACGCCTTTGTGCAGGGGCACGGGATTCTCCTGTCAGGGCTCGGGGCTCGGGGTCAGTGGTCGAGGGTGCGGGGTCGGCGTCGGCGTCCTCCCCGCTCGTTCATCGGATCGAAGGGTCCGATCGGTTCACCGGATCGCCGCCCCGTCCTCCCGCAGCTGCATCCGCTGCCTGCCGGTCACCAGTAGCCAGGCCGGCAGCGAGGCGACGCACAGCAGCGTGATGACGGCCGGGGAGGAGACCAGGACGGCGGCGACGAAGAGACTCAGCCAGCCCTGCCGGGTGACGGCGAGGAGGACCCCGAGCACGGCTGTCGCGGCTCCCACCGCGGGATGCACGGCGGGCACGAGGGCGTGCGCGGCCAGCCCGAGGGCGACCCCCGCGAACACCGCCGGGAAGATCCGTCCGCCGCGGAAGCCGCAGGACGTGGCGACGAGCAACGCGGCCAGTTTCACCACCGCCATCGTGGTGAACTCTCCAGCCGTCCAGCCGTCGGGATCGTGGGCCAGCTCCGCCATCTCGTCCAGCCCCTTGAAGAGCGTCAGATGACCGCCCACGGCCGCCAGCAGCCCCAGCACGACCCCGCCGACCGGCAGCGCCAGCATGGGGTGCTGCAGTCGCGCGAACGTGCCGTGGACATACGGGAGGCCAAGCACGGCGGCCATGCCGAGCAGCGCGCCCACGGAGGCGATCACCATCGCGGACAGCAGATCGCCCCAGTCGGGTTGCCCGAACGCCGGCAGGCCGAGGTCGAAGCTCGGACGGTCCAACAGGATCATCGTCGTCGAACCGGCCGCGGCCGCGACGAGCGGCGTGAAGACGTCGTTCCACAGAGGTCCTTCGGTCTGCCGCCCGGCCAGCGCCTCGGAGATCACCAGCGCCGCCGCGACCGGTGTGCCGAACAGCGCCCCGATCGTCGCGGACTCCGCCAGCACCGGCCATACCCGGTCCGGCGCCCGCGGCAGCAGCCGGCGGCCCAGCCAGTACGCCAGCCCCACGTTCGCCGCGATCACCGGATTCTCCGGGCCCAGACTCGGGCCGCCCGCCAGCATCAGCATGGCCGCCAGCAACAGCCCCGGCAGCACCTCGGGCGGCAGTACGGGGGCGTTGAGGCCGGTGGTCGCCGGATCGGGGCCCGCGTGCCCCGGCACCTTCCACACCACCAGGCCGACCGCGACGCCGGTGGTGGTGAGGACGACGAGCATCCACAGCACCGAGTAACGGCCCACCCCCAGGGCGTCCGGCAGGTTCTCCCACAGCACGTTCTGCAACTGCCCGGCCAGTTCGCTCACCAGCAGCAGGAGCAGGCCGGCCAGCACACCGACGACCAGGGCGGGCAGGATCGAGAGCAGCAACGCGCGCGTGGGGCTCGCCGGGGAGGGGGGCGCATGTCGAGCGGTGTCGTGAGCCACGGGCTCACGATAAGCGGGCAAAACGGGCATCGCTCCTGGGGGAGAGCCGCCCGGGGGGCGCCCGGGAAGGACGCCACCCGTGACCCGTGACGGAGCGCTGCCGTGACGGCGGGCTTGCACCTCACGTCGCGTGAGGGCCCACCGTGGAGGACGAACACAGAAGGGAACAGAAGGGAGCGGACGAAGTGAGCTACTCCGTGGGACAGGTCGCCGGCTTCGCCGGGGTGACGGTGCGCGCCCTGCACCACTACGACGGCATCGGCCTGCTCCCCCCGAGCGAGCGCAGCCACGCGGGCCACCGGCGCTACAGCGACGCCGACCTCGACCGGCTGCAGCGGATCCTGTTCTACCGGGAGCTCGGCTTCCCGCTCGACGAGGTCGCCGCCCTGCTCGACGATCCGGAGGCGGACCCGCGCGCGCACCTGCGCCGCCGGCTCGACCTGCTGACCGCCCGGATCGAGCAGCTGCAGGAGATGGCCGCGGCCGTGGAACACGCGATGGAGGCACGTGAGATGGGCATCGACCTGACCCCCGAGGAACGCTTCGAGGTCTTCGGGGACAAGGACCCCGAGCAGTACGCCGAGGAGGCCGAGCGGCGCTGGGGCGGCACCGAGCTGTACGCGGAGTCACAGCGCCGGGCCGCCCGCTACACCAAGGACGACTGGCGGCGCATGCAGGCGGAGGTGGCCGACTGGAGCGGACGCTACGACGCGCTCATGGCGGCCGGCGAACCGCCCACCGGCGAGCGGGCCATGGACATGGCCGAGGAACACCGGCAGCACATCAGCGGCTGGTTCTACGCGTGCTCCCACGCGCTCCACCGGTCCCTGGGCGAGATGTACGTCACCGACGAGCGGTTCAAGGCCTTCTACGACTCCACCCGTCCGGGTCTCGCCGAGCACCTCAGGGAGGCGATCACCGCCAACGCGGCCCGGCACACGTCCGCGTAGGGCCCCGGCCCGGGGTCACTCCCGGGCCACGACCACCGCCGTCCCGTACGCGCACACCTCGGTTCCCACGTCGGCCGCCTCCGTGACGTCGAAGCGGAAGGCGAGCACGGCATTGGCGCCACGCGCGCGTGCCTGCTCCACGAGCCGGTCCATGGCCTGGTTGCGGGTCTCCACGAGCGTTTTGGTGAGGCCCTTCAGCTCGCCGCCGATCATCGACTTCAGCCCCGCCCCGATCTGGCTCCCGAGGTGCCGCGAACGCACCGTCAGCCCGAAGACCTCACCGATGACCTGCTCGACCCGGTGTCCGGGTACGTCGTTGGTGGTGACGACCAGTACGTCCGGCTGGGGCCCCTGGCCGCCGCCGTAATCTTCGATGCCCATGCTCACAGGTTTGCCCGGGCGGGCTCACAGCGCATCCCGGGGACCCCCGTGGAACCTGGGGCGCACACATGACGTTGATAGCTTTGTGCGGCCGTAGAAGGACGCTGAATTCCCTCACCCCCGTCAGGAGCCCGGAACCGTGACGACCCTTGCCCTCGGACCGAGCTGGCTGGACCCCGACTACCTGCTGGACAGCTTCGGCATCTGGGGTCTGCTGCTCATCGTCTTCGCGGAGTCGGGCCTGCTCATCGGCTTCTTCCTGCCAGGTGACTCGCTGCTGTTCACGGCGGGCCTGCTGATCACGTCGAACCAGCTGGACTTCCCGCTGTGGGCGGCCATCGCCCTGATCTGCGTCGCCGCGATCCTGGGCGACCAGGCGGGCTACATGTTCGGCAAGAAGGTGGGCCCGTCCCTCTTCACCCGCCCGGACTCCCGCCTCTTCAAGCAGGAGAACGTCACCAAGGCGCACGAGTTCTTCGAGAAGTACGGCCCCAAGTCGCTGGTCCTGGCCCGCTTCGTGCCCATCGTCCGCACGTTCACACCGATCATCGCCGGCGTCAGCGGCATGCGGTACCGGTCCTTCCTGATCTTCAACGTCATCGGCGGCGTCCTGTGGGGCGCGGGCGTGACCCTGCTCGGCTCCTGGCTGGGCAACATCGACTTCGTCAAGAAGAACATCGAGCCGATCCTGCTCCTGATCGTCCTTCTCTCGGTGGTCCCGATCATCATCGAGTTCCTCCGCGCCCGCTCCCAGTCCAAGAAGAACCCCCCGCAGGCCGAGCCCTCCGCCCAGCCGGCCCAGGCCCCGGCGCAGGCCATGGACGACGCCACCACCCGACTCCGCCGCATCGAGGACCACGACCCGTACGGCGACCAGGGCCGCAGCCAGTACCAGGCCGGTGACCAGGGCCAGAACCAGTACCAGGCCGGCGACCAGGGCCAGAACCAGTACCAGGGCGAGTACCAGCCCGACTACTACGGCCAGCAGTACCAGCAGCAGTACCCCCAGCAGCAGTACCCGCAGGAACAGCAGTACCCGCAGCAGCAGTACCCCCAGCAGGACTGGCAGCCCCAGCCCCAGCCGCAGCAGCAGAACGGCCAGTACCCGCACAACCAGGGCTACTGAGACGCGACCGCGGGCACGGGAGATCCGCCGGGACCGGCCCCGGCGTCAGAATCCCCGTGTCCGCTTGGCGGCCCGCCGCTTCTCCGCGGACCCGATCCGCAGGAACAACCGCGAGATCTCCGACCCCAGGTTCACGCCGATGGCGATGGCCATCGCCAACGCGGCCGCCTTGGTCAGAGAGACCAACCCCGCGTCCACCTCGTTCTGCGCGATGGCCAGCAGCCCGAAGTACGTGGCCGAACCGGGCAGCAGCGGCCCGATCGCCGCGGTCGTGTAGGGCAGCGCGGACGCGAACCGGTACCGCGACAGCAGCTGCCCGAACAGCCCGACCACCCCCGCCGCGACGGCGGTGGAGGCCACCGGCGAGATGTCACCGGCGTAGTGCATCGCGCCGTACACCGACCAGGCGACGCCTCCGTTCAGCGTCACGGCCAGCACGGTGGACCGCTCCTGCTGGAGCAGCACCGCGAAGGTCAGCGACAGCAGCATCGACGCGCCGATCTGCCACAGCGGCCGCTCGGTGATGCCCAGGTAGGCGTCGGGGTTGAGATGGGCGCCCAGCTGCACGCCGAGGTAGAGCATGACCAGCACGCCGACGACGATGCCGACGAAGAAGTACATGACCTCCAGCAGGCGGGCGGCGGCGGTGATGTAGAAGCCCGTCAGACCGTCCTGGACGCCCGCCACGAGGGCCCGGCCGGGCAGCAGCGCGAACAGCCCACCCGTGATGACGGCGGACGCCTTCACGTCGACGTGTCCGAGCGTCAGCGCGATGCCTATCGCGGCGGGCGGCATCGCGGCCACCAGGAACTGGTAGAACTCCGGCAGCCCGCGTCCGGCGCACAGCCACGCCAGCCGGTCGCCGAGCATCGCGCCGATCGCCGCCGCCACGAACACGATCAGGTCGCCGCCGACGAGCACCGAGGCCGCGCCGGCCAGCAGTCCGCTCGCCGAGGTCAGCACCCAGGTCGGATACGGGTGCCGGTTGCGCCGCATCTCGGCGAGCCGCCGGTACGCCTCCTCCAGGGAGATGTGCGTCTCGGGGTCGCTGAGGTCGTCGACGAGGTGGAAGACGGCCGCCAGCCGGGTGTAGTCGGTGCCCCGGCGCCGCACGGTCCGTGAGGCCGTCACCGGGTCCTCGACCAGGGAGGGCTGGTACGAGATCGACAACAGGGTGAAGGTGACGTTCGGCTCGCAGCGGTCGAGCCCGTAGGAGCGGCAGACCGCGAACATCGCGGCCTCCACGTCCTCGGCGCCCTCCCCGCCCGCCAGCAGCAGCTCGCCGATGCGCAACGTCAGGTCGAGCACGCGCGGGACGGCCGGGCCGCCCTCCTCCGCCTTGGGCGGCGGCTCCGGCGCGGGCCGCTCGGCCACCGGCATGCGCAGCATCGTCCGCATCCGGTCCTGCCAGGGCACGTCCTTGGTCAGACTGACCACGGGAAAGCCCTCGGCGGGCGTGAAGGCGGGCGGGGCGTGCCCCGAGCCGTACGTCCTCGGCGGACTGAACGCCGACCCCTCGGACTCACCGCCGGCCGGCTGCGCGACGTCCAGGCCGACCGGGACGGCGAACTCCGACGTGGTCTCCGACTCGCTCCCGCCCCTGGGGACGGCCAGCCCCCGCGGGATCGCGAACTCGGAGGTGATCTCCGGATCGAACGTGCCCTTCGCCTCGTCCGACTGCGGCTTGCGGTCCTCCGCCTCCGTCACTGGGCAACGCTCCCTGAACGACACATTCCGTAGACCTCAGTATGCGCACCGACGTACGCGCCTCGACGTATGCGCCTCGACGTACGCGTACCGACGGGTGCGTACTGACGTATGCCCAGGGACGCGGGCTCACCGACATCTGCGCCCGGCATGCCGGAGGGCCGCACGCGTGCGTGCGGCCCTCCACGGCCCCTCGGGGCCGAGCGACTCAGTGACCGCCCTGGTCCTTGAAGCGCTTGTACGACCGCTCGATCTCGGCCTCGGCGTCGGTGCGGCCCACCCAGTCGGCGCCCTCGACGGACTTGCCGGGCTCCAGGTCCTTGTAGACCTCGAAGAAGTGCTGGATCTCCAGCCGGTCGAACTCCGACACGTGGTGGATGTCCCGCAGGTGCTCCACGCGCGGGTCGGTCGACGGGACGCAGAGCAGCTTGTCGTCGCCGCCGGCCTCGTCGGTCATGCGGAACATGCCGATCGCGCGGCAGCGGATGAGGCAACCCGGGAAGGTCGGCTCGTCCAGGATGACCAGCGCGTCCAGCGGGTCACCGTCCTCGCCGAGAGTGTTCTCGACGAAGCCGTAGTCGGTCGGGTAGGCGGTCGAGGTGAAGAGTCGACGGTCCAGGCGGATCCGACCGGTCTCGTGGTCCACCTCGTACTTGTTCCGCGAACCCTTCGGGATCTCGATCGTGACGTCGAACTCCACCGGTGGCTCCTCCATGATCAGCACATAGTTCTGGTGGTTAAGTGTCCCTCACGCAGGTGTGTGATCGCGAAAGGGGCTGGTGATCGTGCCCGAGCTGAGGCCTTGGCGGGCCGCGAGACCGCACGTGGTGCGGGCCGCGGACGCCGTACGACCACGTCTGGCGCGGGTCGCAGGGGTCGTACGGCCACGTCTCGCGCGCGCGGCGGCGGCCGCCGGGCCGCGGGTCGCACGGCTCAGGCAGGCGGCGAAACCGCAGCTCGCGCTGATCACGAGGCCGAGGCCCGGCCGGACCTGGCAGTACACCGCGGGTGCGACGACCGCCGGGCTGGCCCTGGCCGTCGGCGTGGCGACCGCCGCCGGCCCCTGGGACTCCTCCGGTCAGCGTACGGCCGAGCGGGACCGGGTCGCCGCACTGGAGCGGGTGGGTGGCGCAGATCACGGCCGCGGGACCGGAGCGTCCGACACGGCGGCCGGGGCACCGCGGCCCGCGCCCAGTGCCGCGTCCGTCCTGACCGGCCTCGGCGGCGCGACGACCGCCGTGAAGTCGGTCCCGGGCTCCGCCGCCCTCACGCGCGTCCTCGGCCCGCTCCTCGCCGACCCGGCCCTCGGCACCCGTCGTACGGCCGCCGTCGTCGACGTGACCACCGGCAAGCGGCTCTACGGCAGCGGAGCCGACGACGCGCTCACCCCGGCCTCCACCACGAAGATCGCCACCGCGGTCGCCGCGCTCACCGCGCTGGGCGCCGACCACCGCCTCACCACCCGCACCGCCCTGGAACCCGGCACCGGGGAGGTCGTCCTCGTCGGCGGCGGCGACCCCACCCTCACCGCCCGCGGGACCACCGAGGGCTGGGCCGACCTGCGCACCCTCGCCGCCTCCACGGCCACGGCCCTGAAGAAGCGCGGCATCACCCGGGCGACGCTGTCGTACGACACCACCCTGTACGCCGGCACCGAAGTTCACCCGATCGGAGTCAACCCGAACCTGGCCCGGGTCACCGCCCTGACCGCCGACGAGGGCCGCGCGGACGGCTCGGCGAGCGGCCCGGCGACCCGCGTGCCCGACCCGGCGGCGGACGCGACGAGGAAGTTCGCGGACTTCCTGGGGGCGTACGGGATCAAGACGTCCGCGCCCGGACTGTCGAAGGCTTCCGCGCACGCGGAGACGCTGGCCACGGTCGCCTCGCCCCCGCTCGCCTCGCTCGTCGAGCGGATGCTGACCAACAGCGACAACGACATCGCCGAGGCGCTCGCCCGCCAGACCGCCCTCGCGACCGGCGTGCGCGCCGACTTCGCCGGCGCGGGCAAGGCGATCCGCACCCAGCTGGGACGGCTCGGACTGCCGTTGGACGGCGTCGACTTCAGGGACGGCAGTGGCCTCGACCGGAACGACCGCCTGACCGCGAACCTCCTGACCGCGCTCCTCGTCAAGGCCGGCGACCCCGTCCGCCCCGAACTGCGCCCCGTCCTCACCGGCCTGCCCGTCGCCGGCTTCACCGGCACCCTCAGCACCCGCTACACGGAGGGCGCGGCCGACGCGGCTGGTGTCGTCCGCGCCAAGACCGGCACCCTGACCGGCGTCAACACCCTCGCCGGCACGGTCGTCGACCGCGACGGCCACCTCCTGGCCTTCGCCGTCCTCACCGCGAACACCACCGACCCGGCCGCGGCCCAGACGGCCCTGGACCGGGCCGTCACGGCCCTGGCGGCCTGCGGCTGCGGCTGAAGCCGGCCCGTCCGGCGTCCGGTCACGCGCCCGCCCCGCCCCGGACCGAGGGCCGCACCGACCCGGACGCCGCCCCCGCCCCGACCCTGAGGCATCCCCCACTCCCGCCCCACGCCCTGCCCGCAACGGCACCCCTCACGTACGGTTGACGCATGACGAGCATCGGTGGTGCCTCTTCCGGGATGGTCGACTGGAATCTCGCGGTCGCGACCGCGACCCGCCTCGTACGGCCGGGCCCGGAGGTGAGCCGCGACGAGGCCCGCGCCGTCGTCGCGGAACTGCGTCGGCACGCCAAGGTCTCGGAAGGACACGTCCGGGGCTTCACCCGTCTGGGAACCGAGGAGATGCACGACACCCCCGTCCTGGTCGTCGACCGTCCCGGCTGGATCCGGGCGAACGTGGCCGGCTTCCGGGAACTCCTCAAGCCCCTCCTGGACAAGGTGGAGGGACGCCGCAGCGGCAGCGCGGTCCTCGGCGCGGTCGGCGGCAAGGTCACGGGCGTCGAACTCGGCATGCTGCTGTCGTTCCTGTCCTCCCGCGTCCTCGGCCAGTACGAGACCTTCGCCCCCGCCACCCGCGAGCTGCCCGCGGGTGCGAACGGCGGCGGGCGGCTGCTCCTCGTCGCGCCGAACATCGTGCACGTCGAACGCGAACTCGACGTGAGCCCCCACGACTTCCGCCTCTGGGTGTGCCTGCACGAGGAGACGCACCGCACGCAGTTCTCCGCGGTGCCCTGGCTCCGCGACCACCTGGAGGGTGAGATCCAGTCGTTCTTGGCGGAGACGGACGTCGACCCCGCGACGTTCCTGGAGCGGATCAGGGAAGCGGCCCAGTCCCTCGTCGGCGGACGCCCCGAGGGGGAGGAGGACGACGGCGGCCGTTCCCTGGTCGAGCTGGTCCAGAGCCCCGCCCAGCGGGAGATCCTCGCCCGGCTCACCGCCGTGATGTCCCTCCTGGAGGGCCACGCCGACTTCGTCATGGACGGGGTGGGCCCGGACGTCGTGCCGACCGTCGCCGAGATCCGCGAGAAGTTCCAGCAGCGTCGCACCAAGGGTGCCTCGCGGCTGGACATGGCCCTGCGCAAGCTGCTCGGCCTGGACGCCAAGCTCAGGCAGTACAAGGACGGTGAGCGTTTCGTGCGGGCCGTCGTCGACCAGGTCGGCATGGACGGCTTCAACCGTGTGTGGACCTCGCCGAACACCCTCCCCACCAAGGCCGAGATCGCGAAACCGGCGGACTGGGTCGCCCGGGTGCACCGCAAGGCGGACTCCTGAACCGCTGAGCCGGTGACGAGCACGGCGGCGGACGGGAACCGAAAATCGGCCGACGGCAGGAGAACGCCCCCGCAATCACCCGTCCGAGGGACCGTGAGTCCCCATCAGGCGTGCAATGCTCGGGGAACGGCCCGGTTCTGTCACGATCTACACACTCTGCGTGACCGACCTCGGGTTCAACCCCCGAAAATTTCATGAAGGGAACCGGACATGGGTCCCCATCCTGCGGTCGCGGCGATACGCCTGGCGGTCCGCCGCGTCCTCCACGACATCCTCACCGACCACCACAGCGCCCCTGACGCCCCTGACGCCCCTGCGCACGAGCGTCCGCCCTCGCCGCTCGTGCTCGTGGCCTGCTCCGGCGGCGCCGACTCCATGGCGCTCGCCTCGGCTCTCGCCTTCGAGGCCCCCAAGCTCGGCGTCCGCGCCGGCGGCGTCACCGTCGACCACGGCCTCCAGGCCGGCTCCGACCTGCGCGCCGACGAGGTCGTCCTGCGCCTGCGCGAACTCGGCCTCGACCCGGTGGAGGCCACCGCCGTCACCGTAGGCCGCGAAGGCGGCCCCGAGGCCGCCGCCCGTGACGCCCGCTACGCCGCCCTCGACGCCGCCGCCGACCGCCACGGCGCCGCCGCGATCCTCCTCGGCCACACCCGCGACGACCAGGCCGAGACCGTCCTCCTCGGCCTCGCCCGCGGCTCGGGCATCCGCTCCCTCTCCGGAATGGCCGCGGTCTCGGGGGCCGGCGGCCGCTACCGCCGGCCCTTCCTCGAGCTCGACCGGCAGACCGCCCGCAAGGCCTGCATGGTCCAGTCCCTCCCCGTCTGGGACGACCCGCACAACGCCGACCCGGCCTACACCCGCTCCCGGCTCCGCCACGAGGGGCTGCCCGCCCTGGAGAAGGCCCTCGGCAAGGGAGTCGTCGAGGCCCTCGCCCGTACGGCCCAGCTCTCCCGCGACGACGCCGACGCCCTCGACGCCTGGGCCGGCCGGGCCGAGGCCGCCGTCCGGGACAGCGCCGGTCTGCTGGAGTGCGCCAAGCTCTACGCCCTGCCGCCCGCCGTCCGCCGCCGCATCCTGCGCCGCGCCGCCATCGAGGCGGGCGCCCCGGCCGGTTCGCTCTTCGCCCGGCACATCGAGGAGATCGACCGGCTGATCACCGGCTGGCGCGGCCAGGGAGCCATCAATCTCCCCGGCAAAGTCGTCGCCCAGCGGCAGGGTGGCAGACTGGTGATTCGGCAAGGCTGAATCCCGCCCCTCCACTCGGAGGGGCGGCGGCCGGTGGGACGACCGAAAGTGATGCGGGTGGACGCGAAAGACATGGGTGCCGACCTCAAGACGGTGCTCATCACCAAGGAAGAGATCGACGCCAAGCTGGCGGAGCTGGCGGCGGAGATCGACACGGAGTACGCGGGCAAGGACCTGCTCATCGTCGGCGTCCTCAAGGGCGCGGTGATGGTCATGGCCGACCTCGCGCGGGCGCTGTCCACCCCCGTCACCATGGACTGGATGGCCGTGTCCTCCTACGGCGCGGGCACCCAGTCCTCCGGCGTGGTGCGGATCCTCAAGGACCTCGACACCGACATCAAGGGCAAGCACGTCCTGATCGTCGAGGACATCATCGACTCCGGACTGACCCTGTCCTGGCTGCTGTCCAACCTCGGCTCGCGCGAGCCCGCCTCCCTCAAGGTGTGCACGCTGCTGCGCAAGCCGGAGGCGGCCAAGGTCGCGATCGACGTGGAGTGGGTCGGATTCGACATCCCCAACGAGTTCGTCGTGGGGTACGGCCTCGACTACGCCGAGAAGTACCGCAACCTGCCGTTCGTCGGTACGCTCGCGCCCCACGTCTACGGCGGCTGAGCCACAAGAGCGTCCTGTGCAGGACGATCGGGAACCCCAGCGGGTTCCGCGCCGTTGAAGCATGCAGACGGGTTCGCCCGGCTTCCCCGTGCGGCTTCGCGCGACGATGCTGGGGTACCGTCAGAAGAACTGTCTTATCAAACTCACTATGGCAGGAGGGACGGGGCGGCACCGCTCCGTATGGATGGACGTGAAGCGATACTTCCGTGGGCCGGTCATGTGGATCGTGCTGGCCGTCCTTGCCGTGGTCGTGTTGATGCAGGTCGTCGGCTCGTCCGGCGGCTACAAGACGGTGGACACCGGCCAGGTCGTTGCAGCGATCAACGACAACAAGGTCGAGTCGGCCAAGCTCACCACCGGTGACGAGCAGACCATCAAGGTCACGCTCAAGGACGGCACAAAAGTCGAGGGCAGCTCGAAGATCCAGGCGAGCTACATCGGCGATCAGGGCGTGACCATCGCCAATACGCTGCAGACCAAGTACCAGGACAAGCAGATTCCGGACGGTTACACGGTCTCTCCGACGAAGCAGAACGCCTTCGTCGGGATCCTGCTGTCCCTGCTCCCCTTCGTCCTCATCGTCGTCGTCTTCCTGTTCCTGATGAATCAGATGCAGGGCGGCGGCTCCCGGGTCATGAACTTCGGCAAGTCCAAGGCGAAGCTCATCACCAAGGACACGCCGAAGACGACGTTCGCGGACGTCGCCGGCTCGGACGAGGCCGTCGAGGAGCTCCACGAGATCAAGGAGTTCCTCCAGGAACCGGCGAAGTTCCAGGCCGTCGGCGCCAAGATTCCCAAGGGCGTGCTCCTGTACGGGCCTCCCGGCACCGGCAAGACCCTGCTCGCGCGCGCCGTCGCCGGCGAGGCGGGCGTCCCCTTCTACTCGATCTCCGGTTCCGACTTCGTCGAGATGTTCGTCGGCGTCGGTGCCTCCCGGGTGCGTGACCTCTTCGAGCAGGCCAAGGCGAACGCCCCGGCGATCGTCTTCGTCGACGAGATCGACGCGGTCGGCCGCCATCGCGGCGCCGGCCTCGGCGGCGGTCACGACGAACGTGAGCAGACGCTGAACCAGCTGCTCGTCGAGATGGACGGCTTCGACGTGAAGGGCGGCGTGATCCTCATCGCCGCCACGAACCGGCCCGACATCCTCGACCCGGCGCTGCTGCGCCCCGGCCGCTTCGACCGCCAGATCGCGGTCGACCGCCCGGACATGCAGGGCCGTCTGGAGATCCTCAAGGTCCACCAGAAGGGCAAGCCGGTCGCGCCCGACGTCGACCTGGCCGCCGTCGCCCGCCGCACCCCCGGCTTCACGGGTGCCGATCTCTCCAACGTGCTGAACGAGGCCGCGCTGCTCACGGCCCGCTCGGACAGGAAGCTGATCGACAACCAGATGCTGGACGAGGCGATCGACCGTGTGGTCGCGGGCCCGCAGAAGCGGACCCGGATCATGTCGGACAAGGAGAAGAAGATCACCGCGTACCACGAGGGCGGCCACGCCCTGGTCGCGGCGGCTTCCCCCAACTCCGACCCGGTGCACAAGATCACCATCCTGTCCCGCGGCCGCGCGCTCGGCTACACGATGGTGCTCCCGGACGAGGACAAGTACTCGACCACCCGGAACGAGATGCTCGACCAGCTCGCCTACATGCTGGGCGGTCGCGCCGCCGAGGAACTGGTCTTCCACGACCCGACCACCGGCGCCGCGAACGACATCGAGAAGGCCACCGCCACGGCCCGCGCGATGGTCACCCAGTACGGCATGACCGAGCGTCTCGGCGCCATCAAGTTCGGCGGCGACAACACCGAGCCGTTCCTCGGCCGTGAGATGGCCCACCAGCGCGACTACTCGGAAGAGGTCGCCGCGCTGGTCGACGAAGAGGTCAAGAAGCTCATCGAGAACGCGCACAACGAGGCCTGGGAGATCCTGGTCGAGAACCGCGACGTCCTCGACAACCTGGTGCTGCGGCTGCTGGAGAAGGAGACGCTGAACAAGGAGGAGATCGCCGAGATCTTCTCCGCCATCGTCAAGCGCCCGGCACGGCCCGCGTGGACCGGCTCCTCGCGGCGCACGCCGTCCACCCGTCCGCCGGTGCTCTCCCCCCGGGAGCTGGCACTGACCAACGGGGCCAACGGCGCGGCGCCCGCGATCAGCACCGCCAAGTCCTCGGCGGTGGACCCCGCCTCGGTGGCCGAGCCGGCCCCCGAGGAGCGTCCGGAGAGCTGACGCTCCGGGTCCCGGTGCTCCCACCAGGCCCGGAATGCATGCCGCGCCCCCCAGGTTCTAGCCTGGGGGGCGCGGCATTTCGGTTGTGGCCGCACCGTCACGCGTCCACCACACGCGACCCGTACAGGAACGAGGCACCAGGATGACCGACCCCGTGACGCTGGACGGCGAGGGCCCCGTCGGCGAGTTCGACGAGAAGCGGGCCGAGAACGCCGTACGCGAACTGCTGATCGCGGTCGGCGAGAACCCTGACCGGGAGGGGCTGCGGGAGACGCCCGGGCGAGTGGCCCGCGCCTACCGGGAGATCTTCGCGGGCTTGTGGCAGCAGCCCGAGGACGTGCTGACGACGACGTTCGACCTGGGGCACGACGAGATGGTGCTGGTGAAGGACATCGAGGTCTACAGCACCTGTGAGCATCATCTGGTGCCGTTCCGCGGTGTCGCTCATGTCGGGTACATCCCGGCCACCAGTGGAAAGATCACCGGTCTGTCCAAGCTGGCCCGTCTGGTGGACGTCTACGCCCGGCGCCCGCAGGTGCAGGAACGTCTCACCACGCAGATCGCGGACTCCCTGATGGACATCCTGGAGCCGCGCGGAGTCATCGTCGTCGTGGAGTGCGAGCACATGTGCATGTCCATGCGAGGGATCCGCAAGCCCGGTGCCAAGACCCTCACGTCGGCGGTCCGCGGACAGCTGCGGGACGCGGCGACGCGCAACGAGGCGATGAGCCTGATCATGGCGCGCTGAGACCGCTCACGACGGCCGCTGAGGCGGCCTGGGACGCGGCGGGGCGGGGCGAGGCGATCGGCGGCGCTTCCACGCCCGGCTTCACGCCGCCGAGGCCGCTCCCGAGTTGTCGTCGTCGTCCTCGGGGAGCTTGCAGACGCGCTCCAGGAAGATGGCCGCCGCTATGACACCGATACCCGCCAGGACCGAGAACCCGGCGTAGATCGCCTGGTCGCGGCGGGCGGGGATGTCGAGGGACTCCAGCAGGAAGATGCCGGCACCGCCGTACATTCCGGCGACGAGGGCGGCGACCAGCGCGCTGGCCTGGCCGAAGACGACCGCGCGGGCCGCCATCAGGGGATCGACGCCCTTGGCCTCGGGGCGGCGCTCGCGCTGTGCCTTGAGACGGGCCCGGATCGAGAGCGCCGTGGCCAACAGCACCACGGCGATCACGGCGAGGACGATGGGGGCGGCCAGCGGAACGCTCGGCAGGGTCCCGATCGAGTTCCAGAGGCGGGCGCCGGCCCACGACAGAACGCCCGCGACGACGAAGACGCCGGCCAGCATCCTGATGCGCAGCTCTCTCACGGTGTCCCTTCGATTCCCCCGGGTTCCACGGCCCGTGGCCGTGGACGGTCGTCGTCCTGACCTTAACGACTACGTCGTCTCGACCTTAACGACTACTCGGGCAGCCGGAGTTCCAGGTCCTTGCGGGCGGCCACTCCCTCGCGGGTGACGGTGTCGAGCAGCTCGGCGACCGCGCCGCGCCCGGGCACCCGGGCGCCCGGCTCCACGTCGTGCCACGGGGCGAGCACGAAGGCGCGTTCGTGGGCGCGCGGGTGGGGCAGGGTCAGCGACGGATCGTCGGAGACGACGTCGGCGTACGCGACGATGTCGACGTCCAGGGTGCGCGCGCCCCAGCGCTCGTCCCGGAGGCGGTGGAAGGCCTCCTCGACCGCGTGCGCCCGCTCCAGGAGGGACGACGGGGGCAGCGTGGTCTTCAGGACGACGATCGCGTTGAAGTACGAGGGCTGGCTGCCCGGCTCCACGCCCCACGGCTCCGTCTCGTACACCGGGGAGACCGCCTTGACGCGCACGCCGGGGGTGTCCTCCAGGGCGTCGATGGCGCCCTGGAGGGTCTCCAGGCGGTTGCCGAGGTTGGAGCCGATGGAGATCACGGCCCGCTCGGGGTTGTGGAGCGTGGTGTCGGCGGCGTCGACCTGCTCGACGACGGAGGCGGGCACCGGCTGTACGGTCGGGTCGCTCTGACCCCCGGTGAAGAACGCGGTCATACTCGGCTCCGGGTGATGGTGACGGTCACGTCGTCGAAGGGGACCGTGATCGGTGCGTCCGGCTTGTGGACGCAGACCTCGACCTCCTGGACCTCTTCGTGCTTCAGACAGACCTGGGCGATGCGCTCGGCGAGCGTCTCGACGAGATCGACCGGCTCGCCCTGGACGACGGCCACGACCTCCTCCGCCACGATGCCGTAGTGCACGGTCTTCGTCAGGTCGTCGTCGGCCGCGGCCGGTCGGGTGTCCAGGCCCAGGACGAGGTCCACGATGAAGGTCTGGCCCTCCTCGCGCTCCCGGGGGAACACACCGTGGTACCCGCGGGCCTTGAGGCCGCGCAGCGCGACACGATCCACGCGAATCACTCCTGCAATCGTCGGGAACGGCCGGTCCCTGCCGTGTGCGGACGGCACACCGGCCCCGGACGAATCTACCTGCGAGCACCGGCACGGCCGGGCTGCGGGGGCGTCGGCCGGGTCGGGGTCGGGAGGATTCACCGGGTGTTTCCCCCGGGGAACCCGGTGGCTCACGGGCCGGTGGCCGTCCCCGCCCCGGCGTTCGTGATCCCCACCACGTCCCGGCCCCGGTGGCCCACCCGGCACCCTTGTCGCCCACTCGCTCAGGAGGGGCTCTCCTCCTCCGGGTCCTCGCCGTCCTCGGGGTTCTCGGAGTTCTCGGCCATGACCGGGGACGCGTGGTGCGACCAGAGCCTCCAGCCGTCGGGGGTGCGGCGGAACACGTTCGTGGCGACCACCAGCTGGCCCACGAGAGGCCCCAGCTCCTCGCCGGCCTCCGGGGCGGGGCCGCCGCTGAGGATGTTCTCGGTGCAGGTCACCAGGGCCGTGTCGCCGGTGACGGACACATGCACGTCGGTGAGGAAGAACTGGATGTAGTCGGTGTTCGCCATGATCAGCGCGTACGACCGCAGCACCTCGCCGCGCCCGGTGAGCACCGGCCATCCCGGATGCACGCAGGAGACCACGCCCACGTCCGCCGGGTCGTGGAACTCCTCGTCGACACCCAGGTCGGAGGGGGTGAGCCAGAGCGAGGACACCGCCTCGAAGTCGCCCCGTTCGAGCGCCTCGTAGAAGGAGGTGTTGGCAGCCTCGACCTGCTCGACGTCCGTGTGGGGGGCGCTCACCGGGCTCCTTCTGCGCCATGCGGGGTGTGCGGGGGGCGCGTGTCCTGCGGGGCAGGCGCATCGGGCGTCCCGTGCGCCCTGTCCGCCCTGCCCGCGCCGGGTGTCTGCGTCGTGGGTGCGTGCGTGGCGGAGGCGTGCGTCGTGGACGTCCGTGTGGCGGGTGCGTGCGTGGCGGGTGCGGCCGTGGCGGAAGGTGTCCGGGCCGACGTGACCACGCTCGGCGCGTGACTGTCCTCGCGCGCCCCTTCCACGGCGCGCGCGACGCGCACCGCGTCCGCCGTCGCGCGCACCTCGTGCACGCGCACCGCCCACGCGCCGGCCTGCGCCGCGAGCGCGGAGACGGCGGCCGTGGCGGCGTCCCGCTCGCGCGCGGGCGGGGGCGAGCCCTCCGGCCCCGCCAGCACCCGGCCGAGGAACCGCTTGCGGGAGGCGGCGACGAGCAGGGGGTGGCCCAGACCGTGCAGCCGGTCGAGGCGGGCGAGCAGGGAGAGGTCGTGGCCGGCCTCCTTGGAGAAGCCGAGCCCCGGGTCGACGACCACCCGGTCGGGGGCGATGCCGCCCGCCAGGACGGCGTCCACGCGCGCACGCAGTTCCTCGACGACTTCGCGCACGACGTCGTCGTAGACGCCCTTGACGTTGCCGCCCTCGAGGAAGCCGCGCCAGTGCATGACGACGAAGGGGGCGCCGGCGTCGGCGACGACCGGGATCATCTCGGGGTCGGCGAGGCCGCCGCTGACGTCGTTGACGAGGGCGGCGCCCGCGGCGAGGGCCTGGGCGGCGACGGAGGCGCGCATGGTGTCGACGGAGACGACGACGCCCTCGGAGGCGAGGCCGCGGACGACGGGGACGACACGCCGGAGCTCCTCGGTCTCGTCGACGCGGGTGGCGCCCGGACGAGTGGACTCGCCGCCCACATCGACCAGGTCGGCCCCCTCGGCGACCAGCGCGAGTCCGTGTTTGACGGCGGCCGTCGTGTCGAACCAGCGGCCGCCGTCGGAGAAGGAGTCGGGGGTCACGTTGACGACCCCCATGACCGCGCAGCGGTCCCAGTCCGGAAGGCCGGCGACGCGCCCTCGTCCGCTCTGCTTGCTCATACGTTCAGCGTAGGCCCAGCGGGGGACCGCCATGCCGGGTGGCCCGGGCGGCAGCCCCGGACTGAGGGGGGGCTGCCGCCCGGGCCGGTCTCGACGGGGCTTGCGGTTCGCTCCCTCCCGCGGGGGTCCGCCTACGCCGCCCGTACGTCCCTGTCGGCCACCGTGCGCTCGGCCACCATGTGGGCACACGCGCGTGCCGCGGACGTACGGCCGCGCAGGAAACGCGGCAGGGGCAGGGCGAGGGTGACGAAGCCCTCCGCCTGCATGGCGGCGAAACCGATGCGGGGCAGGTCGGCGGAGGCGCGGTAGACGACGAACCGGGGTTCCCAGCGGGGCTGGAACTTGGCGTTGAACTTGTACAGCGACTCGATCTGGAACCAGCGGGAGAGGAAGACCAGCAGTCCGCGCCAGGCGCGCAGCACCGGGCCGGCGCCGATCTTCTCGCCGCGGGCCAGCGCCGAGCGGAACATCGCGAAATTGAGCGACACGCGCGCGATGTCGAACTTGGGGGCGGCCTGGAGGGCGGCGACGATCAGGAGTTCGTTCATGCCCGGGTCGGCCGAGCGGTCGCGTCGCATCAGGTCCAGGGAGGCGCCGTCCGGGCCCCAGGGCACGAAGTGCAGGATCGCCTTGAGGTCGCCGTAGGGACCCGGTTCGACGTCGGCCTTGTGGGCGGTGGCGATCAGGCAGTCCCCGTCGGTGGGATCGCCGATGCGGCCGAGTGCCATGGAGAAGCCGCGCTCGGTGTCGGTGCCGCGCCAGTCCTCGGCGGCGCGCCGGATCCGCTCCAGTTCGCCTTCGCCGAGGTCACGGACACGTCGGACCCGGGTCTCGTAACCGGCGCGTTCGATGCGCTTGACCATCTGGCGCACGTTGCGCATCGCGCGGCCGGCCAGCGAGAAATCCGCGACGTCCACCACCGCCTCGTCGCCCAGTTCCAGGGCGTCCAGTCCGGTCTCGCGGGTCCACACCTCACCGCCGGTCTCCGAGCACCCCATGACGGCGGGCGTCCAGGAGTGGGCCCTGGCCTCGTCCATGAAGCGCTCGATGGCGCCGGGCCAGGCCTCCACGTCGCCGATGGGGTCGCCGCTGGCGAGCATCACGCCGGAGACGACGCGGTAGGTCACGGCCGCCTTGCCGCTGGGGGAGAAGACGACGGCCTTGTCGCGGCGCAGCGCGAAGTGGCCGAGCGAGTCCCGGCGGCCGTGCTTGGCCAGCAGGGCGCGCAGTCGGACCTCGTCCTCCTCGGTGAGGCGCGCGGCCGGGTGCTCCGGGCGGAAGGCGAGGTAGACGGTGGTGATGGCGGTGAGCAGGCCGAGGGCACCCAGGGAGAAGGCGACCGTCCAGGAGGCGTTGCCCTGGTAGTCGACCGGGCCCTCGAAGCCGAAGAGGCCGTACAGGACGTGGGTGATGCGGTCGGCGAGACTCGGGTCGCCGATCATGCGCCGCGGATGGGCGTTGACGATGACGAGGCCCAGGCCGAGGGAACCGGCGCCCATGAGGACGAAGTTGGCCAGCGCGCGCCAGCGGCTGCGCGGGTCGGGCAGGGCCGCGAACTGGTCGCGGTGGCGCAGGAGCGGCACCAGGAGGGCGACGGAGATCAGCGCGCCGACGAGCGAGTGCCGGTAGGTGAACTGGGCGACGGCGCCCGCCGGGAGGAGGGCGACCGCCGCGCGCCACGCCCTCCGCTTGCTGCGCTTGAGGCCGTGCGCGAGGAGCAGCAGCAGGACGCCGGCGCTCAGCGACAGCGCCGCGGCGAACGGGCCGAGCGCGCCGGGGAGCACCTCGGCCATGGTGTGCATACGGCTGTGGCGGAACCGCGGGAAGACCCCGGCGGCGACGTCCAGCAGACCCACCAGGGCGCAGGCCCGGCCGACGAGGGCGGGTACGGCCTCGGGGCGCGGCCCCCTGATCAGCTGCCGCACCCGGCTTGATCGATTCGGAACCCCGACCGACATTTCCTCATCTTCCCTGACAGACATCGCATCCCGTAGTTCCGCGAGAGACTTTGAAATCCGGTGCCGATCGGGCATCCGGCGACATTGCGCCCTCTAGGACGGTGTCTCGGGGGGAGAGGTTCACTCATCTCTTCAAAGCCGCCGGAAAGGCCAGGGAAAGTCCGGGACAAGCCCTCGCGGGGAGCGGGGTCACGGGAACCCGGACGGAGAGCGCAGGCAGGAACACCGATGGGTCTCACGAGCACAACCGTGCTGCTGCTGGCGGTTCTGTCCGCCTTACTGCTATTCGTCGGCACCGTGTGGCAGTGGCCGCGGCTGGCCGGGCGGGGCTGGCGGGCCGTCGGCGCGCGCGTCGCCCTGCTGCTGGCCACCCAGCTGGCCCTCTTCGCGTCCGTGGGGCTCGCCGCGAACCAGGCCTTCGGGTTCTACGCCAGCTGGGCGGACCTGTTCGGCCAGGAGACCGAGCAGGGCGTCGTCGTCGACCACGCGGGCGGTGGGCCGCTGCGGGTGGTCGACACCCGGCGCGTGGAGGGCGGCGGCGGGCGGCCGGAGTTCGGCGGCCAGATCCAGAAGGTCGCCGTCGACGGCCGTACGACGCGCATCGCCTCGCCCGCCTTCGTGTACCTGCCGCCGGAGTACTTCGACCCGCGTCACAGCACGCGCACGTTCCCGGCGGCCGTCGTCCTCACGGGCTACCCGGGCACGGCGGAGGCCCTCGTGGACAAGCTGGACTACCCGCGCACCGCGCGCGGGCTCGCCGAGGACGGCCGCATGCAGCCGATGATCCTGGTGATGATGCGGCCGACGGTGGCGCCGCCGCGGGACACGGAGTGCGTGGACGTCCCCGGGGGGCCGCAGACCGAGTCGTTCTTCGCCAAGGACCTGCCCGCCGCCCTGGCGGCCCACTACCGGGTGAACAGGGGGCCCGGCAGCTGGGGGGTCATCGGGGACTCCACGGGCGGCTACTGCGCGCTGAAGCTGGCGATGCACCACCCCGAGGTCTACGGGGCGGGCGCGGGCCTGTCGGCGTACTACAAGGCGCCGAGCGACCCGACGACCGGTGACCTCTTCCACGGTGACGCGACGCGGCGCGACGAGGCCGATCTGCGGTGGTTCCTGAAACACCGGCCAGCGCCCGACACCTCGCTGCTCGTCACCAGCAGCAAGATCGGAGAATCCAACTACAAGGCCACGCTGAAGTTCATCGAACTGGCGAAGGCGACGCACCGGACGAGGATCTCGTCGATCATCCTCGAAAGCGGCGGGCACAACTTCAACACCTGGCGGCGCGAGATCCCGCCGACCCTGGAGTGGATCAGCGGGCGGCTGGGCGGGGGGCCGAGCGGCCGGTGACGTCGGCGGACCGCCCGGTCGACCGGAAATGATCTTGATTTCCGGGGAATTCGACGACCGGTCGGTTTCCTGATGTCCCGTGAAGACTTCGCTATGGCTGTGTTTTTACGGGGCGGGGCGCCAACATTCGCCTACGCGCGGTAAGTTTCTGGCCATGCCACGTGGACGTCACCGCCATTCCCCACCTTTGCACCGGCTGCTGCCTCCTTCGGCGATCGCAGGCGTCTCCCTCGTCTGCGCCCTGGGCCCCTGGGTGTTCACGGAGCCGCTGGTGCTCCGAGGTCTGGCCGCCGCCGCGGCGGCGACGGCGGTCGCGAGCGCGTTCGTCATGCGCCGCTGGGACATCCAGGCCGGCAAGCAGGTGGCCGACCTCACGCGCGCGCGTGCCGGCGACGAGTGGCGCCACGAGGAGCGGGTCGCCGAACTGGAGAGCGATCTCGAGGAGTCGCGCGAGCTGCGCGTCAAGCTGGAGCAGCGGCTGCGGGCCAAGCGCGCCGAACTGGCCGGCCTGCGCAACGAGCACGCGTCCCTGCTGCGCCGTTACGCCACCGCGGAGACCGAGCGGGCGAGCGCCCTGGAGGGCCGCCGCCTGCTCGAGATAGAAGGCTCCGTCCCGTCGCTGGCGCTGCCGCCCGCGCGGGCCGCGCAGGACGACACCGCGGAGACGCGCGAGGACGCCGTCGAGACGCGCGAGGCGGCCGAGGACGACGACGTCACGGAGGCCGTGGAGGCCACGGAGTCCGAGGCGGCCGAGGCGTCCGGGACCGCGAGCACGGACGCCGGCTCCGTCCAGGACGAGCCGCGGGCCCCCGCGGTCTTCTCCCCGTCCGGGTCCAAGCTGTTCCTGCGGGCACAGGCGGCGTTGGACCGCTTTGGCGCCGACGGACCGGATCCGGTGAAGAGCGCGGCGGCCGGCGACGAGCCCGCCGAAGCGGAGCCCGCCCGGGCCGCCGCCCCCGCCGAGTCCGGCGGCGACGCGGAGGCCGCGCGGGAGGACGAGGCCAAGGGGAAGCCCGAGGCGGTCGACGAGCACGCGCGCGCGACCGCCGCCCACCTGACCGCCGAGGCGAACGGCACTCCGCAGGGGACGGAGGCCGCCCCGCGGGAGGCCGCCCCGGAGGAGCCCGCCGCGCGGACGCGGACCGAGGACGTCCCGCCCGCCGGGGCGACCGAGGCGGCCGAAGCCCCGGAAGCCCCGGAAGCCCCCGTGGGGGCCCCCTCCGCCGACACCGGCGCGCTCGTCCCGCGCCCAGCCGCCCCCGCGCAGCGCCCCTCCGGCCACTTCACGGTCCCGACCGCCGTCGCCGTCGTACCGGCCGCGCAGCCGGTACGGCGTCCCACGGCCGGGGGCGGTTTCGACTTCTTCGGTACGCAGAAGGAGCCGGCGTCCGCCGCGCTGGAGGCCGTGCAGAACGAGGACCTCGCCGACGTCGTCGGCCAGGAGGCGCTCGCACTGCACAAGGCCGAGGCGGAGGCGGAGTTCAAGCCGGCCGACGAGCACGCGCGCGCCGTCGGCCAGGTCATCGACCTCACCGAGCACGACGAGACCGAGCAGATCGACGTCCAGGGACTGCGCAGCGCCGCCTCCTGAACGCCCGGCGGTCCTCGGGGCGCGGCCCGACGGCTGACGGCCCGGAAGCCCGGCGGTCCGAAGGCCCGGTTCCGTCCGGCCCGTCACGCCCTCCGGCCCGTCACGCCCACTCGGGCGCGGCGGGCCGCGGCGTGTCCGGCGGTCACGCCATCCACCGCTCGGACCGCGCGTCGCGGCGCCCGGTCCGGGACCGGTCCGCCTGGCCGCGCAGCAGCTCTGCCGCCTCCTGTGCGTCCCGCAGCCGCGCCGTCACCGTCTTGTTCGCTCCCGTGTCCACATGGACGTCGGCGAGCCGCCACAGCCGCTTCCAGGGCCCCTGGGACAGGCGCACGCTCTGCACCTTGGCGTGCGGCACGAGCGCCACGCTGCGGCGCAGCAGCCCGTGCCGGGCGACGAACACCGTGTCCGCGACCGTGATGCCGTAGCCCCGCCACCACAACGGGACGCACCGGCCGGCCCGCCGCGGCGGCCGGGACGGAGCGGCCGACGCGGGCACCTGCGCGCCGGGCAGCACGCGCGCGATGACGGCCTCGGCCGCCGCGCGCGGGGCGACGGGCACCAGCACGGAGTTGGCCGAACCGGCCACGTCCAGCTCCACCCGCACCCAGTCGCGCCGCCGCCACAGCAGCGGTTCGACGACGCGCACCGTCTGCACGCGGCCGGGCGGCACCGTCTCGTGCGTGCGGTCGAGGAGGCCGTGGTCGATCCGCAGCCCGTCCGGCGACTCGCCGACCGTCCAGTCGTACTCGCCGACGAACCGCCCGGCGCTGCGCGCGCCCGCCGCGCCCAGCAGCGGCACACCGGTGGCGAGGACCGTCCACACGCTGTGGGTGACCAGCCACAGGACCGGGGGCACGACGAGCGCGGCGGCGAGCGCGCCCCAGGTGGCGCCGGTCAGCATCAGCGCGACCGCCAGTTCGCGCGGCGGCACCCGCAGCAGCTCGCGCGCGGGTGCCTCCCCCACCTCGTGCGCCGTCTCGGGCGCGAAGCCCGCCGCGCGCGCGAGCAGCTCCGCGCGCAGGGCGCGCGCCTCCGACTCGTCGAGGAAGGCCAGTTCGTCCTTCCTGTCGGCGCCGACGACGTCGAGCCGGAGCTTCGCGACGCCCGCGATCCGCGCGAGCAGCGGCTGGGTGACGTCGACCGCCTGGAGGCGTTCGAGCCGGATGTGCGCGGTGCGCCGGAACAACAGGCCGGTGCGGATGCGCAGTTCGCTGTCCGTCACCGAGAAGTGCGTGAACCACCAGGACAGGAACCCGTAGAGCGAGGCCGCCGGCACGACCACCGCGAGCGCGATGACCAGGGTCGTCGTGGTCAGCCGGGTCAGCTGCTCCTGCGCCTGGTTCGGATCGTGCGCCGCCCACCCGACGACCACGGCGACGGGCGCCCACGCCCGCCGGAACGGCGTCACGGGATGCAGTCGCCGCTCGACGACGACCCGCTCCGGCCGTACGCCCTCCTCGACGCCCGGCGCCGTCACAGCCCCGCCGATCGGGCCTCGCCCAGCGCGGTCAGCCGGTCCCGCAGCCGTTCGGCCTCGGCCGGGTCCAGCCCCGGGATCGTCGCGTCGGTCGCCGCGGCCGCCGTGTGCAACTGCACGCTGGCCAGCCCGAAGTGCCGCTCGACGGGACCGGAGGTCACCTCCACGAGCTGCATCCGCCCGTACGGCACGACCGTCTCCGCGTGCCAGAGCACGCCCCGGCTGATCAGCAGGTCGTCCGCCCGCTCGGCGTACCGCCAGGAGCGCCAGTTGCGGGCGAGTCCGGCCCAGCCCCAGACGGTCCCCGCCAGGGGCAGCAGCGCGCACGCGGCCCACGCCGGGCCGGCGAACAGGCCGAGCAGCACTCCGACGGCCACCGTGGCCGGCCCCAGCCACACCACCAGCAACAGCCTCCGCATGCGCAGCAGGCCCGGCGGCAGCCCGGTCCACCGCGGCTCGGCCTCCGTCGTCGTCCCGGCGTCCGTCGTGCTCCCCGTCTCCATGCGGCCAGCGTACGTAGGGGAGACTGGGTCCATGACTCCTACGACGGAGACCACGGTCGGGATCGGCGGTGCCGCGGAGAGCACCGACATGGTGCTCAACATCGGCCCCCAGCACCCCTCCACGCACGGCGTGCTGCGGCTCAGGCTGGTGCTGGACGGCGAGCGCATCCAGCAGGCCGAGCCGGTGATCGGCTATATGCACCGCGGCGCGGAGAAGCTGTTCGAGGCCCGCGACTACCGCCAGATCATCATGCTGGCCAACCGCCACGACTGGCTGTCGGCGTTCTCGAACGAGCTGGGCGTGGTCCTCGCCGTGGAGCGGATGCTCGGCATGGAGGTGCCCCCGCGCGCGGTGTGGACGCGGACCCTGCTCGCGGAGCTGAACCGGGTGCTCAACCACCTGATGTTCCTGGGCTCGTACCCGCTGGAGCTGGGCGGGATCACGCCGGTCTTCTACGCCTTCCGCGAGCGCGAGGTGCTCCAGAACGTCATGGAGGAGGTGTCCGGCGGGCGCATGCACTACATGTTCAACCGCGTCGGCGGCCTCAAGGAGGACCTTCCGGCCGGCTGGGCGTCCCGCGCGCGCGGTGCCGTCGCCGCCGTGCGTTCGCGCATGGACGTCTACGACGACCTCGTGCTCGGCAACGAGATCTTCCGGGGCCGCACGCGCGGGGTGGGCGTCCTGACCCCGGCGGCCGTGCACGCGTACGGCGTGAGCGGGCCGATCGCGCGTGCGTCCGGCGTCGATTTCGACCTGCGCCGCGACGAGCCCTACCTCGCGTACGGCGACCTCCGGGACACCCTGAAGGTGGTGGGCCGGACCGAGGGCGACTGCCTCGCCCGCTTCGAGTGCCTCCTGGAGCAGACGCACAACGCGCTCGACCTTGCGGATGCCTGCCTGGACCGCCTCGGGGACCTGCCGCCCGGCCCGATCAACCAGCGGCTCCCGAAGGTCCTCAAGGCGCCCGAGGGGCACACGTACGCGTGGACCGAGAACCCCCTCGGCATCAACGGCTACTACCTCGTCAGCAAGGGCGAGAAGACGCCGTACCGGCTGAAGCTGCGGTCGGCCTCCTACAACAACATCCAGGCGCTCACCGAGCTGCTGCCGGGCACGCTGGTCGCGGACATGGTGGCGATCCTGGGGTCGCTGTTCTTCGTCGTCGGGGACATCGACAAGTAGGCCGCGCGGCTCACTCGGGGGCCGGGGGGCGCGGACCGAGCGGGTGGGGGACGCCCACCGGCCGGAGAAGCCATCCGAAGTCCCCGAGCCCGCCCCGCGCGGTCAGTTCGGCCGCCTCCCCGGCTCCGGCGAGGGCCCGCACGTACGCGGCGGGGTCCGTGGAGGCGAGCGTGAGCGCCGGGCGGTCGCCCGCCACCCCGAGGGCGCGCAGGGCGGCGCGTTGGCGGAGGACGAGCGGGCGCTCGGGCGTGTGCGCCGGGGTGCACGCCTGCGCACACGCATCCAGTGCCACGTGCGCCGTGATGTCGCACGTGCCGTCCGGGACAGGAGCCGTCTCGCGGCCCTCCCGGAAGCCGGTGAGGGTGCCGAACGGAGGCCGCGCCCGCGCCGTGTGCGCGTAGTCCACGGCCACCGCGAGCCCCCGTGCCACGCGGGAGACGGCGGCGGCCCAGGCGCGGTCCCGGGGCAGCCCGATCTCCGCCCGCAGCCCCTCCTCGCCCGGCAGCGGCCACCACCGCGCGAGCCACTCCGCGTCCGCCCCGGACACCGGCTCGCCGAGCCGCTCGGTCCCGTCGTCGCGGACCAGGACCAGCCGGGGCACGCCCTCGGAGTCGACCTCGGCGACGTCCACCGGCACGTTGTCCAGCCACTCGTTGGCGAACAGCAGGCCGGTGACCTGCGGCGGGGGCTCGGGCAGCCAGGTGATCCGGGGGGCCAGGCCCGCCGGACGGGCGGCGACCTCGACGCCGTACGCGCGCGTGCGGGCGGCCACGTCGGCGGGCAGGGCGTCGAGCACGCCCGTGACCAGTTCGCCGCGACCGGCGGCCATGTCGACGAAGTCGAGCGACGCGGGCCGGCCCAGGGCCTCGTCGACCCGGCACAGCAGCCGGGCCACGGCCAGGGCGAAGAGCGGGGAGGCGTGCACGGACGTGCGGAAGTGCCCGGCCGGGCCCTCGGGACGCAGATAGAAGCCGTGCGGTCCGTACAGGGCGTCCTCGGCCGCCGCCCGCCAGCCGCGCCAGCCGCCGGCGCCCGTCACCGTTTCGACCCCCGGATCGTTTCCACCACCGGATCAGACTAGGCGCACAGGTGATCACGGTCTCCACCTTGCGGAGTACGCGCGCCGGGCCCGGATCGGTCCTCCGGTTGACCCCTGCACGCATCCGGCTTCCCTACTCTGGGTTACGTGCAGCGCCTCTACGACTTCCTCCGCGGACACCCGACCCTGGTCGACGGCTTCTGGGCCCTCGTCCTGTTCGGGATCTCTGTGGTGGCCGGAACCACCTCCGGCCAGAACCACCAGGGGACGGACTCCCTGGCGCTGCTCGTGCCGATCGCGCTCCTGCTGGGCCTGGTGATGGCGCTCCGGCGGCGCATGCCGGAGCGGATGCTGCTGCTGGCCGGCGCGCTCGGCCTCGCCCAGCTCGTGCTGGACGTCGCCACGACGGCCGCCGACTTCGCCCTGCTGGTGATCGTCTACACGGTCGCCGCGACGGGTGCCCGCTGGGCGTCGCGGCTCGCGCTGGGCATGGGCCTGGTCGCCGCGACCCTGGCACAGCTGCGCTGGCCGAACGAGCAGACGAGCATGGCGGGCAACATCGCCGTAGTCGTCTTCCAGACGGTTCCGTTCGCGCTGGCCTGGGTGCTCGGCGACTCCATGCGCACCCGCCGCGCGTACTTCGCCCAGCTCGAGGAGCGCGCGGCGCGACTGGAGAAGGAGCGCGAGGCGCAGGCGAAGGTCGCCGTCGCCGCCGAGCGCGCCCGGATAGCGCGCGAGCTGCACGACGTCGTCGCGCACAACGTGTCGGTGATGGTGGTGCAGGCCGACGGCGCCGCCTACGTCCTCGACGCGGCGCCCGACCAGGCCAAGAAGGCCCTGGAGACGATCTCGTCCACCGGCCGGCAGGCCCTCGCCGAGATGCGCCGCCTGCTGGGCGTCCTGCGCACCGGCGAGCATCAGGAGGGCGGGGAGTACGTCCCGCAGCCGGACGTCGAGCAGATCGAGGACCTCGTCCAGCAGTGCCGCGGTTCCGGTCTGCCCGTGGACTTCAAGGTCGAGGGCACCCCGCGGCCCCTGCCCAGCGGCGTCGAGCTGACGGCGTACCGGATCGTGCAGGAGGCGCTCACCAACACGCGCAAGCACGGGGGGCCGGACGCGGGCGCCAGCGTGCGCCTGGTCTACTTCGACGACGGTCTCGGCCTGCTGGTCGAGGACGACGGCAAGGGCGCCCCGCACGAGCTGTACGAGGAGGGCGGCGCCGACGGCCGGGGCCACGGCCTGATCGGGATGCGGGAGCGGGTCGGCATGGTCGGCGGCACGCTGGACGCCGGTCCCCGCCCCGGCGGAGGATTCCGCATCAGCGCGCTGCTCCCGCTCAAACCGGCGCACTGACGCCGGCGCACCGGCATCGGCGCACGCCCGGTGCCGACACCTGCCACCACCCACGGAAGAGGACTCGATGACGATCCGCGTGATGCTCGTCGACGACCAGATGCTGCTGCGCACCGGGTTCCGGATGGTGCTCGCCGCCCAGCCGGACATGGACGTCGTGGCGGAGGCGGGCGACGGCGTCGAGGCCCTCCAGGTGGTGCGTTCCACCTCTGTCGACGTGGTGCTGATGGACGTGCGCATGCCCAAACTGGACGGCGTCGAGGCCACCCGGCGCATCTGCTCGGAGCCGGACCCGCCGAAGGTGCTGATCCTGACCACCTTCGACCTCGACGAGTACGCCTTCTCCGGACTGAAGGCGGGCGCCTCCGGTTTCATGCTGAAGGACGTGCCGCCGGGCGAACTGCTCGCCGCGATCCGTTCCGTGCACAGCGGTGACGCGGTGGTCGCGCCCTCCACCACCCGCCGTCTCCTCGACCGGTTCGCGCCGATGCTGCCCAGCGCGGGCAAGGAGCCCCGGCACAAGGGGCTGGAGCGGCTCACCGAGCGGGAGCGCGAGGTCATGATCCTCGTCGCCCAGGGGCTTTCCAACGGGGAGATCGCGGCGCGGCTGGTGCTGTCCGAGGCGACCGTCAAGACCCACGTGGGGCGCATCCTGACGAAGCTCGGGCTGCGGGACCGGGTGCAGGTGGTGGTCCTGGCGTACGAGACGGGGCTGGTGCGGGCGGGGGGCCACGGCTGAGCGGGACATGTGCGCCGCCGCCTCCCCGGCAGCACACGGATCACCGCCGAACGCGCCCCGCGCACGCTTGACAGGCTCTAGGGTCGGCGCATGCTCCTGTGGATCAACGGTCCCTTCGGGGGCGGCAAGACACAGACCGCACACGAGATCCGGCGCCGGCTGCCGGGCAGCGTCGTCTGCGACCCCGAACTCGTCGGATTCGGGCTGCGCCGCATGCTGCCGCCGGACCTGCGGGGCGACTTCCAGGACCTGGTGTCCTGGCGGCGGGGTGTCGTCGAGGTCCTCGACCTGGCGCTCCGCGAGCACGACGGCGTGGTGATCGCCCCCATGACGGTCACCGACCCGCGCCACTTCGCCGAGACCGTCGGCCGACTGCGTGAACTGGGGCACGACGTGCACCACTTCACGCTCCTCGCCGAGCGGGAGACCGTGCTGAAGCGGCTGCGCGAGCGCAGGCCGGGGCGCCTCCTGCGGTTCTTCGCCGGGAGGAACGCGGCTGTGCGCGGGGACAGTTGGGCCGTTCGACGGCTCGATCACTGCCTGGAGCGGCTGCGCGAGCCGGAGTTCGCCGAACACCTGTGGACGGACCACACGAGCGTGCCGAAGACGGCCGACCGCATCGCCGTCCTGGCCGGGCTGACGCTGCGGCCGAACACGGACGGGGCGCTGCGCACGCAACTGCGCCAGGCGCGGGTGGGCCTGAAGCACATCCGGTTCGACTGAGGGCCGGCTGCGGCGGAGGCCGCCCGGTCGCCCCTCCCGGGAACAGGGCCGACGGGCTACGGTGACGGCGTGAAACTGCTTCCGGGACGGAGCACGCCCGCCCGCTGGACCGCGTGGTGGGCCGTCATGACGCCGGCCTTCTGGCTCCTGGGCCGCGTCGGGGGCCAAGGGCCGAACCTCCTGGGGTGTGCCGCGACCGCCGTCCTCGCGATCCTCGCGGGAGAACTCGGCGACGGCCTGCGACGCCGCCGGGCGAGGAGCCGCGCGGCGAGGACGCCGGCGGGCCCCGGCGGCTCCGCGGGCCGACGCCCTGCCGTCCAGGAACGGCGAGGCGCCCGCCCTACCTGAGGACCCCCTCCAGGAAGTCGCTGCCCAGCCGGGCCACCCTCGTCACGTCGAGCTGGTGCAGCACGTACCGGCCGCGCCGACGGGTGGTGATCAGGCCCGCCTTCTTCAGGACGGCCAGGTGCCGCGATATCTCGGGCGCCGTCATGCCGTGCACCTGGGCCAGCTCGCTCGTGGTGTAAGCGCTGCGGGCCAGATGGCGGCAGATCCGCATCCGGACGGGGTGGGACAGGGCCGTCATCCGCAGGGCGAGCTGCTCGACCGACGGCGGCGAGGCCGGCTCGGGGGAGCCGACGGGGTAGTGCAGCACGGGCTGCCAGCCGCTGCGGTGCAGCACGCTGAGGTGGGGCCAGCCGAGGCTGGTCGGCACCAGGAGCAGCCCGCCGCCCGCGGTGACCGTACGGCCCTTGACGAGTTTGTCGACCTCGATCCGGTCGGCCGCCTCGTCCAGGCTCAGGACGGGGGACACCGCCGCCAGGGCCTCCGCCAGTCCGCGGTGCCGCAGCAGTTCCGTCTTGTGCCGGGCGTCCGCCGTCAGCTGGTGGCTCAGTCGTGACCAGACCTCCGCGAAGAACGCCTCGTCGCAGTCCTCCAGGAAGCGCCGCAGCCACGCGCGCACGCTGGGCGGGTCGTCCAGCAGCCGCTGGGTGAACCGCACCTGCCGGGGACCGCGCGAGGCGGCCACCTCCAGGGCCCGCCGCCGCACGCGCTCGTCCGTGAGCACCAGCGGTTCGTAGGAGCCGTAGGCGATCACGCAGGTGAACTCCAGCGCGGCGTCCACGAACTGCTCGTCCGTCAGCTTGTCGAGGAGGTCCAGCTCCTCGGCGAGCGTCCCGCGCGGCAGTGTGCTGCGGCCCGGGATGCCGGCGTACGGCAGGAAGAGGTCCGAGAACGTCGACCGCCACAGGAAGTCGGCCTCGCACATCCGGTCGGCGAGATGCGGGTCCAGGCGCGCGGCGACACCCGTGACCCAGCCCTGGAGGCCCGGATGGTGCCCCGGCTCGGACAGCGCGTGCAGCGCCATGCCGAGCTCGGCGAGGGGGGACGGCACGATCGCGACCCTCTCCGGCCGCAGCCCCGCGATGTCGATGCTCACGCTCATGCCCTCATGGTGCACCCCGCCACCGACAACGCCGTCGACGGGCGACGGGCGCCGTCGATCGGCGCGGCGCATGCCGAGCCGGTCCCCGAGGGCACCGGCCGACGCCTATCCGTCCACCCGTCCCCGCGCCGCGCCGTCCTCCTCCCTCAGCCGGGCCACGAAGTCGGCGACCGCCGTCCGTACGTCCCCGGCGCTCCACTCCAGACCGGGGGCGCGCACGTCGACCTCCGTGACGGCCAGCCCCGGTACGGGCGCGTCCCAGGCGCGGGCGAAGAGCAGGGTCCCGGTCTCCTCGGCCGTGCGGATCGCGGCCTCGGCGACGACGTCGGCGTCGTACGGCAGCCACACCTGGAACTCGTTGGTGTGCGGCACCTCGGGGTGCACGCGCGACCACGACAGCCCGGCCGCCGCGAAGCCCTCGGCCAGCGCGGCGGCCACCACGCGCGCGTGACGCACGTACGAGGGCAGGCGGGGCAGTTCGCGCTCCAGGCCGAGCAGTGCCGACAGGGCGGTGGGGAACTGCTGGAAGACCATGCCGCCGTAGCGGTGACGCCAGGTCCTCGCCTCCTCCACCAGGGTGCTCGGGCCGGCCAGCGCGGCGCCGCCGAAGCCGTCGAGGGACTTGTAGAACGACACGTAGACGCTGTCCGCGAGCCCGGCGATCTCGTCGAGCGGCCGGCCGAGATGGACGGCCGACTCCCACAGGCGTGCGCCGTCGAAGTGCACGACCGCGTCCCGCTCGCGTGCCGCCTCGACGAGTTCGGTCAGCTCCTGCCAGGACGGCAGGACGTGTCCGGCGTCCCTGAGCGGCAGTTCGAGCATCAGCGCCCCGAAGGGCTCCTCGCAGTCGCGGACCTCCTCGGCGGTGGGCTGACGGGGCTCGTCGGTCAGCCGGACCGGGCGCAATCCACTGACCTGGCTGAACGCGGCGCGTTCGTGCACCTCCGGGTGGGCCTTGCCGTGCAGGGCGACGGCCGGGTTCCCGGTGCGTCCGGCCCAGCACCGCAGGGCGACCTGCTGCGCCATGGTGCCCGTCGGGAAGAAGGCGGCGGCCTCCTTGCCGAGCAGCCGGGCGACCTCGGCCTCCAGGGCGGCGACGACGCCGTCGCCGTACGCGTCCACGGATTCGTCCAGGTCGTACACCTCCCCGGCCGCGTCCAGGAGGGCGAGCCGCTGGCGGATCGTGCTCTGGAGACCCGAGCGCGCGAGCACCCGCCGCGCGCTGCGGGCCACGCGCCTTCGCCGTTCCCAGCGCCGCCTGCGCCGTTCGTCGTCCGACACCGGCTCCGACTCCGGCTCCGTCACCGGGCCGGACGGCTCCTGCTCGTACGCCCGCGGGGGCTGATCCGCCGTATCGCTCATGCCGTGGATCATTTCGCGCGCGTGGCCGCACGGGCACCCGATTTCCGTGCCGGAGGGAAAGTGCGGTTACCCACAGCCTGTGGACGACCGGGGCCCTCGGCAACCGATCGCGTTAACATGACGAGAAATCGTCCGGTACCCAGAGCGGACTGGAACGGGAAGGCCGCCGTCGCGTGAGTACAGTCCAACAGCCAGACCCCAGGGACCGCCCCGCGCGGCTCACCGTCGGCGTCGTCGGCGCCGGTCGTGTGGGCCCCGCTCTCGCCGCGTCCCTCCAGCTCGCCGGGCACCGGCCGGTCGCCGTCTCCGGCGTCTCCGACGCCTCCCGGCGGCGCGCCGCGACGATGCTGCCGGACGTCCCCCTCGTCACCCCCGCCGAGGTCCTGCGGCGCGCCGACCTCGTGCTGCTGACCGTCCCCGACGACGCCCTCCCCGGCCTCGTCGAGGGCCTCGCCGAGACCGGCGCCGTCCGCCCGGGGCAACTGCTCGTGCACACCTCCGGCCGGTACGGCGCGCACGTCCTGGACCCCGCCCTGCGCGCGGGCGCGCTGCCGCTGGCCCTGCACCCGGCGATGACCTTCACCGGTACCGCGGTGGACGTCCAGCGCCTGGCCGGCTGCTCCTTCGGCGTCACCGCGCCCGACGAACTGCGGCTGGCCGCCGAGGCCCTCGTCATCGAGATGGGCGGCGAACCGGAGTGGATCGCCGAGGAGAACCGGCCGCTCTACCACGCGGCCCTCGCCCTCGGCGCCAACCACCTCGTCACCCTGGTCGCCCAGTCGCTGGAGCTCCTGCGCGCGGCCGGTGTCGAGGCCCCCGACCGGATGCTCGGCCCGCTGCTGGGCGCCGCCCTGGACAACGCGCTGCGCTCCGGCGACGCGGCGCTCACCGGCCCCGTCGCGCGCGGCGACGCGGGCACGGTCGCCGCCCACGTCTCGGAACTGCGCAGGCACGCCCCGCAGAGCGTCGACGGCTATCTGGCGATGGCCCGCGCGACGGCCGACCGGGCCCTCGCCAGCGGCCTGCTCAAGCCGGAACTCGCCGAGGACCTCCTCGGGGTGCTCGCCAAGGGGACCGACGGTGCCGAGGGAGATGCCCGATGACCACGACCCTGCTGCGCACCGCGGATGAACTGCACGCACGCACGCGTGCGGGCCGCCGCGCCGTGGTGATGACGATGGGCGCCCTGCACGAGGGTCACGCCACCCTCGTCCGCACCGCGCGCGAGATCGCCGGACCGCGGGGCGAGGTCGTCGTCACGGTCTTCGTCAACCCGCTCCAGTTCGGCGCGGGCGAGGACCTCGACCGCTACCCGCGCACCCTGGACGCCGACCTCAAGATCGCCGAGGAGGCCGGTGCCGACGTCGTGTTCGCCCCCTCCGTCGACGAGGTCTATCCCGGCGGCGAGCCCCAGGTCCGCGTCAGCGCCGGCCCGATGGGGGAGCGCCTGGAGGGTGCCGCACGCCCCGGGCACTTCGACGGCATGCTCACCGTCGTCGCCAAGCTGCTGCACCTGACGCGCCCCGACGTGGCCCTGTACGGGCAGAAGGACGCCCAGCAGCTCGCCCTGATCCGGCGCATGGTGCGCGACCTCAACTTCGGCGTCGACATCGTCGCCGTCCCGACCGTGCGCGAGGACGACGGCCTGGCCCTCTCCAGCCGCAACCGCTACCTGTCACCGGCCGAGCGGCGCACCGCGCTCGCCCTGTCCCGGGCCCTGTTCGCGGGCCGTGACCGGCACGCCGCGCAGGAGGCGCTGCGGGCACGCGCGCGTGAGGTGCCCGCCACCCGCGCCCGTGCGGAGGCGCTCAGCGCCCTGGGCGAGTCCCGCGCGGCCGCCGACGCGCACGCCGTGGCCAAGGCCGCCCCCGGCTCCGTGGCCGCCGTCCGGGCCGCCGCCCGCACGGTCCTGGACGAGGCCGCGCGCATGGTCCCGCCGCTGCGACTGGACTACCTCGCCCTCGTCGACCCGTCCGACTTCGGCGACATCGAGGACGACTTCACCGGCGAGGCGGTCCTCGCGGTCGCCGCCCGGGTCGGCACGACCAGGCTGATCGACAACCTCCCCCTCACCTTCGGAGCCGCCTCGTGACCAGCACAGGCATACGACTGCACGCGCCCGCGCCCGGGTGGTCCATCTCCGCGGACGTCGTGGTCGTCGGTTCCGGGGTGGCCGGCCTCACCGCCGCCCTGCGCTGCGAGGCCGCGGGACTGACGACGGTCGTCGTCACCAAGGCCCGCCTGGACGACGGTTCCACCCGCTGGGCGCAGGGCGGCATAGCCGCCGCGCTCGGCGAGGGCGACACGCCCGAACAGCACCTCGAGGACACGCTGGTGGCGGGCGCGGGCCTGTGCGACGAGGACGCGGTACGCCTCCTCGTCACCGAGGGCCCCGACGCCGTACGGCGGCTCATCGAGACCGGCGCCCACTTCGACGAGTCCGAGGGAGGCGGCCTGGAGCTGACCCGCGAGGGAGGCCACCACCGCCGCCGCATCGCGCACGCGGGCGGTGACGCGACCGGCGCGGAGATCTCCCGCGCGCTCGTCGAGGCGGTCCGCGCGCGCGGGCTGCGCACGATCGAGAACGCGCTCGTCCTGGACCTCCTCACGGACGCCGACGGCCGCACCGCCGGTGTCTCCCTGCACGTCATGGGGGAGGGCCAGCACGACGGCGTGGGCGCCGTGCACGCGCCCGCGGTGGTCCTCGCCACCGGTGGCATGGGGCAGGTCTTCTCCGCGACCACCAACCCGTCCGTGTCGACGGGCGACGGCGTCGCGCTGGCGTTGCGCGCGGGCGCGGAGGTCTCCGACCTGGAGTTCGTGCAGTTCCACCCGACCGTGCTGTTCCTCGGTCCGGACGCGGAGGGCCAGCAGCCGCTCGTCTCCGAGGCGGTGCGCGGCGAGGGTGCCCACCTGGTCGACGGCAACGGCGCGCGCTTCATGCTGGGGCAGCACGAGCTGGCCGAGCTGGCGCCCCGGGACATCGTCGCCAAGGGCATCATGCGCCGCATGCAGGAGCTGGACGCCGAGCACATGTACCTCGACGCCCGCCACTTCGGCGCCGAGATGTGGGAACACCGCTTCCCGACCATCCTCGCCGCCTGCCGGGCGCACGGCATCGACCCGGTCACCGAGCCCGTCCCGGTCGCCCCGGCCGCCCACTACGCCTCCGGCGGCGTGCGCACCGACTCGCACGGCCGGACCACCGTGCCGGGCCTCTACGCCTGCGGTGAGGTCGCCTGCACCGGTGTGCACGGCGCGAACCGGCTCGCCTCCAACTCCCTCCTGGAGGGCCTCGTCTACGCCGAGCGCATCTCCGCCGACATCGCGGCGAGCCGGTCGGCGGACGGCCTCCCCGCGCGCGTGCCCGCGCCCGTCGAGCACCCCGGCAGGCCCGCGCACCCCCTCCTCGCCCCCGAGGCCCGGTTCGCCATCCAGCGGATCATGACCGAGGGCGCGGGCGTCCTGCGCTCCGCCGGCTCCCTGGAGAAGGCCGCCGAGCACCTCCAGCGGCTGCACACGGAGGCCCGCGACGCCCTCGACGAGAACGGCAAGACCGCCGAGCCCGGCGTCGACACCTGGGAGGCCACCAACCTCCTGTGCGTGGCGCGCGTCCTGGTCGCCGCCGCCCGGCTGCGCGAGGAGACCCGCGGCTGCCACTGGCGCGAGGACCGCGCCGAGCGCGACGACACCGACTGGCGCCGCCACATCGTCGTACGGCTGAATCCGGACCGGACGCTCGCCGTGCACACCACCGATACCGCAGACTTCCCCCCGACCCGGCAGCAGCAGGAGCAGTGACAGAAGTGAGCACCCCCGAGGACCTTCCCCTCGTCCAGAGCGGCGGCTGCGGCGACGGCTGTGCCTGTGGCACGGACGCCGACCTCACCGACGAGGAGTACCTGGAGTGCGGGCTGGATCCCGCGCTCGCCCAGCTCCTGGCCGACGCCGGGCTCGACCCGGTCGAGGTCGAGGACATCGCCAACGTCGCCATCCAGGAGGACCTTGCCCACGGCGTGGACGTGACGACGGTCGCGACCATCCCCGAGGACGCGGTGGCCACCGCGGACTTCAGCGCGCGCGAGGCGGGCGTGGTGGCGGGCCTCAGGGTCGCCGAGGCCGTCCTCTCGGTCGTCTGCACGGACGAGTTCGAGGTCGAGCGGCACGTCGAGGACGGAGACCGCGTGGAGGCCGGGCAGAAGCTGCTGTCGGTCACCACGCGCACGCGTGACCTCCTCACCGCCGAGCGCAGCGCGCTGAACCTGATGTGCCGCCTCTCCGGCATCGCGACCGCCACGCGCGCGTGGGCGGACGCCCTGGAGGGCACCGGGGCACGCGTGCGCGACACCCGGAAGACCACGCCGGGCCTGCGGTCGCTGGAGAAGTTCGCCGTGCGCTGCGGCGGCGGCGTCAACCACCGCATGTCGCTGTCCGACGCGGCGCTGGTCAAGGACAACCACGTGGTCGCCGCGGGCGGCGTCGCCCAGGCCTTCCAGGCCGTGCGGGAGGCCTTCCCGGACGTGCCGATCGAGGTCGAGGTCGACACCCTGCACCAGTTGCGCGAGGTCGTGGAGGCCGGCGCCGACCTGATCCTGCTGGACAACTTCACGCCCGAGGAGTGCGCGGAGGCCGTCGGTGTGGTCGGCGGGCGCGCACTGCTGGAGGCCTCCGGCCGGCTCACCCTGGACAACGCCAAGGTGTACGCCGACACCGGTGTCGACTTCCTGGCCGTGGGCGCCCTGACCCATTCCTCGCCGATCCTGGACATCGGCCTGGACCTGCGAGCGGCGGAGTAGGAGCGGGATCCGGCCATGCTGCTGACGATCGACGTAGGGAACACGCACACCGTGCTCGGCCTGTTCGACGGGGAGGACATCGTCGAGCACTGGCGGATCTCGACGGACGCCCGCCGCACGGCCGACGAGCTGGCGGTCCTCCTCCAGGGCCTGATGGGCATGCACCCCCTCCTCGGGGTGGAGCTGGGCGACGGCATCGACGGCATCGCCATCTGCGCGACGGTCCCGTCCGTCCTGCACGAGCTGCGCGAGGTGACCCGCCGCTACTACGGCGACGTCCCCGCGGTGCTCGTCGAGCCCGGTGTGAAGACGGGCGTACCGATCCTCTTCGACAACCCCAAGGAGGTCGGCGCCGACCGCATCATCAACGCGGTCGCCGCCAACGAGCTGTTCGGCGGCCCGGCGATCGTCGTGGACTTCGGCACGGCGACCACGTTCGACGCGATCAGCGCGCGCGGGGAGTACGTCGGCGGCGTCATCGCGCCCGGCATCGAGATCTCCGTCGAGGCCCTGGGCGTCAAGGCCGCGCAGCTGCGCAAGATCGAGGTCGCCCGCCCCCGCAGCGTGATCGGCAAGAACACGGTCGAGGCGATGCAGTCCGGCATCGTCTACGGCTTCGCCGGCCAGGTCGACGGCGTCGTGGGCCGGATGGCCAGGGAACTGTCGGAGGACCCCGACGACGTGACGGTGATCGCCACGGGCGGGCTGGCGCCGATGGTGCTGGGCGAGTCCTCGGTGATCGACGAGCACGAGCCGTGGCTGACGCTGATCGGGCTGCGCCTGGTGTACGAACGGAACGTCTCGCGGATGTGAGCGGGTGGGCGGGCGCGTGAGGGCGGGGCGACCCGGCCGGAGCGGCCGCCCGCCCCGGCGGAACCGTCCGTCCGACCCGGTGCGACGTGTGTCCGACCCGGGGGAACAGGGCGCGCCACGCCCACTCCTTATGTCGAGTTTGTCTGATTAGCGCGTATCGTCGCCGCATGCCCACGCCCTACGGATCCCGCGGCGGCATGGTGTTCGGTGCGGAGGAGCTGCGTGTGCTCCGCCGTGCCCTCGCCCTCGCCCTCCACCCCGGTCCCGCCTCGGCCGAGGACGTCCAGGACTGCCACCGCCTCGCCGCATCCCTCGACGAGGCCGTGCGCGAGACCGCCCGGCTGCGGGCCTTCCTGGTGTCCGACCTCGCCCGGTACCGCGCCGCCCTCCCCGGCACCGCCGCCGGATACCTCACGCTCCTGGAGGAGGTGCTCGGCGCCGGTCACCGGCCCGAGGCCGACGACCTCGCAGCCCTGCGCGCCCTGCGGGGGAACCCGAAGGCGGCCGCCCTCCTGGAGCGCTGCCAGGCCCTCGCGGAGCAGGACGTACGCGCCCGCCTGGCCCGTCGTGCGGTCCGCCGGGCGGTACCGGCCGCTCCCGTGGTGCCGGCGTCCCGTACGCGCCTCCTGGCCCTTCCCGGGGGCCGTGGCGCGGCCACGGAGGAGGCCGGCCCCCACCGCCTGGCGGTCGCCGCCGAGGAGCCGACGCCGCGGCCCGCGCGGAAACCCGCCGAGAAGCCGGCCCCGCCCGCTCCCGGCCCCGTCCCCGTGAAGCCGCAGGAGCCGGAACCCTCCCGCCGGCCCGTCCCCACGCCGGGCGAGGTCTTCCCGCGGCGCAAGCCCGTCCCGCCGTCCTCCGCCTCGCCGTCCACCGGCCCCCGGGAGCGGCTCGCCGTCGGCTGAGCGGACACCGCCGACACGATCCGCGGTAGCGCGACCCCGCCCCGATGTCCCGTTCCTCCCTGGCTACCCTGGATCCATGGACTATGTCTCCGCGCTTCTTCCCCCCGTCGTCATGGCCGCCTTCTTCATCGGCTTGATCAGGGTGATCGTGAAGACCCAGGGCGGCACCAACAAGGCCAAGGAGGACGCGGCCGTCGACGCCGCCCTCGCGCGCGCGGAGAGCACGCGCCGGCCCGCCGCGAACACCGAGGCCTGACCGCACGCAGGTCCTCGCACGTCCCCCGCGCGCCCCTCGGGCGTACGGCCCCCATCGGGTGCCGTACGCCCTTTTTGTTCGCTCTTGTCGAAGAAAGTGCACGTCCGGCACGCGATTGACGCGCTCTCCCACTATTGTTCTGAGTTGTGCCTCGCCCCTTGGGAGAACTCGAAGACGCGGTCATGACGCGGGTGTGGAAGTGGAACCGCCCGGTCACCGTTCGGGAAGTCCTGGAAGACCTTCAGAAGGAACGGTCCATCGCCTACACCACGGTGATGACCGTTTTGGACAATCTCCATCAGAAGGGCTGGGTGCGCCGCGAGGCGGAAGGCCGGGCCTATCGATATGAGGCGGTCTCCACGCGTGCCGCCTACGCCGCCGCCCTGATGAACGAGGCCTGGTCGCAGAGCGACAACCCCGCCGCAGCTCTCGTCGCCTTCTTCGGGATGATGAGCGACGAACAGCGCCATGCCCTGAGCGACGCGGTACGCATCGTCCAGGGACCCGAAACTTCCGAACGCCCGGAAGCCGGGAGTGCGCGGGAGAACCCCGGGTCCCCGACGGAGGCCGACGGGCGATAGCGTCCGCTCATGTCAGCACAGAGCCCTGAAGTCAGCGCTAAAGCCATCACCGTCCGCCGGGCCCGGACCGGCGATGTCCCCGCGGTACGTCGTCTCCTTGACGCGTACGTCCGCGGCGGCATCCTGCTCGACAAAGCGACGGTGACCCTTTACGAGGACATCCAGGAGTTCTGGGTCGCCGAACGCGACGACAACGCCGAGGTCGTCGGCTGCGGCGCGCTGCACGTGATGTGGGAAGACCTCGCGGAAGTCCGCACGCTCGCGGTGAAGCCCGGCCTGAAGGGCGCCGGCGTCGGTCACCAGTTGTTGGAGAAGTTGCTGCAGACCGCACGCTGGCTCGGTGTTCGCCGGGTTTTCTGTCTGACCTTCGAAGTGGACTTCTTCGGCAAGCACGGCTTCGTGGAGATCGGTGAGACGCCCGTCGACACCGACGTCTACGCGGAGCTACTGCGTTCCTATGACGAGGGCGTCGCGGAGTTCCTCGGTCTCGAACGAGTGAAACCGAACACCTTGGGCAACAGCCGGATGCTTCTGCATCTGTGATCGCCGGGTCCATTACGGCGGAGTCGCCTTGCCCGGGTGCCCTATGTCCGAAACGCGCACGTTTCCGTGCGGGGGACGGGCGGTCGGTCTCTCCCGAGGGTTTGTGTTTTCCCGGCAAAAGCGGTTTGCTTTCCGGTGTACTGCAGTACTGCATATATCAGGGGGCGGCGAAACGGCGGAACGCCGCAGACCCCCGGCCCTCACGTTATCGATGAAAGGAAATCCGGTGGCACAGAAGGTTCAGGTCCTTCTTGTCGACGACCTCGACGGTGGCGAGGCCGACGAGACCGTGACGTTCGCGCTGGACGGCAAGACGTACGAGATCGATCTCACGACTGCCAATGCCGACAAGCTGCGCAGCCTTCTCGACCCGTACGTGAAGGGCGGTCGGCGCACCGGAGGCCGTGCCTCGGGTGGACGCGGAAAGACGCGCGCCGCTGCCGGTGGCAGCCAGGACACCGCTCAGATCCGCGCGTGGGCGAAGGAGAACGGCTACGAGGTCAACGACCGCGGCCGTGTTCCCGCGACCATCCGCGAGGCCTACGAGAAGGCCAACGGCTGAGCGCAGGCGCGTCGCAGCCGGACACGGTGACAGTGCGTCGCCAGGGTGTCCACCAAGCGCACCAGGTCGGGGGCGCCCCCAACGCCCCCCAAGGCCGACATCGTCGGCAGCGAGGCCTCGACCTCGCACCCTCCGACGGGGGGCCGCATCCACACGGCGGCCCCCTGCAGCGCTGTTCCGGGACGCGTCCCGTCCGGCGGCAGGGGCGCCTCGAAGGCCCCGCCCGCGCCGGTCGCCGTCAGATCCGGCACCAATGCGTCCCACTCCAGCCACCGCAGGATTCCCGGCAGCTCCTCCGCGCTTCCCGCCGCCACCAGCAGCCTCATCCGGTCGCCTTGCACGGCCACCGGCGAACCCGGCGCCAGGTGCCGCAGCGCCGGGTGGCCCGCCTCGGCCGGCACGTCCAGGACGTCGAAACGCAGGCCCACCCGAAGTCGTACCGGCTCTCCGGGCACCGTGGCCCACCCCAGTTCGTTCTCGTACCAGCCGCGGACGCTCTCGGCCGGACGGTCCGGATCGAGCGCCTTGCAGGAAAGGGGGACCGTGGATGCCGCAGCGGCGGCCGGGGACGCGGTCGCCGGAGGGGGCGCCGCGGAGGCGTCCGCGGCGGCGGTGGAAGGTGCGGTCCGGGACGCGGGCGGAGGGACGGGGCCAACCATGCCGAGTGCAACGGTCCCGAAGCCTCCCGCGTTACGCTGGGTTCTCGCGCAAGAGCGCAGAGTGTCGACACGGGGGCGTGCGGGGGTGCCGGGAGGCGCAAGGTTGTTCGCCCGTAGCGGAGGGAATGGGCGCCCACGGCATGGAGTGTCGGTCCCAGCGGGTAAGACATCCCTAGTGGGAGGGGGCGACACGCAGGAAAAGGGAGTCTCACGTTCGCCATCGGCGTACTGGCGACTGGGGTAACTGTCTGGCCTGCGGGAACATCGTCTCGCACCATCGGGTTGGAGCAGATGTCGGCGTTCGGGGTCAGGAGGCCATCGACGGTGTCGGCAGTTGGAATGAGCGGTCCCCGCTTGCGGGACTAAGCTGCGGAAGGACAGGGAGGGGAAGTTCCCTTCACTGCCTGACCGCTCTGAGGAGCGATTAACGATGTTCGAGAGGTTCACCGACCGCGCGCGGCGGGTTGTCGTCCTGGCTCAGGAAGAAGCCCGGATGCTCAACCACAACTACATCGGCACCGAGCACATCCTCCTGGGCCTGATCCACGAGGGTGAGGGTGTCGCCGCCAAGGCCCTTGAGAGCCTCGGGATTTCGCTCGAGGCGGTCCGCCAGCAGGTGGAGGAGATCATCGGCCAGGGCCAGCAGGCCCCGTCCGGGCACATCCCCTTCACCCCCCGTGCCAAGAAGGTCCTGGAGCTGTCGCTCCGCGAGGCCCTTCAGCTGGGCCACAACTACATCGGCACGGAGCACATCCTGCTCGGCCTGATCCGTGAGGGCGAGGGCGTCGCCGCCCAGGTCCTGGTCAAGCTGGGTGCAGATCTCAACCGGGTGCGGCAGCAGGTGATCCAGCTGCTCTCCGGCTACCAGGGCAAGGAGACCGCCGCCGCCGGCGGGCCTGCCGAGGGCACGCCCTCGACGTCCCTGGTCCTCGACCAGTTCGGCCGGAACCTCACCCAGGCCGCTCGTGAGTCCAAGCTCGACCCGGTCATCGGGCGCGAGAAGGAGATCGAGCGGGTCATGCAGGTGCTGTCCCGCCGTACCAAGAACAACCCGGTCCTGATCGGTGAGCCCGGCGTCGGCAAGACCGCCGTCGTCGAGGGCCTCGCCCAGGCCATCGTCAAGGGCGAGGTGCCCGAGACCCTCAAGGACAAGCACCTCTACACCCTGGACCTCGGCGCGCTGGTCGCCGGCTCCCGTTACCGCGGTGACTTCGAGGAGCGCCTGAAGAAGGTCCTCAAGGAGATCCGCACCCGCGGCGACATCATCCTGTTCATCGACGAGCTGCACACGCTGGTCGGTGCGGGTGCCGCCGAAGGCGCCATCGACGCCGCTTCGATCCTGAAGCCGATGCTGGCCCGCGGTGAGCTCCAGACCATCGGTGCGACCACGTTGGACGAGTACCGCAAGCACCTGGAGAAGGACGCGGCCCTCGAGCGCCGCTTCCAGCCCATTCAGGTCGCGGAGCCGTCGCTGCCGCACACCATCGAGATCCTCAAGGGTCTGCGCGACCGGTACGAGGCGCACCACCGCGTCTCCATCACCGACGAGGCGCTGGTCCAGGCCGCCACCCTGGCCGACCGGTACATCTCGGACCGCTTCCTGCCGGACAAGGCGATCGACCTGATCGACGAGGCCGGTTCCCGGATGCGCATCCGCCGGATGACCGCGCCGCCGGACCTGCGCGAGTTCGACGAGAAGATCGCCGGCGTCCGCCGCGACAAGGAGTCCGCGATCGACTCGCAGGACTTCGAGAAGGCCGCCTCCCTCCGCGACAAGGAGAAGCAGCTCCTGGCCGCCAAGGCCAAGCGCGAGAAGGAGTGGAAGGCCGGCGACATGGACGTCGTCGCCGAGGTCGACGGCGAGCTGATCGCCGAGGTCCTCGCGACCGCCACCGGCATCCCGGTCTTCAAGCTGACCGAGGAGGAGTCCTCGCGTCTGCTGCGCATGGAGGACGAGCTCCACAAGCGGGTCATCGGACAGAAGGACGCCGTCAAGGCGCTCTCGAAGGCGATCCGCCGTACGCGTGCGGGCCTCAAGGACCCGAAGCGTCCGGGTGGCTCGTTCATCTTCGCCGGCCCGTCCGGTGTCGGTAAGACCGAGCTGTCCAAGGCGCTCGCCGAGTTCCTCTTCGGTGACGAGGACGCGCTGATCTCCCTCGACATGTCGGAGTTCAGCGAGAAGCACACGGTGTCGCGTCTCTTCGGTTCCCCGCCCGGATACGTGGGTTACGAAGAGGGCGGCCAGCTGACCGAGAAGGTCCGCCGCAAGCCGTTCTCTGTCGTCCTCTTCGACGAGGTGGAGAAGGCCCACCCGGACATCTTCAACTCGCTGCTCCAGATCCTGGAGGACGGCCGTCTGACCGACTCCCAGGGCCGGGTCGTGGACTTCAAGAACACGGTCATCATCATGACGACCAACCTCGGCACGCGGGACATCTCCAAGGGCTTCAACCTCGGCTTCGCCGCCGCGGGCGACACGAAGTCCAACTACGAGCGCATGAAGAACAAGGTCTCGGACGAGCTGAAGCAGCACTTCCGGCCCGAGTTCCTCAACCGCGTCGACGACGTGGTCGTCTTCCCGCAGCTGACCCAGGGGGACATCCTCCAGATCGTCGACCTGATGGTCGGCAAGGTCGACGAGCGCCTGAAGGACCGGGACATGGGCATCGAGCTCTCCCAGTCCGCCAAGGAGCTGCTGTCCAAGAAGGGATACGACCCGGTGCTGGGTGCGCGGCCGCTGCGCCGCACCATCCAGCGCGAGATCGAGGACACGCTCTCGGAGAAGATCCTCTTCGGCGAGCTGCGCCCCGGTCACATCGTGGTCGTGGACACCGAGGGCGAGGGCGACGCCAAGACCTTCACCTTCCGGGGTGAGGAGAAGTCGGCCCTGCCGGACGTCCCGCCGATCGAGCAGGCGGCCGGTGGCGCGGGTCCGAACCTGAGCAAGGACGCCTGACCTCCAGGGGTCGAGCACAAGAGAGGGGCCGCCCCGCACCTGGTCGCCTCGATCGGCGGCGGCGACATGCCGGTCGTCGTCTCCATGCTGAACAGCTACTCGGGCTGGGCGGCGGCCGCGGCCGGCTTCC